>CAZBQQ010000104.1:0-20356 GCA_964493965.1 uncultured Solibacteraceae bacterium
TCAGGATCTCCTGCAACCACACCTGCTCTTCGCGCACGAACTCGTTCTTGTGGTCTTCGTAATACTTCTGCTCTTCGGCTTTGGAGATGGTGAGTCGCCCGCCCACCTCGCGGCGCACCACGTCCTGGGTCAGAAGATTGTCCTTGGCTTGCTCCTTGTAATCCTCGAAGGACATGCCACTCTGCTCGCGCACCCACTCGTGGAACTTGTCGGTGTCGGTGATCCCGCTCTTGAGTTGCAGGGTGGCAATCTGCTTACTCAACTCCTGGTCCACCTTTAGGTCCAGTTCCTTGGCCTTGGCGACCATGAGCAACTGGTCGATGCGGTCGCGCAGCAGGTCCCTTTCCGCTTGCTTGAGGGCCTCCTGGGCCCGCACGGCATTCAACCCCTGGTGGGCGATCTCGCCCTCGACCATGCGGCGGAATTTGTCCATTTCGCCGCGAGTCACGATCTCGTTATTGACCTTGGCGACGATCTCCTCGACTATGTTGGGGCCGGCCGCGTCGGCAGCCGCGGCAGGGGCTGGCATCGGCTCGGGCGCAGGGGTTGCGGCAGGTGCGGGCGCCGGGACTGACGCTGCCGGCTCCGGCGAAGCGACGGGCGCCGGCGCTGGCGGTTCAGGCGCAGCCACGGGCGCGGGCGTCGGGGTCGGCGCTGCCGGCTCGGGGGCCGCCATGGGCGCTGGCGTCGGCGTCGGTGTCGGCGCTGCTGGTTCAGGCGCGGGGGTCGGAGGCGCTGGCAACGGAGGCCGATTAGGCGCTCTCGGCTCGGACACTACAACGTCCGGGTTGGCCTCGGGTACTGCCGGCTCGGGCGCATGGACCGCGGCTGCGGCGGGTGTTGGCGCTGCGCTGCCGGCGGCGCGCACATCGATGACCAGCCGGTCCGGGTCGCTCAGCCGCAAGACGGAATACTCGACGCCCGGTTCGACGTCGAGAACGATGCGCGTGACTCCCGCCTCCTTTGGGGATACCCGGATCTGCCTCAGCAGCTTGCCGCCGACGGGGATCACGCGCGGGCCCGTAGTGGCGCTCACGCCCTTGAGATCGAAATAGATGCGGTCGGGAGCGCTCAGGCGGGCGGCGTGGTACGGCAACTTCCCGGCGGTCTCGATCACGACACGAGTCAACTGATCTTCGGTGGTGAACTTGATTTGGCGAATGGAGACATCGGCCGTCGGTGGCGCGCCAGCCGTAAGGGCAAGAGAGCTTGTGAGTGCCAGAAGGATCCGGATGTACATAGTAGTGATACGCACCGCCGCAGTCAGGAGTATACACCCGCCAAGGGGGTGTTTCAGGCCGGGGGCCCCTGCCACTGTCCAATGCCAACCCAAGCTCCCGCGATCTGGTTGGCAGTCTCAGCGTCGAGGGAGGTGCGGCAGGAATCCCAGACTCGCAGCATGCCCTCGTGGCCATCGCCGCGATGGATGGCATACCCGATCCGGCGGCACTCGGCGGAACCGGACGCATTGTCGAGGAACCCGGTGCCAGTGAGCGGGGAGGATGGGATCTGGGCCAGGCGCGTGACGTACCAGGCGGCTTCGGGTCCTTTCATAGCTTATCTCCGCGCCCCCAAAGCTTGCGCACCAGCGAGCGCAGCCCGCCGGCCGGTGCCGCGTCCGCTTCCGGCTCCGCGGTTGCCACCGTGCCGTGGTGGGCTTTGACGATGTGCGGCTCGCGGGTGCGGGCGTCGAAGGCGATCCCGTACTCGCACTCGAAAGTCCAGGAAGCCGCGTGGCAGACCACCGGATAGAAGGCCAGCTCGCCGTCGTCGTGATCGAACAATCCCTCCGAGAGCTCGCGTTCGCGGGTCAGCATCAGTCCGGGAGCGGTCCCGTTGTTGTTCCCCGTGGCGCCCCGGATGGCGAAACCCCACTGGGAACGGGGCCCGCCGAAGAAGGAGGGTCCGGGGACGGCCGCCCGTCCGCGAATGCGCTCCCGGAGCTGCCTGCCGGCCTCGGAGGTTCCGGCGGCGGACTGCACGCAGTGGCCCTTTTCCAGATCCCAGAGCTGGAACCACTCGGGTTCGCCAGTGACAGAAATGGCGGTGGTGGCATCCACCACGAACACGCCAGCGAGGTCGTGCGAGCGGACGATGTCGGCCGGAGTGTCAACCGTATGCGCCGGGCTCTCGCCGCTCACGGCGTCCGGGTCCCAGACTTTCAGGGTCCCGTCGCGGCTTGCGGAAATGACCGCCTCCGCGCCGGTCGCGAGGGCGGTGACCCAGGAGCGGTGGCCGGCCATCACTCCCAGAGATTCGCCCTCCGTGTCCCAAAGCCGCAGCGTGGAATCCTCGGACGCCGAGAGCAGGCGGCCGTCCTTGAGCACCTGGACGCACGTGACGGGCGACGTGTGGCGCCGCAGGACGAGAAGTTGCGACGCATCCACCAGGGACCAGATACGCACGGTGTTGTCGAAGGACCAGGAGACCATGCGCGCGGCGTCGAGCGGAGCGGTGCCCGCGACGGGTCCGGTGTGTCCGGCCAGGATGTCGCGGGTCTTGCTGGTTTCAAGATCCCACATCAGGATCTTCCCGCTGTGGCAGGAGGTGGCGAGCGATCCTCCGATCCAGTTCAGATGCAGGACCGGGCCACCGTGGCCGGTCAGCACGCCCAAACGCAACCCATCCTGGTTCCAGACCTGGACCGAACCGTCGTCCGAGGCCGAGGCGATGCGGTCGCCGGGGATCGCCAGGATGGAGTTGATGCGGTCGCGGTGGCCCTTGCACGTAGCCAGGCACTTTCCGGTTTCGATTTCCCATAGGCGCAGGCTGCCGTCGCTCGCGCCAGCCGCCACCCGCTCCGTTCCTACCGCGGCCAGCGACACCACCGGGGTCAGGTGACCGCCCAGGACGTGCAGGCATTCTCCGCTGTCGAGGTCCCAAACCCGAACCGTGGTGTCCCAGGACGCCGAGACGACGCGATTAGCCGCGCCGGCCACCAGCACGGCCATGATGCCGCTGCTGTGCCCCCGCATAACGCGCAGGCAGGATCCTGTCGAAACCCTCCACACGCGCAGCGTGCCATCGACGCCACCGGAGACCACCAGCTCGCCGGCGGCGGCCAGCGCTATCGAGGACACCGGTCCGCTGTGGCCTTCGAAGGTCGCCAGGCAGTCGCGCCCGTCGGGCGGGAGCTCGGGCCGGTTCACGCGTTCGAACCAGGGCTGGCGAGGCTCGCGTCCCTGCTCGACCAGCGCCCGCGCGGCGCGGGAGACGCGACCATCGAGGGAGTGGTTGAAGGCCTGCTGAAAGAGGATTTGCGGATGCTTCGCGACCGCGGCCTCGAGGGTGCTGGCCTCGGCCGCAAGGAACCGGCTCCACTCGTACCAGGGTGGCGGACCCAGCTTTTCGGCGTGCCAGCAGGAGGCGGCGATGCGGTGGTCGTCGATCAGGTCGCGCAGCAGTCCCGCGCGCGCCTTGGCCTCGGCGAAATCGAAACTCGTGAGCGTGGCCTCGAGCGGTCCCCACAAGCCGCCCAGCGCCTGCTGGCGGGCCAGTTCGGCCAGGCGGCGCGCGGGATAGACGCTCCCCTCGAAGTAGCTGGCGAGGGCTTGGTGCCGCGCGCGACGCTCTTCGCCTGCCAGGAACGACTGGGCGGCCGTCTCCTGGAATTCACGGTGCGCGAAGGCAAGGAGAGTGACGCCGTCGGCGGCGCGCGCGATCAGGTAGGGCCACAGGTCCGCGCATAGAGGAGGCCAGGTGGCCGCCGTGACCAGGCCATCGCGCGAGAGAAGTTCGAAGAGCTCGTCTTCAGCCAGTCCCTGGCGCGCCGCCGCGAGGTAGCCGAGACAGCGCGCGACCAGGGCGCGGCCGTGGCGCTTCGCGAGCCGCTCCAGCAGGGCGTCGATCTGTCCAGCCATGTCCGGAGCCAGCGAGGAGGCGCTCGGCGGCGCGGACGAGCGCCAACGGCGCGCTTCCTCGAAAGACAACCTCAGAAAGCCGGGCAGGGGGCAGCCTCGAAATCCTTCCAGCACACGGGTCCGCTGGGCGGCGGAGAGCGCACGCCCGGCGTCGCGGAGCCACAGATCGAGAAGCCGGCCGCCCTCGCCAATCGTCATGGGCCCAAGTTCGACGATGTTCTCGGCGGGAACCTTCTTCTTGAGGCGCGCGAGCAGTTCGGTAGACGACGCCGCGACGACCAGCCGCGCCCCGGCGGGGACCGTGGCTGGCAGCCAGTCCAGATCCCGCGCCTGGTCGAGCTGCGGCCACTGATCGAGGCCATCGAGGATCACGGCGACGGGCGCGGCGGCAGCCGAGGTCTTGAGCCGCTCGGCGAACTGTTCGATCAGCTCCGTGTAGCCGGCGGGGCTTGGGGCGGCCGGGCCCAGCCTGCGGCAGACCTCCGCCAGCAGCGCGCGGCCATCCACGGATTCCGCCGTGGCGCCGGCCGCGCGATAGACCACGACCGCCTCGCGTCGCAGGCTCCGGTAGCGGTCCACCGAGTGCGCCAGCAGCGCTGACTTGCCCGATCCCGGCGGTCCCGCGATCACCAGCGGATGCGGATCGTTGCCGTGTAGATACTGGGCGATCCGCTCCACCGGCTTCGCCCGTCCGGTGAACCAGCGCGCCCGCTCGTGTCCCAGCGCTTCGTGCGCGGCGGCTTCGCGATCTTCCGAAGCCAGCTTCTCCTGGGGCTTGATTTCCGACTGGACGACGCGATAAAGTGCGGCCGTAGCGGCGGCGGCCACGGTCCCGAGCGAGTTCGGCGTGTACTCGTAGCAGTTGCCTCCGAGTTGCTGCCGCAACCGCTTCCTAAGCGCTTCGAGCCGGGCGCGGGAATCCGCATCGGGTTCGGCGGAGACCGGGTCCGAGGCTCGCGCGAAGCAGAAGATGTGGACCGGGCCGCCATCCTTTCCGGCCAGCGCGGCCTGGATCTCCTGCTCGATTGCCGACGCTTCGTATTTCAGGCGCTCTTCGGCAGGCAGATCGAGAGCGGACACCGCCTCGACCAGAAGCGCGTGCAGCGGCGCCGCGACGAAGCGCTCCCGGGCCTCGGGCTGGGCGAAGACGCCGCTGGGACGTTGGAGAACGTAAACCGGTGGCACGGCGTTGGCGTCCAGCCGGTACCACTCGCGCAGAAAAGCGACGGCGGTGGGCGAAACGCGTTTTTCGATCTGCGCGAATTCGGCCGCGGGAATGGTTTCGGGCAGGGGACGATATCCGTAGCGATCGCCGGCCACACAGATGTAAATGGGCGGCGGCGAAAACGAGCGGAAGCGGGTGCGGTCCTGGAGACCGGCGGCAGGGCTCAGGTCGATGGCCTGGAATCTCCAACCGTGGCGCCGGCACAGTTCCCCGAGCTTGGGAAACACGTCGCCGTAAAGAATGCCGTGTTCGTTTGGGAGGTCGGAAAACGCCGAACTGACAAGGACACGGAAGGTCCTGGAAGACAGTGCCATCTAATAAGACTTATCGACCCGATCTCTGATTCTAGCCCGAGCGGGCTTGTTCGCGCAGGCCTCGTTCGGCGTCGCGGCGGCGCGGGTGGCTAGAAGGCCGTTGCGTGTTTGGGCTGGTACAAGCCCAGCTGCCCTCCACTCGGCAAACGGATGGTGGTCGCGGTCCCCCAGTCGGCTTCGGCCACGGGTGTGCACTCGACGTTCTTCGCTCGGAGCGACTGGACGAGCGAAGGCAGGTCGTCGCAGGTCAGGTAGAGCACGGAGCCCAGGAGGTGCTGGTCCGCGTGCGATTGCACGAACTTGCCGTCGCCCGGGTGGACGCCCAACTCCGCGGGCGGCAACGCGAAGATCAGCCAGCCCCCGCCGGCATCCAGCGAACGGAATTGCAGGATGTCGCGAAAGAATGCGCGGTCTCGTTCGGCATCCTGGCTGTAAAGAAGAACGTGAGCCCCGGTGATCATGAGACCATCCTACTCCGTGAGAATCCCGCCCGCGCCCCATTGCAGGTTCGGCTCAGGGCCGAGGCGGAATCGCAACACTCCTCCCTTCATCAGGTCGTTATGAGCGATCCACGGGCGCTCGATCGGTGCTCCGTTCCATGTTACCGACTGGACATAGAGGTCTCGCGGGCCGCTCCTCTCGGCTTCCACCGTGAAGTCCCGTGCGTTCTCCAGGTGAATCGTGGCGCGGTCGAACAGCGGACTCCCCAGCGCGTAAACTGGCTGGCCGGGGTTCACGGGGTATAGGCCCAGCGCGCTGAAGATGTACCACGCCGACATTTGCCCGGTGTCCTCATCGCCCAGCCAGCCGTCGGGCCCCGGCCGATAGAAGCGGTCCATGATCTCCCGCGCCCAGCGTTGCGCTTTCCACGGCTGGCCCGCGTAGTCGTAGAGGTAGATGACATGATGAACCGGCTCGTTGATGTGTGCGTATTGTCCGGTGCCCGCCATCTTGGCCTCGGTCATTTCGTGGATCACCTTGCCGTAGCCACCCACCTTGAAATCCGACGTCATGCTGAATAGCGTGTCGAGCTTCTTGAGAAATGCCTCGCGGCCGCCCAGCAGGCCGATCAGGCCGGGGACGTCGTGCTGCACCGACCAGAGCCACTGCCAGGCGTTGCCTTCCGTGTATACACCGCCCCATGCCAGCGGATCGAACGGCTTGACCCAGGCGCCGTCGCTGGTGCGCCCGCGCATGAAACCGGTCGATGGGTCGAACAGATTGCGGTAGTTCTGGGAACGCCGCAGAAAGGTGCGGTAGTCATCCATCTTGCCGAGGCCGCGCGCGACCTGCGCCACGCAGAAATCGTCGTAGGCGTATTCGAGCGTGGAGGCGGCGGACTTGGGGACCTTGTCGGCCGGCACGTAGCCGAGCCGTATGTAGTCTTCGATCCCGGTGCGCGCCTGGTAGCGGCCGGTCCCGGGTTCGGTGGCATCTTTGCGCAGCGCGGCGTAGGCTTTCTCGACGTCGTAGTCGCGGATGCCTTTCACGAAGGCGTCGGCGATGACCGAATCGCCGTGCGTTCCGATCATGACGTTGCTGTAGCCGGGGTTCGGCCACTTCGGAATCCAGCCGCCCTCATCGAAGGCGTTCAGCATCGAGCGGATGATCTCGCCGACGCGCCCGGGCTCCAGGATGGTGAGCAGCGGGAACTCGGCGCGAAAGGTGTCCCAGAAGCCGGTGTCGGCGTACATGGTTCCGGTGTGAACGCGGCCGTCGTAGGGGCTGTAGTGTCGGGTGGCGCCCGAGGCGTCGGCCTCGTGCAGCTCGCGCGGGAGTTGCAGCGCGTGGTAGAGCGCCGTGTAGAAGGTTCGCCGTTGGGCCTCCGTGCCGCCTTGGATTTCGATCCGGGTGAGCTCGCGCTCCCATTCGGTTCGTGCGCGCGATTCAACCTGCGCGAAGTCGCCGGCGGGCAGGTTTCGCTCCGCCTGCTCCGGGCTGATGAGCGAGACGCCCACGCGCACCGAGACCGTTTCGCCCGGCTTGGTGGCGAATGTGGCCCAGGCTCCGTTGTCCCAGGTGCCGGAGCGCTCGAGCTTGCGGTCGAACGCCGCCACGAAAGACTGCGCGAAGTTGGGCGGGAAGTTGTCGCGGATACTCGTGTTGGTGCCGGTGATGGTGTTGCTCTCGGGATGGATCTGGACCGAGCCGGCGGCGCCGCGATCCACGACGATGAACGCGTTCTCCGTGCGAGGGAACGTGAACCGCAGCACGCCGCCTCGCCGCGCGGGCGCCATCTCCACGCGGACGCCATTCTCGAGCAGCACGCTGTAGCGGTATGCGCGGGCGTCTTCGTCCTGATGGCGGAAGCGCGCGGCGCGCTCCAGCGGCAGCACCTTCAACTCGCCGGTGACGGGCATGAACGAGAAGGCGCCGTAATCGCTCATCCAGGCGGAAGGGCGATGGGTGGCCAGAAAGCCCTGTATGGTGTCTTTCGAGTATTGGTAGGGCCAGCCGCCCTCGCCGGTCTCGGCGGTCCAGCCGATCATGCCGAAGGGTACGAAGACGGCAGGGTAGGTGTTGCCGTGCGACAGTTCGTAGCGCGAGTCGGTGCCGACCAGGGGATCGGGCAGGTCGGCCAGGCTTTGCGGGCCGGCGGCGGCGAGAGCGGCCAGGAGCGGAACGAGGGCGACCGTTTTCAGGGCCACGCGCGTAGTCTAGCGCGAACGCGCGGTTCGCGCGACAATGAGTCGGAAGGCCGCGCCCGGGTGGCGAAATCGGCAGACGCAGAGGACTTAAAATCCTCTGTCCCGCAAGGGACGTGCGGGTTCAAGTCCCGCCCCGGGCACCAGTTGGCCAATAAGAGTCAAGCCACAATCGGAGCGTCAGATCGTGGCGCTCTTCGTGGGTAATGAGCGGACGAAGCTCGGTGTAGTAGCGCTCACTCAGGACTTCTGACCTTAGGTAGCCTGCCCGCGCGAGTTGCTGCACGTCGTCACGATCCCGCTCGAAGTTCCGCTCGAGCTTGGAGAGGGCCAGGTCATGGGCCTCGAGTGCGAGGAGTTCCAGGCGGCGCCACGTGCCGGCGAACATGGGCACCAGCCGTTCCTCGTAGTTTTCGGGAGGCGTAGTGACCGTTACGGCGTCGAGGTAGACTCGATACTTCCGGTGCAGGGCAGAACCCTTGCCCGCAATCAGTGACAGCTCACTCCGCACGTTGGGCACGGCACTCAGAAAGTCAACGTCGCGCGTGGTGCGGGCGACGCCATAGAGTTGTGTCACAACGAAGCCGCCGCAGCAGTGCAGTTGAACGCCTTCGCCGAGGCGGGAGTCCACTTCGGCGAAAAAAGACCGCCACGGCTCCGGCACTATTTCACTCGGAGGCATAGGGTAGCTGCTCGGCCGTCAGGCCGGTCAGCAGGCTCCAATGGACAGCGGCTTTAGGGCGATTTGACCTTAACCATTCGCGCTCAGGCCCCGGCATCGAATCGCGACAGAGAGTTCCTTCACGGGCTAGACGGGCTTCTTCGAGTTCGCCTTGCCATCGGGACAAAACCCGAACGACATCGGGCAGAGTGCGCGCAGTCTGCTCGGCGAGATGTACGAGGTACCCCAGCCGGTTTTGAGCGTTATGCAGTTTGGCCCGGTCTCGGAGCCAAGGCCAGTTCAGATCGGTATATGTGCTCAGGACCCAGGGCAGAGCTTCAACCAGGCGCGTGTCCAGGTCCTGTTTCAAGACGGCGCTGAGGACGACTTCGGCAGGATTACTCCGCCGCCTGGGACGAACATGCTCGAAGCCCGGGTAATCGAGAGAGGCGAGCCTGCGCTGAAGTTCATCGGGTGCAACCTCCCGAACGTCGAGTGGCTCTGGCAGAGGGAGAGCCGTGGGCGGGAGTTCGTAAAGCTTCGCAGCCTTGCGAGCGAGTCCACCACCGGCGACCCTCACTCCCGCTTCGAGTTGCGACAGATACGGCTGTGACACGTTCAGCGAACGCGCGGCCTCAACCTGTGTCAAGGCCGCCTTCTTGCGTCCATCTCTCCACTGCCCGGCAGTCATTCGCTTGTCCTGTCTCGAAGTCAATATAGCATCGTTAGCTATATTATGTCAAGCTCAAGAAGCAAGTTAGGTGGGTTCTAATGTATTGATAAAAAGGCACTTGAGGGCTAGTGTCGGGATTGCGCCTTTGGCGCAGGCCAGGTGCTACTATTCCCCCAGCCGCAGCCGAGCCACGGTCTCGATATGGAAGGTCTGCGGGAACAGATCGACCAATGTAAGCTGTTCGATCTTGTAGCCGCCTGCGACTAGCGCCGCCAGGTCGCGGGCTAGCGTGGATGGGTCGCATGCAACGATGGTCACCAGCTTCGGCTTCAGGCGGAGCAGGGCACGGACGGCGTGCTTGCCCAGACCGGCGCGAGGCGGATCGGCCAGAATGAAGTCCGGCGCGTTCTCCGCGGCCTCAAGGAACGCTTCGACCGGTTCGCGACGCGCCTCCACCGTAACCCCCGCGCGCTGGGCGTTGAATTCCATATCGCGCACGGCGCTGCCGCTGGTCTCGACCGCCGTCACGCTGCGGAATCGGCGCGCCAGCGCGATCGAGAACAGACCCACTCCGGAGTACAGATCCAGGGCCGACTCGCCTTCGGCTCCTTCGAGCGCCGCGGCGATCAGCGGCTCGATCAGGAACCGGTTCACCTGGAAAAACGACTTGTGATGCACGCGGAAGGCGGCCGGGCCCACGGGATACTCGATGGCGTCGGGCGCGTAACCGGGAATCTTCTCCGCGCACCAGTCGAAGAAGCGCTTGGAGACCGGCCGGCCGCTTTCGAGCACGTTCACCTGCACCTCGGATTCGTTGGTGAAGAGCTCGAGCGACGTGATGAATCCAGGGAACCGGCGCTCGCCCTTCATCGCGCGCAGTGCCGCGAGCGCCTCGTTGATGCGCGGCGAGGAGATGGGGCAACGGTCCACGGACACCAGGTGATGCGAGCCGGTGCCGAAGAAGCCGATCTCGCCGCCTGCCAGATGAAGCTGGGTGCGATTGCGGTATCCCCAGGGCTCGCCCGAGATGGTGCCGATCTCCGCGGGCGCTTCGAGCTTGCCGATGCGGGCCAGCACCTCGCGCAGGATCTGGCGCTTCACGTCGAGCTGCACCGCGTATTCCGCGTGCTGGTAGTGACAGCCGCCGCAGCGCACGAAGAACGGGCACGCCGGCTTCGTCCGCCCGGCCGCCGGCGTGAGGACTTCGAGCAGGCGGGCCTCGGTAACGCCGCGCCGTTCGGCTTCGAGCTTCAGCCGGATCCGCTCCTCCGGAAGCACGAAGGGGACCAGCGCCACGCGCCCCTCCAGCCTCGCCAGCCCCTGGCCGCCATAGACCAGCTTCTCGACGGTCGCCTCGATCGGGTTTGTTTCCATGTCTGTCATAACGTAGGATTAGAGATTCAACCCTAGCATGAAACCACGAGTCTTCTCCGGAATGCAGCCGTCGGGTAATCTGCACATCGGCAATTACCTGGGCGCGCTGAAGAACTGGGTGCGCATACAGCCCGACTACGAAACCGTCTTCTGCATCGTCGATCTGCACGCGGTGACCCTCTACCAGGACCCCGCCGAGCTGCGCTCGAAGATCGTCGAACTGGCGGCGCTGTACCTGGCGGCGGGCATCGACCCGAAGCAGAGCAGCATCATGGTGCAGTCGGCGGTGCCGGCGCACGCCGAGCTGGCATGGATGCTGACCTGCGTGACACCGGTCGGCTGGCTGGAGCGCATGACGCAGTACAAAGCGAAGGCCGCGACTCAGGAAACGGTCGGCGACGGGTTGCTGCAATACCCGGTGCTGATGGCGGCGGACATCCTGCTCTACCAGGCCGCGATCGTGCCGGTGGGTGACGACCAGTCGCAGCACCTCGAGCTGACGCGCGACATCGCGCAGCGCTTCAACTCGCTTTACGGCGACACGTTCGTCGTGCCCGCGACCTCGCTGCCAACTTTCGGCGCGCGCGTCATGGGCCTCGACGACCCCACCAAGAAAATGAGCAAGTCGGCCACTGGCACCGGTCACGCGGTGGCGATGCTCGATCCGCCGGGCACGATCCGCAAGAAGATCATGCGGGCGACCACGGACTCCGCGCCGGCGGTGGATTTCGCCGTCCTCAGCCCCGGCGTCGAGAACCTGCTCAGCATCTACCAGGCCTTCAGCGGCTGTACCAGCGATGAGCTGCGCGCGCACTTTTCCGGGATGCGCTACGGCGACCTGAAGAAACAGGTGGCCGAGATGACGGTGAGCCAGATCGAGCCGTTGCAGAAGCGCTACCAGGAGATCGTTTCCGAGCCCGGTTACGTGGATCGGATCCTGCGCGAGGGCGCCGAGCGCGTCGCGCCGATTGCCAACGCCACCGTCGAGATCGTGAAGCGGCGGATGGGGCTCTACACCGCTGGCTGAGATGGCCTCGCCGCCAATCACGGCCGGGACTTACTGGCGGCTGGTCCGCTTCAACCGAAACTACCGGCGGCTGTGGCTGGCGCAGATCGTCAGCGAGATCGGCGACTGGCTCTACGTGGTGGCGATTTACACGCTGCTTCTCCAGTTGACGGGCACGGCGCGCTCGATCGCTTTCGCGATCATCCTGCAAGTGCTTCCGCAGTTCTTCGTGGCGCCGGCGGCGGGGATCGTGAACGACCGGGCCAGCCGCAGGCGCGTGATGATCGCGGCCGACTTGGCGCGCGCGGTCATCGTTCTGGCGATGCTGGTGGCAGCGCGGACTCAGCTGGTGGCGCTGATTTACGTTCTGCTCTTCCTCGAAACCGTCATGTGGGCGTTCTTCGAGCCGGGGCGAAACGCCGTGGTCCCCAACATCGCTTCGAGCGAGGAACTGGTGGCCGCCAACGCGCTTTCTTCTATGACGTGGTCGCTGAACCTGGCGCTCGGCGCGGGGCTGGGCGGTCTGGTGGCGGCGTTCTTCGGCCGCGATACGGTGTTTCTTCTCAACTCGCTTTCGTTCGTCGCCTCGGCCTGGCTGCTCCGCGGGATGAGGTTCGAGGAACATCACCTCGAGGGATTGAAGCCGCTGCGCGCGCGGGACGTGGTGGATTTCTCGCCGCTGCGCGACGGCATCCGCTACGTGATGGGGGACCGCCGGCTGGTGGCGCTGCTGCTGGTGAAAGCCGGACTCGGGATCTTCGCGACCAACTGGGTGATCCTGCCGGTTCTCGGCGAGAGGGTCTTCCCGGTGAAGACGGGGGCCGTCGATCCGCGGCGCGGCGCCATGCTGGGGATGAGCGCGCTGTTCGCGTGCCGTGGAATTGGGGCGTTCCTGGGGCCTCTCCTCGGCGGGCTGTGGTCAGGCCAGAACCGCGAGCGGCTGCGGACCGGCATCCTGTTCGGATTCCTGCTGGGCGCGCTGGGCTTTGCCGGCCTCTCCGTCGCGCCGTCGCTCGGGCTCGCCATGCTGGCAGTGGTCGTGGCGAGCAGCGGCAATTCGCTCGGCTGGGTGTTTTCTACGACGTTGCTGCAATTCCACACCGAGGACCGTTTCCGCGGGCGCGTGTTTTCGGCCGACTGCGCCTTCCTGGTCTTGTCGATGTCGATCGCCAACTTCCTGGCCGGCCAGTTCGTGGACTGGGGAGTTCCGGTGCGCACCGTGGCCCTGTGGACAGGCCTGCTCGCGCTTTTGCCCGCGGCGGTCTGGACGTTCGCGATGCGAGCGTGGACTCAACGCGAGAACCGGTAGCTCAATCCTGCGAAGACGAGCCCATCGTGCGGTGCCCCTTGTGCCTGCCGGCTATGGCGCCGGCGATCTTCTCGATGAGCGAAGCCGCCTTGTAAGGTTTTTGGAGAAAACCCGCCAGGCCCTTCCCTTCGAACCGTCGCACTGCGCGGACCTCGTCGAACCCGCTCGTCAACACGATCGGGACATCGCTGCGGATGGCCTGCATGTGCCCAAGCGTTTCCTCGCCGCTCATAACAGGCATGGTCAGGTCCAGCAGGACACACTCGAGGCGGTCCGCTTCGTGCCGGAAGATGTCCAGTCCTCGCGCACCGTCTTCAGCCAGCAAGACATCGTAGCCGCAACGCTCCAAGGCTTGCGTGGCCAGGTGGCGTATCAACTGCTCATCATCGACCACCAGGACCAGTCCGGCGCCACGCACATCGGAATCCTGCGGTTCCTGCGGATGCGGTTCCGGCTCCTGCACTGCCTCGGCGACGGGGAACAGGACGCGGAAGACCGTCCCCTCTCCAAGGACGCTCGCCACGTGAAGGAAGCCCCGGTGGCCGCGCACGATCCCGGCCACAGCGGCCAGACCCAAGCCCCGTCCCGTGAATTTGGTCGTAAAGAAAGGATCGAACATGCGCGCCAGCGTTGTTTCGTCCATGCCGCAACCGGTGTCGCTGACTTCGAACAGCACGTAGGGTCCCGGCGTCAATTCTTCCGTGTTGCCGCTCACCTGCGTACGGAGGTATTGCTCGTCCACTTCTTCGAGGCGAGTCGTAATGCTGAGCCTCCCGTGCGTGTCTTCCGGGACTGCCTCGGCGCCATTGATGATCACGTTCATGATGAGCTGTTGGATCTGAGCCGCGTCGGCTTCGATCAACGGGAGCCGCTGGTCGCAACTGAGTTGGATCTCGACCGTAGGCGGGATCGCGGCTCTGATGAGGGGCAGCGTGTCGAGGACCCGCTCGGACAGGTCGATGCCCTCCAGAACAAAACGTCCCTGGCCCGAATAGGCCAGCATCTGGCGCGCGAGTTCGGCGGCCCGCTCGCCGGCTGTCATCACTTCCTCGATCGCCGCCCTCTCGGAGGATCCCGGCGCCAGGTCATCGAGGAGCATACTGGCGTTGCCAAGAATGCCAGTCAATAAGTTGTTAAAGTCGTGTGCAATGCCGCCGGCCAGAACTCCCAGGCTCTCCAGTTTCTGCGTCTGCTGCATTTGCTCGGCGGTCTTCTTCTGAGCCGTTATGTCGCGGGCTACGTGAGAGAGTCCGACGACTTGCCCCGTTTTATCCCGGATCGGCGATATGGTTAGCGAGACCTCGATCGGGGCGCCGTCCTTGCGCACTCGAACCGTTTCAAAATGGACCACGCGGTTGCCGTCCCGAAGGTTTTCCAGGATGTCCGATTCCTCGTGCCGACGGTCCGGCGGAAGAAGTTCGATCATCGGATGCCCAATGACCTCCTCCGCCTTGTAACCGTACACGCGTTCCGCGCCAGCGTTCCAGGTTTGGATGACGCCATCCGGCGACTTGCCAATGATGGCGTCGTCGGAAGACTCGACGATGGCAGCCAGGTAGGCCGCATCCTGCTGCGCGCGACGGCGCTCGCTGATATCCCGGAAGACGAGCACCACACCAACGGTCGTGCCGTTCTGCTTGATGGGGGCGGCGCTGTCGTCGATCGGAATTTCGGTCCCATCCCCCGCGATCAGGATGGTATGGTTGGCCAAGCCAACGATGATGCCTTCCCGAAGCACCCTCTGGACCGGGCTCTCCACGGTCTTGCGAGTGAATTCGTTGACGATCCGGAAGACGTCATCGATGTGCCTGCCGGCGAGGTCGGCTTCCGGCCACCGCAGCAGGTATCGCGCCACGGGGTTGGCGAAGACGACCCGGCCGCCGGCATCTGTCGAGATGACCGCGTCGCCGATGCTGGTGAGCGTCGTTTGGAGGGAGTTGCGGGCCTTTTGAATCTCGAGGTCGCGCGATTGCGTTTGTGACAGCATCTCGTTGAACGCGTCGACCAGAATGCCGAGTTCATCTCCCGACTCCCATGGGACGCGAATGCCGTAGTCGCCGCTCTCGGAAACGGACCGGGCGGCCTTCGCCAGCCGCGACACCGGGATCGCGATGATGCCTCTCAGCCGGGAGGAGAGGGCAAACGCGATCAGGCTCGAGAGCAGCAGGATCACGACCACGATCCCGCTGTACATCCCCATCCGTTCCGATAGTTCCCCCAGATCGTAGAGGAGAACCAGGGTTCCGATTCGCCGGCCGTTGAGCAGGATGGGATGGGAGACGGTCATCCCCTCGCTGCCGGACCGTACCTCCGCGGTCGAGTGTGGGGGAGGGCAGTTCGCGATTGGACCCGGGCGCGAGTATCGCGCGAAGAGCGTGCCGTCCTGGCGGTAGAGGCATGCGGCGACCATGTGCGGCCGGGCCCGCAAAGCCGACAGTGTTTCTGTCGCGACCCTGGGATCGTCGAAGGCCAATGCGGCAGTGGTGTTGTCGCCGACGATGCTGGCCACGGCCGCAAGGTCGCGCCGCATGCCGGCGCGAAAGAGAATCGAATCCATGGCGACGATGCCAGCGCCCGCCAGCAGCAGGGCGGTCGCGGTGGCCGCCATGGTAATCGCCAGCAGCTTCTGTTTGATCGGCGTGTTGCGGAAGGGACGCATAGGCTATTTCTCAACGGACCGAGCCACGCTCAGCAGCCGGGCGCTTAGCGTCAGCTGTGCGCCGGATGCCGCGCGTTGACTGATGTCGAATCGAACGTGCCGCCCTTGGACGACAAAACCGATAACCCCGCCCTCGCCGAGAAACCCATCCCGATCGCTGACGGTGAGAACGCCGGGGCCCAGGCCCTGGATGATTACGGGAACGTCCTTCTCCGACCGGCTGATGAACAGCACCTGGCAAGCCTTGGGCTCTGGGGGCCGCCGGATCCGCCGTGCGACGAGCTGCCGGCCGTCAACCACCTCGCCTTCGAGTAACTGGTCCAGGGCGCCGTCGAATGGATCGTCGCCCAGAACGCAGATGGCGAGAGGCGAGCGCGAGTCTTCGAATGCCGCCGGAAGCCATTCAACGAACTTCGTGAAATTCAGCAGGAACGCCGCCTTCACCTGATACTCCGAGGGCGGCCCGGCGGCCTGCCCCTCGGGTGGCGCTGCGAAGCCGGCCAGCACACCGATCAGAATGCCGGCGATCCGCAGCGGGCCGCTACTACAGTTCACCTGCCCCATGTGAGTTTCAAGTACCCGCTTCTTCTGATCCCGACCAGAGGACCGGGATCGCCGCCGGATTCGGCGTGAGAAGGCTGGAAAAGGTTCCGCCCGACCACTTCCAACTCAAGCTGGTGCTTGAACCGCCAGGCGAACCGGGCATCGCCTGTCGAATATGCCGGGACGAGTTGGCCGGGCAATGCACTCACGTGCCGGTAGGTCAGGTCGAGTTGTATGGCCTTCGATAGATCGAGGGAGGACTGAATCCACACCTCATGTTGGGGACTCGATCCTACGATTCCGGGCGCGGTTCCAACGTCGCCCGAATGCGGCGCTCTGCCCAGGTTCATGTGCAGGTAGGAGTAAGAGCCGCGCAGCCGCCAGGAGCTGACGGGCCGCCACTCCGGAGCGATTTCCAAGCCCTTGACGGTGCCGAGGAGACCGTTCCCGAATTGTGCCGGAAGCAGGTAGTGAACCGGGGCAGGGTTGTCCTCCAAGAAAATTGCGCCCGTGAATTCCTCGTCGAACAGGTCGTGATAGTGGTTATAGAAGCTGGCGACATCGATCAGGAGGTTTTGCCCGAAACGGCGGCGATAGCCCACCTCGTAACCGTTCAGCTGTTCCGGCGCGAAGTGGGAGTTGGAGTTGAATCTCGCCATCAATGGGATCCCGCCCGGGCCCAACCCCGCGAAGCCCGATAGGTCGAAGTCCTCCTCGGCGTCTGACGGCGTGCGCACGGCGTGGGTAAACGCCGCCCAGATTGTCTGCCTCTCGGATGGCGTCCACGCGAGCCGGGCGCTCGGTTCGGAGCTGATATCCGTGAAATTGGTCCGCAGCAGTTTCACGCCGAGAACCAGCGACAGACGCTTGTCGACGAGTCCGATCTCGTCCTGGAGGAACGCGGTGTAGAGTTGATCCGTCCTGCTCGCGGGTAAGAAGCTCAGCCCGGAGACGACTTCGAGGTCGTCGGCGTGACTGAATCGAAGACCAAGGCCCCAGGAGACCTGCTGACGCGCGGGCAGGGGAAGGCGCTCGAGGAAATCGACATCGAACGTGTTGCGCCTCTCACCGAAGTTCGGCTCATACCTGTTTGTCCGGTCGTAGTAGGCCTGTAGCTGGAAGTCTCCCCCGTTGCGCAGCGTCCTTTGCCAGCGGACCATGGCATTCCCGCCCGAGAGATCGGCGTTGCCATCCACAATGCGTGAGTAGGGCGGGGCATAGGTGGTCGCCTGCACGCTCTCGCCCGCTTCTTCCTTGTATAGGTCGCCCTGGACGGTGAAGACGTCCTGCTGGTTCGCACCCCAGTCCATGCGGAAGCCCGCCTGCGCGGCTCTCCAATCGTCGAAGTTGCGGCCATCGGGGTGATCCTCCGGACCACGGGTGAATCCCTTCCCATACATGCGATACGTGAGCCCCCTGCCGTTATCGCCTCCGTACCGGAGACTCGCGAAGCCCTGCTCCTCGTTGCCGCCTCCGGCGGAGGCGAGCGTTCCCTGGGTCGCCTTGGAACTCTTGGTGATGATGTTGATCACACCGTTCACCGCGTTGGGTCCCCAGATCGTCCCGCCGGGTCCGCGGATCACCTCGATGCGATCAATGTCCTCCAGCATCGTGTCCTGCACTTCCCAGTAGGTGCCGGCGAACAACGTGGTGTAGACGGTCCGCCCGTCGATCAGGACAAGGACGGAGCGTGACAGCCTGGTGCCGAATCCGCGGATTCCGATGGCCCATTTATTGGCGTCGATTCGAGACACCTCGACGCCGGGAGCCAGACGCAGGGCTTCCGGAATCGTTGTAGCGCCCGAATGGCGAATGTCGTCGCCGGTTATGACGTAGATGGCCGCCGGAGACTGGAAGGCCTTCGCGGGCTCCTTGGAGGGTGTCGTCACTTCAATTTCGGACAGCTCTTCGAGGCTCAGCTTCTTGAGTGCCGCCGGCCCCGTAGCTGCCGGGGGATCGCCTCTCAACACCGGCGTCGTCAAGGCGGAAAGCAGCCACAGCAGACATACTGTCTGACGTCTGGATGGGTTGAATTCGCGCTCCATGTCGTTCGGCTTCCCCTCCGAAAAACAGCTGCCGCTGGGAATACGCTCGCTGCGGCTGATTGAAATAGAGCACTAGCCCCTGGACGGCATTGCGCCCGCATCCCTTTGGGCGCGTTGCCTCACTCTATCAATCGCAAGCAAGGGCTGTCTATGCGCCATCGCAAGGATCGACGGTTGGACGGGCGACGACCAGAGGGCCCGGCTCGCGGGTCCGCCGCGGGGGAGATCAGCCGGCCGCCCGGGTCTGGGGAGTATCGAGGCATTTCTGGACCGCCGCCAAGAGCGTCTTTCGAGTGAATGGTTTCGCCAGGAAGGCACAAGCCCGGCTGGGATGTTTCGTGCGTTCCTCCTCGACATTGAACGGGTAGGCCGAGATGTAGAGCACCGGCGTCTTAGGATGCGCTTCAACCACGGAACGGGCGAGTGCAATGCCGTCCATGCGAGGCATCCGGATGTCTGTCAAGAGCAAGTCAACCGGCTCGCCCCGCTGCTGGACCTGCTGGAGTGCGTCCACTCCGTCGGCTGCCTCGAGGAGGGTGAAGCCTTCCACCTTGAGGATGGCCCGCAGGTAAGCGCGGATCGACGGTTCGTCGTCGGCGATTAAGATCGTTCCCGCAGACATTGGAAGCCCCTGTTGAGTTAGCTTCAGTCTACCAGAGCAGACTCAGGATCTGGCAAATTATTTGCTCAGGGCGGCGCGCGCGCCCGGCCCCGATGCCCTGACGTACACTGGAAGCCACGGTCCGGACAAGGTCGCCACTGGGTATGAGACTCAAGATCGTTTTCGCCGCTGCGCTCGCGATTGGAGTGGGCGTCGGGCTGACGGTGTGGATACGAAATCGCACCCCGGTCTCGGCGCAGGAGATCCTGCGCGAGGCGGTGGCGGCCGGACGGTCCACGCCGGGCAAGAGCGCCGAACCGCTGCTGGAGATCTTCAACCAACAGGCGGCGCAGGGTTACTACGACGACGCGATGGCGACTGCCCGGCTGTGGGACGCGGACGCGCCCTCGCGATATGGGTTGGTCGTGGACGCCGTGAGAATTCGCGCCGAGAACGGCGATGTCCGGGGCGCCACTCTCATGGCAAAAGGGTTGGTCGCGCCGCGGAATGTCTGGGGCACCGAGGCAATTGCCGCAGTCCAGGCGCGCCGGGGCGATTTGCGCGGCGCGCTCGAAACCAGCGCATTGCTTCCCGTCCTCATCAACGACAGCGGCTGTCGCACGGTGAGAGTGGGCGGCATAGAGATCAACGGTCCGCTCCCCGGAGCCGTTCAGGCGATCGAGGAGTTCGGCGCGCACCAACTCGAATCGGGCGACCTCGAGGGAGCGCTGCATACCGCGGAGCAGGTGAGGCCGTGTTCGACTCCCAGCCTGCTGTCCCGGATTGCCGATGCCTTCTTTGAGCAGGGGAAGCTGAAGCAGGCGCGCGAGCTGGCGTCCCACATGGCGGACCGAAAGGTGGTGGCCGAGTTCTCGAAGATGCTGGACCAGCGGGAGCGAAGCGCCGCGACCTTCTCCGTTGTCGAGCCGAGTCCTTGCGACGTTGCGCGGTACGATGCCGAGCTCGGAAGGTTCACGGAAGCCTACCATTCGATTGAGGGAACCCGGTGTTTGGTTTCCGATGTGGCCATCAAACAGTATCCGAGCGATCCGGCAGCGGCGGAGAAGGCGCTGCAGAAGAGTTCGAACACTGACGATCAGGCGCTGGGGATGGCCGGCTTCGCCAGGGCGGCTGCCAGGAAGGGCGATCTGGACGGCGCCTTGCGCTTCCTGACGGCGGCGCAGGTGGCGGGCGCGAATGACTGGCCCCAGACGGCGGTGGTGCGCGATGTGGCCTGGGCCTGGACCATCAAGGAGGGCCCCAGATCCGCGCTGCGCTGGGCGCGATCGAGACCCACGGGAAGCGAGCGCGCCAGCGCCCTGCTCGGGGTCGCACAGGCATTGGCGCATCCGCGCCCTCGCCCTACTCCTTGACGGGTGTTCGTCACCGAGCCGCGACCGCAAGGGAGCGGACCCTGCGTCGGCTCAAAGCCCTTCCACGG
>CAZBQQ010000105.1:0-7801 GCA_964493965.1 uncultured Solibacteraceae bacterium
ACCTGGCGCTCTCGCCCTGCGAGAACAGTTGCCCGCTGCACATGAACATCCCCCGCTTCCTCCAACTCTATAAAGAGGACCGCCTTGAGGAAGCGTTCGAGTCCGTCATTCTGGACAACCCGCTGCCGGCATCGACCGGCCGTGTCTGCCAGCACCCCTGCGACGATCGCTGCCGCCGCAAGAACATCGACGAATCGGTCAACATCCGCGACGTGCATCGCCTCATCGCCGATTCCATCTACGCCTCGGAGCGCTATCCGGAGTTGATGGAGCGCATCGTCGCCAAGAAGCTGGCCCGCACCGAAAAGAACGTCGCCGTGGTCGGCGCCGGTCCCACCGGCCTCGCCTGCGCCTTCTACCTGTCGCTGCTGGGCCACAACGTCACCATCTACGAATCCAACCCGGCCGCCGGCGGCATGCTGCGTTACGCGCTGCCCGAATACCGTTTGCCGAAGCCGGCCCTCGATCGCGAAATCGAGCTGATCGAGAAGTTGGGCGTCAAGTTCATCTTCAACACCGCCGTCGGTTTCGACGTGCCGCTCAATGACCTCGACGTCAACTACGACGCCGTCTTCCTCGCCATCGGCACCTGGAAGGAAGCCTGGGTCTACATGCCCGGCACCGAGCTCAAGGGCGTGATGCCGGCCCTGCTCTTCCTCGAAGCGGTCTCCAAAAACGAGCAGGTCAACCTGGGCAAGAAGGTGGTGGTCATCGGCGGCGGCAACGCGGCCATCGATTCCGCCCGCACCGCCCTGCGCATGGGCGCCGAAGTAACCGTGGTCTACCGCCGCGAGCGCAAAGACATGCCCGCCATCATCGAAGAGACCGAGGCGGCCGCGGCCGAGGGCGCCAACTTCGTGTTCCTGGCCGCGCCGCATCGCGTGGTCGGTTTCCACGGTGTGGTGAAGGCCATCGAAGTGGTGAAGACCAAGCTCGGCGAGTTCGACGCCACCGGCCGCCGCAAGCCCGTTCCCACCGACGAGATCCAGGTTTTCAAGTGCGACACCGTGATCCTGGCCGTGGGCGAAAAGGTGGATATGGATTTCGCCAAGGCCTCCGGTCTGACGCTCAAAGAGTCCGGCACGGTGGAAGTGGACCGCTTCTCCCTCGAAACCAGCCGCTCCAAGTTCTTCGCCGGCGGCGACGTCATCAGCGGCGCCTCGAACGTCTCGAACGCCATGGGATACGGGAAGAAGGCCGCCCGCAACATCGACGAGCGTTTGATGGGGACCAAGCGGTTTCCCCAACTGGCGCAGAAGTTCGACTACGACCAGACGGCGCCCGCGCAATCGAGCGAGTGCCCGCGCCAGGTTCCTGGCAGTGTGGCTGCTCGCGAGCGCGTGCAGAATTTCGAAGAGGTGAGCCTGGGCCTGACGGCCGTCGAGGCTCTAGAAGAGGCCACCCGGTGCCTCCGCTGCGATATCAGGACCACGGACCGATGAGACATCAGCGATCAGCCATCAGCTGTCAGCTATCAGCCTTCAGCCATCAGCTGTCAGCTATCAGCCAGCATCGTGGGGCAGGACTCCAGTCCTGCAGCGGGTCTCCAGACCCGCTTCAGTCGGAGCAGTCATAGGAGCATAGCCTTGCCGCAGAAAATAGCGATCCGAATTGACGGGGAATACGTGGAGGCCCGCGAGGGCCAGACAATTCTCGAGGTGGCGCGCGCCAGCAGCAAGTACATCCCCACGCTCTGCCACCTGGACGGCCTGGCTTCGGCCGGCTCCTGCCGCTTGTGCGTGGTCGAGATCTCCGGAGTGGGGCGCCTGATGCCGGCCTGCACCACCTCGGTCCAGGACGGCATGTCGGTCACCACCAACTCCGACAAGCTGAAGAGCTACCGCCGCATGGTCCTCGAGCTGCTCTTCGCCGAGCGCAATCATACCTGCGCCATCTGCGTCTCGAACGGCCACTGCGAGCTCCAGACCCTGGCCACGCGCCTCGGCCTGACCCACATCCGTTATCCCTACACCTATCCGCGGCTGCCCGTCGACGTCTCGCACGAAAAGTACGTGCTCGACCACAACCGCTGCTGCCTGTGTACGCGCTGCGTGCGCGTCTGCGCGGAAATTGAGGGCGCCCACGTCTGGGACATCGCCTCGCGCGGCGTCCAGTCGATGCTCGTCAGCGAGCTGAACCAGCCCTGGGGCATCTCGAAGAACTGCACCAGTTGCGGCAAGTGCGTGCAGGCCTGCCCCACCGGCGCGCTCGCCGAGAAGGGTTTCGCGGTCGAGGAAATGATCAAGTCCAACGACAATATCAGCCGCCTGGCTTCGAGAAGGGGGGTCCATGCCTAAGAAAGTAAGGCTCGCAACCATCTGGCTCGACGGCTGCTCGGGCTGCCACATGTCGATCCTGGACATGGACGAGGCCATCGTCGCCGTCGCCCAGAAAATCGACCTGGTCTACGGCCCGCTGGTGGACGCCCAGAAGTTCCCCGAGTTCGTCGACGTCACCCTGGTCGAAGGCGCCGTCTCGAGCCAGGAGGATCTGGAGAAGATCCAGCTCGTCCGCCAGCGCAGCAAGCTGGTGGTGGCTCTAGGCGATTGCGCGGTCACCAGCAACGTGCCCGCCATGCGCAATCCCATCCCGGTCAAGAAACTGCTCGAGCGGGTGTACATTCAGGGCGCCGATGCCACTCCCGGAGTGCCCACCGAAGGCGTCCCCAAGCTCCTCAAGCGCGCCCTGCCGATCCAGGAGATCGTCAAGGTGGACGTCCACGTTCCCGGCTGCCCGCCTCCGGCGTCCACAATCGTGTTCGTGCTGACCGAGCTGTTGGAAGGGCGCATGCCCGACTTGGGATCGAGGATCAAATTCGGATGAGCACCAAGCGAAAGACGGCTCAACAGGCGCCGGAAGGGGCGCCGAGGGAATCGGTCATGAAGAAGATTACCATCGACGTCGTGACTCGCATCGAGGGGCACGCCAAGGTTTCCATCTACCTCAACGACGAGGGCCGCGTCTCGAGCGCGCAGCTTCACGTTACGCAGGTGCGCGGATTCGAGAAGTTCTGCGAAGGCCGGCCCTTCTACGAGATGCCCGGGATCACCGCGCGCATCTGCGGCATTTGCCCGGTGAGCCATTTGCTGGCCTCCGTGAAGGCCTGCGACGCCATCATGGCGGTCGACATTCCCGACGCCGCCATCCTGCTCCGCGAACTGCTCCACTGCGGCCAGTTCGTGCAGTCGCACGCCCTCAGCTTCTTCCATCTGTCCTCGCCCGACCTGCTGCTGGGCTTCGATTCCGATCCCGCCGCGCGCAACGTGCTCGGCGTCATCGAGAAGCACCCCGCCCTGGCCCACGACGGCATCGCCCTGCGCAAATTCGGCCAGCAGATCATCGAAGGCCTCGCGGCCGAGCGCATTCATCCGTCCTGGACCGTTCCGGGCGGCGTCAATACCCCGCTCGCCTCCGAAGTGCGCGACCGCATCCTGCGTGAGCTACCCAAGGCCAAGGCCATCTGCCAGCGCACCCTCGAGTTCTACAAGGGCGTGGTGGATCAGTTCAAGGAAGAGATCGAGAGCTTCGGCACCGCGCCCACCATGTACGCCGGAATGGTGGATGAGAACGGCGGATTCCAGCTCTACGACGGCAAGCTGCGCTTCCGCGGCCCGGACGGAGCCATCGTGGCGGACCAGGTCCGCCCGCGCGACTACGCCACCTACATCGGCGAGGCGGCCCTGACGAATTCGTACCTTAAAGCGCCCTACTTCAAGCCCGCCGGCTACCCGGAAGGCGCCTACCGCGTGGGACCGCTGGCCCGCATCAACACCGCCGATTCCATGGGCACGCCCGAAGCTCAGAAGCAGTTCGAGGAATACCACCAGCGCTTCGGCGCGGTGGTCAACAGCGCGTTCCACTACCACTACGCGCGCCTGATCGAGGCCACCTGGGCCCTCGAACGCATCGGCATGCTGCTCGAAGACCCGCGCATCCTCGACACCCGCGTCCGCGCCCGTGCGGGAGTCAACTCGCTCGAAGGCGTGGGCATGATCGAAGCCCCGCGCGGCACCCTCATCCACCACTACAAGGTGAACGAGAAGGGCGCCATCGTCTGGGCCAACCTGATCGTCGCCACCGGCCACAACAACCTGGCCATGAACCGCTCGGTAGAGCAGGTGGCCAAGCGCTTCGTGGACGGCAACAAGCTAGAGGAAGGGATGCTCAACCGAGTCCAGGCCGTGGTCCGCGCCTACGATCCCTGCCTGAGTTGCTCCACCCACGCCGCCGGCCAGATCCCCCTGCGGGTGCAGTTGTTCGCGGCCGATGGTACGCTAGTGGACGAGTTGGTTTCGCGCTAGGCACGTAGCTGCCAACCCGCCGGCTGGTGCCAACGGCCTACCGCATCGGATGCGTGTGTACCGTATAATATCCCAATGGTGCGTCTGGGACTCCGAGAGTCCAAGGGCTCGGCTCGCCGACTGCACTTCTAGAAGGAGCTCAATGGGAGCGTTTTCCCTGGCGGCGCTCATGCTGGCGCTAGGCGTGGCGGCGCCTTGTCAGACCGCTCAACAGACGGCGCCCGCGCCTCAAGAGGCGGCGCCCGCGGCTCAGCAGCCGGCTCCCGCGGCTCAGCAGGCACCCGCCCCCGAACCGGCGAAACCCGCTCCGGCCGGCCCCGCGAAGGCGCCCGCGGCGGGCTCGGCGGTGGATAATGACACGTACATTCTCGGTGCCGAGGATGTCATCACCGTGCGCGTGTGGCGGGAGCAGGACCTCTCCGGACCCCACACCATCCGCCCCGACGGCAAGATCACCATGCCGCTGATCAAGGAAATCCAGGCCGCCGGTCTGACGCCGAACAAGGTTGCCGAGGCGATCACCGCCGCTCTTTCCAAATTCGTGAATAGCCCCGATGTCGCCGTTTCGGTCGACGATGTGCGCAGCCGGCGGTATTTCGTCGACGGCGAAATCAACCGGCCGGGCGCTTACCCGCTGGCGACCCCCACCACCGCCTTCGAGGCCATCACCATGGCGGGCGGTTTCCGGGAGTTCGCCAACAAAAAGCACATCGTCATCCTGCGCGGCGACAAGCGCATAAAGTTCAATTGGAGCGAAGTCCTTAAAGGGAAGAACCTTAGCCAGAATATTAACCTGGAAAACGGCGACCGCATTATGGTGCAGTAGCCCGCCGCAACCGATAGTCAGGCAAGAGAGAACGGGATGGAGCAAACGCAAGACCTTCTGAGCATTCCCCGGCGTCCGCTGGATGTCGAGGACTACGTAGACATCCTTCGCCGCCACAAGTCCTGGATGGCGGGCCCCGCCTTTGCCGCCCTGGTGCTCTCGGTGATGGTGGCCTTCGTGTGGCCGGACACGTACCAGTCGGAAGCCACGGTGCAGGTCATCGCCCCTCAGGTGCCTGAGCGGTTCGTTCCCTCTAACGTCAATTCCGAGATGTCCCAGCGCATCAACCAGATGGCGCAGACCGTGCAGAGCCGCGCCAACCTGATTAACATCATCCAAACCAATGGCCTCTACAAAAGCCTGCTGCAGCGCAAACCGCTCGAGGATGTCATCGAGGAAATGCGCTCCGACATCCGCATCAGCCAGGTGGAAAACCTGCAGCTCAGCAACAAGGCGCAGTATTCGGCTTTCAGAATTTCCTTCCAGTATTCGAACCGGAACCTGGCCCAGAAGGTCACCCAGGAGCTGGTACGCGGCTTTATCGACGAGAACCTTCGGACCCTCTCCGGCCAGTCGACGGCGACCACGGAATTCCTGAAGGACGAGTGGGAAGCCGCCAAGAAAACGCTGGACGACCTCGAGAACAGGCTCACGCAATTCCGGCTGCAGAATGCGGGGCGGCTGCCCGAGCAGCTGCAAAGCAACCTGACCACGCTGCGAACGCTCGAACAGCAACTGTCCGGCATCAATGAATCCATCAGCCGTATCGGCCAGGAGAAACTGCTGCTCGAGTCGCAGATCCACGTTTACAAGGACCAGTTGCAGCAGCTGACACAAGGGGACCAGCCCCTCAACGTGGCGGCGAAGAACCAGCGCCTGGTCGAGCTCGAACACGAGATCGTGACGCAGGAAACGAACGTGTCGTCCCTGAAGGAGCGGTACAAGGAGACGCACCCCGACGTGAGGGCGGCCGAGGCCCAGTTGTCCATGCTGCGAGGCCGGCGGGACGCCTTTCTGAAAGAGGAGGAGGAGGACAAGAAGTCGGACCCCGCGGCTCCCAAGAAAAATCCATCGCGGATCCGTGGCGCTCCCCAGCTGGAAGCGCAGATCACCGGCCTGCAGAGCCAGATTCAAGCCCGGAACCTGGAACTCGACGATCGCAACAAGTCTCAAAAGCAATTGGTGGCGATGATCACCCAGTACAACGAGCGCATCCAGTCCAGTCCCATTATGGAAAGGACCTACAGCGAGATGACGCGCGACTATGCGCTGGCCAAGACCCGCTACGACGAGCTGAATGAGAAGAAGTCGCAGTCCGAGATCGCCACCAGCCTGGAGAACCGCGGGCAGGGCGAGCGGCTGCAACTGCTCGACCCGGCATCGCTGCCCGAGACGCCTATCCAGCCAAAGAGGCTCGCGATCGTCGGTTCGGGGGCGGCCATCGGGTTGCTGATTGGAGTCTTCATCGGCGCGGCGCGCGAGATGAAGGATACCTCCATCAAGAACCTGAAGGACGCGCGCGCCTACACGAACCTGTCGGTTTTGGGAACCGTGCCGCTGCTCGAAAACGACCTGGTGGTGCGGCGAAAACGGAGGCTGGTCTGGGCCGCCTGGGTCGCCGCCTGCATGGGCGGGATGGCGCTGATGGCTGGTTCGATGTACTACTACTACGCCGTAACCCGGGGAGCGTGACGTGACAAGGGAGACGAAATGAGCCGAGTCCACGATGCACTGCGCCGCGCCGAGCAGACCGGCGCCCCGCAGCCCGCGAGTCAAAACGCGCCGCCAGCCCCTCCCTCCGGAGCCGGCAAGCCCGCCCCCTCGCCGGCCACGCAGGCGTTCTGTCTCGACGATGTCCAGGAAGTGACCTTCGCGCCCGCTCATGAGGCCCTGCTCATCGACGTCAGCCGGCCGCAGGACTCGCCCAGCGAGGAGTTCCGTAGCCTGCGCACGCGGCTCAACCATCTGCAAAGCCTCCAGCCTATACACACGGTGGTGGTCACCAGCCCTTCTCCGGCTGAAGGGAAGTCCTTCTCGGCGGCCAATCTCGCGCTGGCCGAATCCCAAATGAAGGGCAACCTCACCCTGCTCTGTGACTTCGACTTCCGCCGCCCGGCCATGCACAACCTCTTCCAGATCGAGCGCTCCCCCGGCGCCACCGATTACCTGTTGGGCCAGGCGCCGCTGGCGGCATGCATGAAGAGAGTCGCGGGCTCGAGCCTTTACCTGATGCCCGCCGGATCCACCGTCAAGAATCCGCTCGAACTGCTGAACCTGAAAGAGGCCAAGTCGCTGCTCCAGGAACTGCCCAAGACCTTCAATTGGGTGATTCTCGACAGCCCGCCGCTGCTGTTCTCCGCCGACGCAAATCTGCTCGGCACCCTGACCGACGGCACCATCCTGGTGATTCGCATCGGCTCTACCACCATCGACACCGTCCACCGCGCCATGCAGTCGCTGTGCGAGAACAACGTGCTGGGCTTGGTGGTCAACGGCGCCCGCGCCGGCGAACTCTACAGCAAGTACACCTACTACTACTCGAAGTACGGCTACGGCGAGAAGGAATCCGAACCGGAAGAGCCTCTCCCGCCGGAAGAAGAGACGTAGGTCCGTCCCAGCACCGAACCGCGCGCCGTTCCGTTACCGCGACCGTTCCGTTACCGAGCCGCGACCG
>CAZBQQ010000105.1:7901-16350 GCA_964493965.1 uncultured Solibacteraceae bacterium
CCGCGACCGTTCCGTTACCGAGCCGCGACCGCAAGGGAGCGGACCCGTCCCAGCCCCGTGACCGTTCCGTCCCCAGCACCACGACCATCCGTCCCCACCACCGAGCCGCGACCGCCAGGGAGCGGACACCGCGTCGCTCAGTGTCCCAGCCGGCCGCTCCCCGACAAGGCCGCATAAAGCCCCCGCTCGCGAATGTAAGCGAGCACGGGCGCCGGCAACTCCCGCGGACTCTCGCCGGCCGCAAGCCGGGCGCGGATCGAGGACGAAGAAACCGCCAGCGCCATCGTGTCCAGCCGCTCCACCGCCGCTCCGGGCGGCACCGTATAATCGTGGCCCGGACGCGCCGCGACGATGAAGCGCGCCGCGCTCACTACGTCCTGCCAGCGGCGCCAGGTCGTGATCTCCGCAAAAGCGTCCGCGCCAATAAGGAAGAAGAGCTCGTCCCCGAGCGCCAGGACGGCGCGAACGCGCTCGATCGTGTCGATTGAGTAGCTCCGCTCTTGCCCTTCTTCGAGACGCGATGCCTCGAACGAAGGCTCCCCCTGGCAAACCAGCTCCACCATCCGGTAGCGGTCTTCATACCCGGCCACCGTGGCGCCGCTCTTATGCGGCGGCCGCGACGCGGGAACGAACAGCACCCGACCCAGTCCGAAAGCGCGCGCCGCCTCCCGCGCCAGGGTCAGGTGCGCTGAATGAACCGGATCGAAGGTGCCCCCGAAAATCGCGATCTTCAAGACCGGCCCGCTTTCGCGCCGTCAAGCTCATAGGCCGGCATCTTCGGATCGCGCTTGTAGCCTTTGCTGAACGCCTGCGCCGCGGCCGCCTCGGTGGCGAGCTCATCGGCGCGGTTGTTGTCCTCGTGCGAGGCATGCCCCCGCGTCCACGTCCACCGCGCCGTGTGCTGCCTGGAAAGCTCGTCCAGCGCCAGCCACAGATCCTTATTGAGCACCGGCTTTTTGTCCTTGGTGAGCCAGTTGCGCCGCTTCCATCCGTCGATCCACTCCGTGATGCCCTTCTTCAAATACTCCGAATCGGTGACCACCTCGATCTCGCAAGGTTCCTTCAGCGCGCGCAGCCCTTCGATGGCCGCAGCCATTTCCATCCGGTTGTTTGTGGTGTGAGGCGAGGAGCCGAAAAGCTCCTTCCTGTGCGGGCCGCAACGCAGAATCGCCGCCCATCCCCCCCGCCCCGGGTTCCCGAGGCAGGCCCCGTCAGTGATCAGTTGGACCTGTTTCATCGAATCGATCAGGCGGTGGCCAGCTCGCGCTCGAAGAACGCGTCCACCAGCTCCTGGATCTCGGCCGCCTGCTGGGCGTGATAAATCGCAACCCGCAGTTTTGCGCCATTGCGGACGCCGTGCGTGAAGTAGGAGGCGAACTGCTTCATCTTCCCCACCACGTCCGGAGCGCCGCGCGCCACCAGCAGCGCATAGTAGCCGCGGATCATCTCGTAGCGGTCGCTCTCCGCCGGCTGGTCGTACGCGCCGGTTGCCAGGCACTGCGCAATCTGCCGGAAAATCCACGGATTCGCCGACGCCGTGCGGCCGATCATCACCGCGTCGCACCCTGTCTCGGCCACCATCCGCATCGCGTCCTCCGGAGTCTCGATGTCGCCATTGCCGATCACCGGAATCCGGACCGCCGCTTTGACCTCCGCGATGCGCGTCCAATCCGCCTTGCCGCTGTAGCCCTGCTCGCGCGTGCGCGGATGGAGCGCCACCGCCGCGACGCCGCAGTCCTCCGCCAGGCGCGCCAGTTCCACCGCCACGATTTCGCACTCGTTCCACCCGGCGCGGTACTTCAGCGTCAGGGGAATCGTGATGGAGGCCCGCACCGCCCGGACGATCCGTTCGATCAGCGGCAGATCGCGCAGCAGGCCCGAGCCGCCGTTGCACGTCACCACCTTCTTCACCGGGCACCCCAGGTTAATATCCACCAGGTCGAATCCCAGGTCCTGGCACGCCGCCGCCGCGCCCGCCATCACCTCGGGGTCTGATCCGAAAAGCTGCGCGCTGATCGGGTGCTCGTCCGGATCGAACGCCAGGTAGCGCATGGTCTTCCCCGGATTACGCGCCCGCACCGAGTGCACCACGCCGTGCGAGCTGGTGAACTCCGTCATGATCAGCCCGCACCCGCCCAGCCCGCGGATGAACCGCCGGAACACCGTGTCCGTGACCCCGGCCATCGGCGCCAGCACCGTAGCCGGGCTGATCTCCACCCCGCCGATCCGCAGCTTTGCCGGAAACTCCATGCCAGTTACCATTCTAACCGTCCGCCGTCCACCACCGACCATCGGCCAGCTGACGGCTGACAGCTGACAGCTGAGAGCTGACAGCTGTCCCCCAGTGGTATGATTTACCTCTATGCTCGATAGCCAGCCCGCGTCACATCCTCCTGTAACAATCCTCGTCGTCGATGACGAGGACACCGTGCTCTCGCTGGTGCGCACCATGTTATGGCGGGCGGGCTTCACCGTGCTCGAAGCAGACGGAGCCGAGGAGGCCCTGCACGTCGCCTCCGAACACGCCGGCTCGATCGATCTCCTCGTCTCGGACGTTCTCATGCCCGGCACCAACGGCTATGATCTGGCCGATGCCCTGGTCGCCGTCCGTCCCCAGACCAAGGTGCTCTTCATGTCCGGCTATCGCGACAAGGTCCTCAGCGAGAGCACCGGACGCGCATCCAGTGAGGCGCCGCTTATCCGCAAGCCATTCACGCAGTACGCTCTGGTTTCCAAGATCCAGGATCTTCTGGACGCGCAACCGGCGGACGCCGGCGTCGCCGGTCTATAGCTCGCGATAAGTGGCCAGCTTCACTCCCGCCGCATCGAGCGCCCGCCGCGTCTCCGCGGCCGTCAGCGCTTGAAGCTCCGCCTCGCGGCTCTCCTTGAGGCGTGTGGGGGCGGCTTCGAGCTCGGCGCCGCAGTGCCCCGGGTGGCACATGAACTCCACCGTCCCCGCCGGAAGCTGGCCGATCAGCGCCGCCAGTTCCGCCGTTCGGAAACGGCCCGTGAGCCGAAACCCGGCGAAATGGTCCGTGGTCCGGCAGCCGTGCGCCGCGAGAACGGCGTCGAACCGCCGGCGCGGGATTTCGAGCAGCCGGCCCTTGACGCGCACGCCGGCCGGGATCTTCGCGGAACCCGCGCGCATCGGGAAGTCAAACGGCCGCCGCACCCAGGGGATGCCGGATTCCTGTGAGATCCGCGCCACCGCAGCCAGCACCGAAGGCAGCACGTGCGTGTGCTTGTGCGTGTCCAGATGGGACGGCCGCAGGCCCGCCTCCACGATGCGCCGGACCTGGGCCGCCAGTTCGTCGTAGACCGGCATCCGGCCAAGAGCCAGCGCCCGCAGCAGTGCGCCCAGCGTGCCCGGAAGCGCAGTGCCCGGCCTTGCCACCGACTCTCCCTGCACCAGCACCAGGTGGCAGCCTATGTCTAGCCGCGGGTTCTCCGCTGCCAACTTGACGGCGTCATCGAACGCCGCGCCGTTGGCCATGAGGGTGGTGGCCGTCAGAATGCCCCGCCGGTGCGCCTCCACGATCCCGGAGTTGACGTCGCGCGTGAAGCCGAAGTCGTCCGCGTTCACCACCAGTTGTGTCATGCCGTTGTGTGGGGCAGGCGTCCACGCCTGCAGCGGGTCTCCAGAGGGACCCGCGAAATTAACCTGACGGACTGAAGGCTCCGCTGAAAAACGGTGACTGGCTCCGCTGTCCCAAGCGACATGTCCGCCTGGTCAACAGGATAGGTTTCGAGCGCGCGTGGACAGCGGTGCCTGTCACCGCTTTTCAGCCCTTTCACCTCTCGCCGCGGATGCGACGAACTGAATTTTGCAAGTCCCTCTCCAGACCCGCCGAAGCGGACCTGGAGGTCCGCCGCCGGCCTCAGCTCACGGTCGGGCCATTAGAAGATCCCGAACTTGATCCGCAAAAACTTCTTCGGGTTCTTCCGAATGTCCCCTACCAGTCCCTGAAGCTCGGTCGAGAGCCCGCGCATCGAGTCGTATAGCTGCGGGTTCACCAGCAACTGTCCCATGGTTCCCTGCCCCGCGTTCATGCGGCTCAGCGTGGTGTCCACCTCGGCGAGAATGCTCTGCACCTGGTGATACGCCGCCTCGTCCTTGAGCAGCTTGCCGGCCGTGCCCTTCCCGGCGTTGATGTCGTCCAGCAACTGCCGCACCTGCGCGATGCTGGCCTGTGCGTCCTTGTACAGGTCGGGATTCTTCAGCAGCTGCCCGGCCGTCCCCTGGCCGGCCTGCAGGTCCTGAATCACCTGGTCGAGCCGCCCGATCGTCGCGTGCGCCTCGTTGTACAGGCTCTCGTCGTAGAGCAGCTTGCCCACCGTTCCCTTGCCGCTGCCGATGGTCTCCGCGACCTTCTGCAACTCCTCCACGGTCTTCACCAGGCGGTTGTAAAACTCCTCGTCAACCAGAAACTTGCCGATGCTTCCCTGCCCGGACTCGATCAGCCCGACAATCTTGTCCAGCCGGCCCAGGATCGCCTGCGCCGAGTCGAAAATGCCGAAGCCCTTCTTGACCAGGTCCTGAATCTCCGGGCTGGCCTCGCTCTTGACCTCGCCCCCCGGCTCCACCGTAACCCGGCTCTTGCCCATCGTGACGTTGATGAACTTCGTCCCCAGCACGTTCTCGGCGTCGATGCTCGCCACCGAATCGATGGGGATGTTCTTGAGCCGGAATGCCGCCACCTCCATCGTCACGCGCACGATCCGATTGGCCTCCTTCGAACCCGACAATCCGATGTGGGTCACGCTGCCGATGAGAATGCCGTTCAGGCGAACCGGCGCGCCCTTGGCCAGCGACGCGGAATCGTCCAGGAACGTGTAGATGGTGTCGTAATGTTCCCAAACCGGTTTGTCCTGGGTGAACAGAAAGATGAGCACCGCCAGAATGGCCATCGATACCACGGCCATCACTCCCACTCGAAGCTGCGCCCACCTGACTTTTGCCTGCGATGGCATCGCTTATCCTTCCAGCCTACACTGTGGGGCAGGACTCCAGTCCTGCAGCGGGTCTCCAGACCCGCCTTTTGCCCGCCTTATTCTTCCCGCCGCACGAACTTAGCCACGTACGGGTCCTTGCTCGCCTGGAACTCCCCCAGGCTCCCTTCAAATGCAATCCTACCCTGATTCAGCACCATGAATACGGTTCCCAACGCGTTCTCCTCCGCCTCCGCCACCGGCTCGGCCCGCCCCACTGCCGGATTGTAGCGGCAGGTCGCCAGGAAGTGGCCGTCCTGATAGCGGTGCGTGGCCATGACCGTGGTCGTGTTCTTCAGGTCGCGCTCCTTGGCGATAAGGTCGATGATGGTGAACGCCGTGATCGGGTCCAGGCCGGCCGTGGGCGAGTCGTAAAGCATCAACGGCGGCTCGGTCACGATGGCTCGCGCAATCCCCACCCTCCGCCGCATCCCGCCCGAGAGCTCCGCGGGAAACTTGTCGAGCGTCTGCTCCAGTTCCACGAACCGTAGCGCCTCCGAAGCGCGCGCCCGCACTTCATCGGGCGGAAGCTGCGCCTCGGCGATGTTCTCCAACGGGTACGCCACGTTCTCCTCGACCGTGAGCGAATCGAACAGCCCGCCCTCCTGGAACAGCACGCCGATCCGGCTGCGTATGCGAAATAGGTCCGTCTCCTGCATCCCGCTCAGGGCCTGGCCGAAGACCCGGACCTCCCCGGAATCCGGCTTGATCAGCCCCAGCGCCGTCTTCAGCAGCACGGTCTTCCCGCTGCCGGCCGCTCCGAAAATGACGCGGGTCTCGCCGCTCGTGACCTCGAAGGAGATGTCGTCGAGCGCTGTGGCCTCGAAGAAACGAACGGTGACATGCTCGAACCGCAGGACGGATTGGGATTCGTCATGTGCCATCCGTCAGCTACAGGCTCACGAAAATCCTCGTGATGAAGAACGTCAGGAAGAAGATCAACACGCTCGACACCACCACCGCCTGCGTAGTGGCACGGCCCACCCCCTGCGTGCCGCCCGTGGTGCTCAGCCCGTAATAGCAGCCCGTCAGCACAATGGCGAACGCGAACACGAATGGCTTGAGCATGCCGAAGAAAATGTCCGTATACGAGAGCGCCTGCCAGGCCGTGTTCCAGTATTGGTCGGGGGTCATCGACAAATTGAAATACGCGATCAGAAATCCCCCGAAAATCCCCACGAAGTCCGCAATAATCGTCAGCAGGGGAAGGACGAAGCAGGCCGCGATCAGGCGCGGAGTCACCAGCTTCTGAATCGGATCGGTGCCCAGCGCGCGCATGGCGTCGATCTGTTCGGTCACCTTCATCGATCCCAGCTCGCTCGCGATGCCGCTGGCCGTGCGCCCCGCCACCATCAGCGACGTGAGAACCGGTCCCAGCTCGCGCACCAGCGTGATGGCTACGATCTGGCCCGTCTGCCCCACCGCGCCATACTGCGCCAGCGCCTTCGCCATCTGCATGGCCATGACCGCGCCGCTGAAGAAGCCCACGCAGATCACGATGGGCAGGCTTCCCACACCGATAATGTCCATCTGAAGATAGATATCGGCGGCGTAGTGCGGCGGGCGGACGATGTTGCGGAGGGCACGTCCGGTCAGTAAATAGAAATCCTGAACCGCGAGTACGGGCGACTTCAGCGTGTCGAGCAAGGCCGTCTGATCCTCGTGTCCCGATGGTAACATACGGCTTGCGGAGCAACGTCGTGAAAGGGCTCACGGACATCCCCGGAATCCTCGTCGGCCACGCCACCGATATGGGCGCGCTGACCGGCTGCACAGTCATCCTCACCGAGGCGGGCGCCATCGGCGGCGTGTCGGTCGGCGGATCGGCCACCGGAACCGAAGAGCTGGCCGCGCTCGAGCCGGGACACGTGGCCGGCCGCGTACACGCCGTGGTGCTCGCGGGTGGCAGCGCCTTCGGCCTCGAAGCCGCCTCCGGCGTGCGGCGCTATCTCGAGCGCAAAGGGGTCGGATTCGAGACTGCCGCCGCCCGCGTGCCCATCGTGCCTTGCGCCATCCTCTACGACCTCGGCATCGGCCGGGCCGACGTCCGCCCCACGCGCGAAATGGGAGAGGCAGCCGCCGGCGCCGCAGGCGACGGGCCGGTCGAAGAGGGCGCCGTCGGAGCCGGCGCTGGCGCCACCGTCGGCAAACTGTTCGGCATGTCGCAGGCCATGAAGTCGGGCATCGGCTCCGCCACGGTAGCGCTCGAAGGGCCGCTAGCCGGAGTCCGTGTGGCCGCGCTCGCGGCCGTGAATGCAATCGGAGACGTCGTCGATCCGCGCACCGGAGTCATCGTGGCCGGCACGCGCGTTTCTCCCGAGAGCCGCGAGTTCGCCGGCACCGCGCGTCAGATGAAGCGCGGCGCAAGCGGCGGCTTCCGTCCCGAGAACACCACGCTGGTGGTGGTGGCAACCAACGCGCAGCTCACCCGCATCGAGGCGCGCAAACTGGCCGAGCTCGCGAGCCTGGGCATGGCCCGTGCAATCAACCCCGTCAACACCATGTCCGACGGCGACATCGTCATCGCCCTCTCGCTCGGCGCCGAGCGCGCGCCCATCGACGCGTTAGGAGTGGCGGCCGCCGAAGCCGTCGCCGAATCGATCCTGCGCGCCGTCCGCCTTGCCCCCTCCCTAGGCGGCCTTCCCGGCCTGGCTTGAAAGTGGGGCAGGACTCCAGTCCTGCAGCGGGTCTCCAGACCCGCCAATGCCGGACGTGGACGCCCGGCGCAGCTCTGGAGAGCCGCCCCACTCCCTCAAGCGAAGAACCTCTCCGCCTTCACCGGACGCCGCGCCGCCACCAGCGGAGCATTCAGAAACTCCACGAACGGAATCATGACGCGAAACCGCTTGACCAATTCCTCGTAGAGCTTCGGCCCCGTAGCCAGCCCCGCATCGAGCTCGACATCGAGCAGCCACTGCTTTCGCCGCACCAAATCGGCCGACGGATGCTCGCCGTCGAATCCCTTCGGCACCCGCGTCAGCTCCGCCCCCATCAACTCGCCCATGAGCGCGCGCAGCGTGCGGCCGCGCACGATGCGGCGAAACTCCTGGTGGTGATCCACCATGTACGAGCGAATCGCGCGCAACTCGTCCGGTGTCGGCATGTAGACGCCGCCCGCAATCTCAACCGTCTCCGGCGACACGCTGAAGTACAGCCCCGCCGAGGCGTGCTTGTCGAGGCCTCGCCGCTGGAAGATGGCCGCGACGTGGGTCTTGTACGGAGTCTTGTCCGGACTGAATCGAGTGTCGCGGTAAATCCGGTAGACCGCGGCCTCCGGCTCGCGCGCGTAGTCCGGCGCGAACTTCGTCATCGCCGCGGTCAACGCCGAGACCAGCGCCACCATCGGCCCGCGCACCTTCTCGTCGTATATGTGCTTGCGCGGCTGGAACCACTCGCGGCGATTGTTGCGCTTCAGACTGCGCAGGAACGCCATCCCCTCGGCAGGAAAGCCGGGAAAGCC
>CAZBQQ010000105.1:16450-20168 GCA_964493965.1 uncultured Solibacteraceae bacterium
CGCCGCGCCCGCCGAAACCCCCGCCTTGCGCCGCCCGCGCGCTCCCCCACCCGCGGCCTTGCGCGCCCCGCGCGCCCCGCCCGCGGCCCCGCCGCCCGCCCCGCCTATAATAGTTGGTTTCATGACAGCCCTCGAGCGAACCCTCGACCTTCTCGGCCGAATTCCCAATTTACAGGTTGCCGAGGGCGCCGTGCTCGCCCGCTACACCCGCTTCGGCATCGGAGGCCCCGCCGCCGTCTATGCCGAGACCGCCTCGGCCGAGGTCTTCGTCGAGGCGCTCAGGCAGGCGCGCGCCAGCGGCCTCCCGTATGTCATCATCGGCGGCGGCACAAACCTGATCGTCTCCGACCAGGGATTTCGCGGCATCGTCCTACGCCTCACCGCCGATGGCGTCGCCGCCGAGGGCAGCACGGCCGAAGCCGATGCCGGAGCCGAGCTCGGCGCCGTGGTCGACTACTCGATCGCGCACGGCCTGGCGGGCCTCGAAACCCTGGCCGGAATCCCCGGCTCACTCGGCGCCGCGGTCTACGGCAACGCCGGCGCCTACGGCCACTCGATCTCCGAAGTCGTCGAGACGGTGCGTATCTTCGACGGAGAGCGCATCGCCGTCCGTACCGGCGCCGAATGCGAATTCCACTACCGCGAGAGCATCTTCAAGCTCCACAAGAACTGGATCATCTTCTCCGCCCGCCTCGCGCTCCGTCCCGCCGACGCCGGCGAACTACGCCGCGCCGCCGACGCGATCGTCGCCGAGCGCAACCGCAAATTCCCGCCCACCATGAAATGCGCCGGCAGCATCTTCAAGAACCTGATCCTGGCCGAGCTTTCGCCCGCCGTCGCCGCCGAGGTGCCGGAGCGTGTCGTGCGCGAAGGCAAGGTGCCGGCGGCCTGGTTCCTGGAACAGGCGGGAGCCCGCGGCCTGGCGTGCGGCGAAATGCGCGTCGCCGACTACCACGCCAACCTGATCTACAACGCCGGCGGCGGAACCGCGCGCGAACTGCGCGAGCTCATTGCCGATCTCAAAGCCCGCGTCGCCGCCCGCTTCGGCCTCGCTCTCGAAGAAGAAGTGCAGTACGTGGGCTTCGACTAGTGTCCTGTGGGGCGGACCACTCACTGCGTCCGCAGCGCCTGAATCACGTCTACCCGGGCTGCCCGCGCGGCGGGAATGACAGACGCAATCACGGCCGCGAGCAGCAGGATCGCAGCCGATCCGGCAACCGGCAGCAGGCCCGGCGTCTTCAGATCCTCCAGGAAGGCGCCCGCAAACCGCGCCAGCGCGAACCCGCTGGCAAGGCCGACCACAAGTCCCGCGACGGCCATGGCCGCGCCTTCGGCGACCACCAGTATCAGCAGGCCCCATGGCGGGGATCCAACGGCCAGCCGTATGCCGAACTCCCGCGTACGTGCGCTGACGGAGAACGCCAGCACGCCGGCAACGCCCACCACCGCAATCAGCAGCGCCACCGCCGCGAACGCGCCGAACACCACCACGTTGAGCCGCTCGGGTGAGAGCACGTCGGCACGGACATCCGCCAGAGTCGCCGCGCGTTCCACCGGCTGGTCCGCGGACATCCCGCGCAGGAGGCGCGTGACCGGCGTCACCAGAGCATAAGGATTCGACCGCACGTGCACGAACAGACGCCCTCCTCCCAGGACCCGCTCCTGATCGAAGGGGCGATAGAGGGTCATGGTCGCCACGGGCACGAGGTTCGAATCGTCCATGTCCGCGACGATGCCGATGATGCGCAGCGGCTGGGAGTTCAACAGGGGAAGCACCTTCACGATCGGGTCGGTCCACATCACGTGATGGTTCAGCGCATCGCCCCTGGGAAACATCCGTTGCGCGATGCTCTGGCTTACGATGGCGACCCCCTCGCTGCCGTCGCGGTCGGCGTCGGTGAAGTCGCGTCCTTCGATGACGGGCAGGCCAAGCGTCGCGAAAAAGCCGGGCGTTATGATCCGAAGCGTCGCGCGGGGATGTTCCTCGGACCGTGCCGCGACGTGCCCGTCGACCCCGAATTCCAGGAAGAAGTTCCCGGCATCGCGCCACGGCACCACGGTGCCGATAGCGACGTTCTGAACGCCGGGCAGTTCCCGTATGCGCCGCGTCGCTTCCCGGTAGTAGTCCACCACCTGCGCCGGAGTTTTTCCCAAGTGCATCACGGGCACGTTCACCGCGAGCACGTCGCGCGTGTCGAAGCCGGTCCGCGCGCTCTCGAGCGAAATGAGCGTCTTCACGGTTGCGCCCGCCGACGCCACCAGAACGAATGAGGCCGCGATCTGCACCACCGCGAAAGCGCGCAATTTCCGGTTCGCGGCACCCGTGGTGCGCGCGCCCCCGCTGTTCAGGCCCAGTCCCTGGGCCGACGACGGCAACCGCGGAACGAACGCCAGCAGCACCGCGGCCAGCACCGCTAGTCCCGCCCCCACCCAAAGCATGCTCGCATCCACGCTGATATCGAGGGCTCGTATGGAGTACCGGGACATGTAGCGCGAAAGCACGGCCACCATCGGCTGGGCGATCGCGAGGCCGAGCGCCGCCCCGGCGCCGCATAGCAGCAGGCTCTCGCCCAACAGAGTACGGCGTAAAGCGGCGGTGCCGGCGCCCAGCGCGGCGCGTATGCCCAGTTCCGCTTCGCGGCGCACGGTGCGGGCCAGAATCAGGTTTGCGACGTTAGAGCAGGCGATGACGAAGACCAGCACCGACATGGCCATCAGCACCAGCAGGATGGTCCGCGCTCCCGACGTGAGCTCGTCGCGCAGTTTCACCGCGCTGATCTGAAAGTCGGACTTCGCCGGATAGTCCTCGGGATGCGCCCGCTTCATCGCGCCGTACACCGTGCCCAACTCCGCGCGCGCCGCTGTCAGATCCGCACCGGGTGCGAGGCTGCCGAACAACTCCGTCATCCGGTGGATCCGGTTGGTGACCATGGTCGCCGAAAGGTGATGCTGGCTGGTCACGATGTTGGCGATGATCTCGGTGTCCGCGGGATAGGGGACGCATGGCTCCAGGACGCCCACCACCGTGGCGGGGCGCGAATCGAATGAGTCGAGACGGACCGTTTTGCCGAGCACGCCAGGATCGCCGTGCAGTGTCGTCGACCAGAAAGGGTACGTCAATACGACCGCGCCCGCGGCCGCCGGGCCATCATCGCGCGCGTCAATCAGCCGCCCGAGTACGGGCCGCAGTCCCATGACCTCGAAGTACGATCCGTCGACCACTCCTGCCCTGACCTCGCGTGGCGCTCCGAGTCCGACGACCGTGAACCCAATGGTCGAGAAATCGCCGAACGAGCTCAGGGTCTTCAGGCGCGAGGTCATGTCCGCGATCTCCGGGATTGAGAAGGTGGTGTTGCCGTCTCCGGTGGCGCGCTGGCGTATGTAGATGAGCCGGTCCTCGTTGCGATTGACCAGCGGGCGCAGCAGGACGCCGCGAACCAGGCTGAACATCACGGCGTTGGCGCCGATTCCGAGCGCCAGGGTCAGGACCACAGTCGCGGTGAGGCCCTTGGCGTGCCACAGGGAGCGAGCGCCGACTTTCAGCTCGCGCAGGAATGAAACGATGTTGTCCATCATGCGGGTGCCCCTCTTTGAGGCGGAGATAGCAAGTCAATCGCCTATTTCTATGATGCTATAAACAAAGGCCGGCGGCTTCCGCGCGCGGTGCGGCCACTGTCCGATCCCGGGATTCCCGCGTCTCGGAACGGGACAAAACGCG
>CAZBQQ010000106.1:0-6496 GCA_964493965.1 uncultured Solibacteraceae bacterium
TGAGCGAGCGGACCGCACCAGACTGGCCCACGCCAACTCCCTCGTACGAACGGCGGCCCGGGCCGTTCCGCGCCAAGGGCGATCCGATCCAGGAAGACTTGATATTCTTGGAAGGATCATGCCGACTGCCGCCGACGATCAGCCGTTTCGCCACTACACCACCACACACCGGATCGTCTCCTGGATCAGTCAGCATCTGTTCGACAACCTGACCTACACCGTCCGCCACGGCTTGCTCAAAGGGATGAAGCGCAGGGGTGGACTGGGATGGTTGCCCCAGTTCCTGGCGCGTGGTGAAGGATCGCCGGAACAGGTTTTCTGGAGCAACTTCGACTGCAAGAACCTGGTGGTCTATGACGTCGGCGCCTTCCACGGGCTGCTGACCCTCTTGTTCGCGCGGCAGGCTCGCGCCGTCATCAGTTACGAACCGAACAACCGGAACCATGCGCGCCTCACCGAGAACCTTCGTCTCAATGGGGTGGAGAACGTGATCGTCCGCAAACTGGGAGTCGGGTCTGAATCCTCCACGGCCACCATGGTTGCCATGCCTCTCATGAGCGGCGGGGCGACCATCGAGAGCGCCAGCGTCGAGGGTCTGCGTGCCTCAAACCTCCGTCTCGTCTCCGAGGAGATTTCCATAGTGCGGCTCGATGACGACATCCGGGATGCCTCCTTGCCCGCGCCGGATTTCATCAAGTTCGACATCGAAGGCCAGGAACTCGCCGGCCTCACCGGAGCGCGCGAAACCATCATGCGGCACCGCCCGCGACTCTTTCTCGAGATGCACGGCGAAACCATGAACCTGAAGCGCAGGAAAGTCAGGGACATCGTGGCCTATCTTGACGAACTCGGTTACTCTGACATCCGGCACGTGGAAACCGGGGCCCAAGTCACCACCGGCACCTCAGACGTCGCCGCCGAAGGGCATTTGTATTGTGTTGCCCGGCCGCGCAACTCGCCGGCGCCGGGACGCTGATATCTCCGCTTGCAGTTCGCGGCACGGCAATCGCCATGCCTATCTCCTAGTTGTAAAGCCGCTATAATGGCATCACTTGGTCATGAACCAGTTCGGTCCAGTGGGCGCGGGATCGGCGGCTGGCGCCAGTCCGAAGCGCGCCCTGGCGCCCGCGCCAGAGGCGCCCGAAAGCATCTTCTCGGTCGATGTGGAGGACTGGTTTCATGTCCTCGATGTCGCCGGCGCTCCTGCGTTTTCCTCCTGGCATGAACTGACCTCCATCGTCGAACCCGACTTCCGGCGCCTGTTGGATCTTTTTGACGAGTATCACGCCCGGGTGACCTGCTTCTTTCTGGGTTGGGTGGCAGAGCGCTATCCGCACCTGGTCAAGGAGGCGGCGGCGCGCGGACATGAGATCGCTTCCCACGGATACGCGCACCGGCTGGTCTACCAGTCGAGCCGCCAGGAGTTCTTCGAGGACGCCTTGCGCGCGCGCCGGCTGCTGGAGGATCTCGCCGATGCCCCGGTCCTCGGCTACCGGTCGGCCGGCTTTTCGGTTACTGAGAAGACCCAGTGGTTCTTCGAAGCCCTGGTGGAAGCCGGGTACACTTACGATTCGTCCGTTTTTCCGGGCGCCCGGGGACACGGCGGGATGTCCCAGGCTCGCCGGGAACCCCATCGGATCATCACCCCTTCCGGCCCTCTCATGGAGTTCCCCATCACGGTTTCCACCCTGCTCCGGAAGCCCCTGTGCTTCTTCGGCGGCGGCTATCTCCGTCTGTTCCCATCCTGGTTGATTCGCCGCGCCGTCCGGCAGGTGCTGGCCGAAGGCAGGCCCGTGGTCTTTTACATTCATCCCAGGGAAATCGATCCCTCGCATCCCCGCATTCCCATGCCGTTGACGCGCCGCTTCAAATCCTATGTCAACCTGCACACTACGGAGACGAAGTTGAGACGGATCCTGGCGGAATTCCCCGTTACCACTTTCCGGGATTTCATGGCTGAACCACACAACCTGCCGGAGGCCTCGGATGGCCGTTGATCGCACGCAGGGGTTCTTTGACGAGTACGCCAACCGCTTCGACGCCATCTACGGCACCGGCACCGGGCCGTTGGACGGCATCCTGAACCGGCTGTTTCGGCGGAGCATGAAGCTCCGCTTCGTCAAGACCATGGAAGGGTGCCGGCCAATCGAAGGCAAAACCGTTCTCGATATCGGCTGCGGTCCGGGCCACTACTCCATCTCCCTGGCGCGAGCGGGCGCGGCGCGGGCGGTGGGCCTCGATTTCGCCGATGGCATGCTGCGCCTCGCCGCCGACCACGCACGCCAGGCCGGCGTCGAAGACCGCTGCGAGTTTCGAAACGCCGACTTCCTGGAATACACGCCCTCCGAGCCATTCGACTACGTGATCGTCATGGGCTTTATGGACTACATGTCCGACCCTATGGCCGTCATCCGGAAAGTCCTCTCGCTCACGCGTCACCGTGCGTTCTTCTCGTTCCCCGCCGCCGGCGGAATCCTGGCGTGGCAGCGCCGGATGCGCTATCGCAAACGCTGCGACCTGTTCCTCTACCGTCGCGACGATATCCAGCGGTTGTTTAGCGCGTTCCCGGACGTACAGGTGGACATCAGGCCCGCCGCGCGCGACTTCTTCGTCACGGCGGAGAAGGCCGGCGGGTGAACCCCGTTCAAGAGCGTGTTCGCGTCGTTCTCCTGGTTCGCGAGTTGGGAATCGGCGGCACCGAACGCCAGACCGCCGTCACCGCCCTGGCCCTCGACAGGCGCGTCTTCGAGCCCCACGTCGTAGCCTTCCGCGCCCTCGGCTTTCGCGCCGCCGAATTGCGGGAGGCTGGAATTCCCGTCTTCGAGATCCCGGCGCGTTCGCTGCGGGGCTTCTCCGCCCTTCGGAGCGCGCTTCTGTTGGGCCGCTATATCCGCCGGAATAGAATCCAGATCGTCCATACCTTCGATACGCCTATGAACCTGTTCGGCCCGCTGGTGGCGCGGTGCTTCCGGACCCCGGTTGTGCTCTCCAGCCAGCGCGCGTATCGCAGTCTCATGCGGCCTTCCACCAGGCGCCTGCTGCGGCTCACCGACCACCTGGTGGATGGCGTGGTAGTGAACTGCCTGGCGGTGGGGCGCCACATGGCGGACGACGAACACAACCCGGCCTCGCGCAATTTGCTCTGCTACAACGGAACCGACACCAAGGTTTTTTGCCCGGGCGAGTCGCCCCGCCCGGCCGTGCTGGAAGGGGCCACGCTCACCGTCGGCGTGGTTTGCGGTCTGCGTCCCGAAAAGGACCTGGAGACTCTGGTGCGCGCCTTTGACGCCCTCCGGCGGACCCACCCCGGCGCGCGCCTCGCGATCGTGGGCAGCGGCACCTCGGGCGACGGACTTCAGCGGCTGGCGCGCGAGCTCGATCTCGGCGGCGCCTGCCATTTCGAGCCGGCCACGTCGGATGTGACCACCTGGCTCCGCGCCCTGGATATCTTCGTGCTGCCTTCCCGCTCCGAGGCCCTTTCGAACGCGCTCATGGAGGCAATGGCCTGCGGCTGTTGCCCCGTCGCGTCCGACGTGGGCGGCAATCCGGAACTGGTGAGCCCGATGGAAACAGGGCTGCTGTTCGAGGCGGGTAACGTGGCCGATCTGGCCGCCAAGCTGGAGTTGCTGGCTGGAGACACCGCCCTGCGCCACTCGTTGGCAACCCGGGCGGGCGCCCGGATCGCCAAGGATTTCTCGATCGAGGCCGCCGGGCGGCGCATGGGGGAGATCTACCTCTCGCTCTTAGGCCTTACGCTTCCAGAACGCCAAAATCCCGGCCAGCCCCGACAATAGGAGGATCAGCGCGTTCGGCTCCGGAACCGCGCCGATCTCGTCAGCCGATATTATGCCGTCGCCGGTGATATCGACGGCCCACTCGGGCGTGCGCTGCTCTCCGGTGATAAGGAGGAAGGACAGCCCCCCCCCTGCGTCGCCAAACACCAACGGACCGGTAAAGTCGCCTTGCCCGGCTCTCGAAAACCCGTCGGCAAGAGTCGGGCCTAAAGGAGAGTTGTCGTCCTCGGTCAATGCCAGGGTGTAGTGGCCTGCCGGCAGATTGTCCTCGGAAACGCAGGCGTCCCAGGCGAAGCCGGACGAACTATCCACCGACCGCGTGCAACCATCTCCGAACGTTCCGCCTCCGTCGCTTACGAGCCAGACCCCATCCGGGCCGAAGAGCGATAGAATCGGCGCGAACCCACCACCCGGAATCACGGCGCTCTCCGCATTCGTTCCGCCGGCAAAAGACCATGTACGAAACAGGACGTCGCCCGGACTGGCCACGTCCACCTGGAATAGTTGGACCTGGTCGTCGGTCGCGAACGATCCGGTGAAAGACGCCGCCGAGGCCGCTGGCGCGGAGACGAGCGCCAACAGCGCTAGACCAAATCCGAAGGCCGCCGTTCTCGTGAGCATCAATACACCCCCCCACCCGTGATCCCCGGCGCGTTGTAGACGGTAATCGGCACCGGGCCGATGTCCGAGTGGTCCGGCGTGCAGGTCATCGCCGATGCGCTCCACGTACAGCCCTTGCCCTTCAGAGCGAGATTGGTCGGCATGTAGTTGCGGCGGATCTTCGCGAGGCGGCACTCGATGGTCGGGCACTCAGGGAAGACCTGAGTGGTTACGGCAAGTAAGTCAGGGTTGCCAAGAAGTTGGGGGTTCACGTTGATGGAGTGCGTGTCCCATCCCGTAACCTGGAACGCTGCGAGTGTGGCATAGTCCGTCACATTCACCATGGCCATTCCCTCGTGCCCAACGGTACCGGTGACCCACCAGACGTTGTAATCGCTCATCGATGCCGTCAGGCCACTGGAAGTGTCGAGTGCCCTATCCGTGGCGGCAGCGGTCTTGTTGGGCCAGGCGATGTTGTTAATCTCGAACGCCGCGGAGCCGGTGCCCCCTGTGATCCGTTGCGCCTGGCCGTAGTCGGCGGGCACGCCAACGTTGGTGGAACGATAGCAGAAGTTGTGCTGCATTAAGCCGAACACCGGAGATGTGCCGCCTTCATAGTGGCAGGTCCACATGTTGCCAACCACTATGTTTTGCTGGAACGTTGGGCCAGGCGCCGTCTTGATCTGGCTTTGAATCCCGTAGCGATTATCGTAGGAGACGTTCCCGGTAATCACATCATCGTTTCCCCCCTGGACTCCACTTCCGTTAGTGATGTAAACATTGTAGATGATGTTGTTGCGAATCGTACAGGATCCGGCAGAACCTATTCCACCTCCCGCCGTTGTATTGGAGATCTCGTTAAACTCGATTATCCATGCCGCATAGGTCGAAGCAATGCCGGAACCGACATTTGTGATGATGTTGTGGTGTATCCAAGTGCCCGTACCGGTGCCGGCGGCGTTGTCGGCGATCGCTGTGGCTGTTCCCGTGCCGTGAATGTAGTTATAGGCGATCGTCTCGTGATCTCGCGGCCCGGCGCTCCCCCAGACAAAAGCGGCTTTGCAGTTAGTAATCTCGAATCCCTGAACAGTTACGTAGGGTGAATAGAACCACCCTGCGTTTGTTGAAGTCGTATCCCCGCAGTTTATGATCGGCTGGGTGCCGCCGGGAGCTGCTTGTGCGCCGGAAGCGGATCTGATGATGAGAGGATATGTTGCCGTGGGAGCGAGGAACCTGGAACTAGTGATATATCCGACAAGCCCGGCCGACGTGTAACTGCCAGGATACACTCTGATCGTCTGGGTGGCTCCAAACGTCGCAGTCCCTTGATCGGCGACCAGGGCCGCCAATGCCGTACTGATCTGCGGGAACGTTTTGCCCGCTACGCAGTCATCAACGGCCGCGCCGGTGGGCGTGACGCAGTAAAGGCCCGTGCCGGCGCCGAAGACCGGACCGGCAAATGCGACAAATAGCAGGAGGCGCCGCATGGTGTCCTCCTAATACGCCGCGGTGCAGACCACGTTGACGAACTGGCCGGCTACCGTGGACCCCGTCGTGAGCACCTTGGCGATCAGGTAGTCTCCAGGGGACAGGTTCGCCGCGGAGGACATGGCGCTCTGCGTGGAGCGCGAGCTTGAACCGTCCGCCAGAACCAGCGGCGCACTCGCAAAGATCGAGGTCGCGCCTCCCTTAAGCACGTCCACGGATGCGGCGCCACCCGAGGGATACGTGACAGCGTCGATCAGGCAGCCGGTGATTGCGACCGGCCGCGCCGCGGACCATTTCCAGTTCGACGTTTCATTCACCGCGCAGGGTCCGGCGCAAAGTAGAAACGTGAGCGTAGAGGGCCCAGGCGTCCCCGCCGGCCCAGGTACTCCAGCCTGCCCAGGTGCTCCCGCCGGCCCCGTCGCGCCGGACGACCCCGTGGGCCCCGCAGGCCCCGCAGGCCCCGTCGACCCCACCGGCCCCGTCGACCCCGCTGGCCCAATTGGCCCCACGGGCCCTGTCGAGCCCGCCGGCCCCACCGGCCCTGTCGACCCCGCTGGCCCAACTGGCCCTGTCGACCCCGCTGGCCCAATTGGCCCCGCCGGCCCCACCGGCCC
>CAZBQQ010000106.1:6596-19996 GCA_964493965.1 uncultured Solibacteraceae bacterium
GGCCCTATAGACCCCGCGGGCCCCGCTGGCCCTACGGCACCAGCGGATCCGGGCGCACCGTCACTGCCGCGGGGCCCCGGCTCTCCCAGTGGCCCCGGATCGCCCTTCGGCCCGGCCGGCCCGGCTAAGGTGATGTCCAGCCGCGCGGGATGACTCGTCGCGGTGTTCTCCTTGCTGTCCAGAAAAATCGTGGCCGGCGAAGATGCTGCTCCGGAAATGATCAGGCCGTTGTTCGTTTCCGGGCTGGTCTGCCACCCTTGCACGATCGCAGTGATATCTACGAGGATCCATCGCCCGGCGTCCGTGACCTGCACCGTGATCGGCGCGCCGCCCGAGTCCGAGAAGTTATTGTAAGTCGCGGCATTCTCCTGCCACACAGAATAATTGACCGGGGCGATCTCGATGCTACCTGCGACACCGACCCGGTTCACCCACAGCGAGAGAGTCGCTTTCCGGATGTCACTGCCCAAGGTTCCCGCTGGCAGCGTGGAGAGGTCGAACCGTATCAACGTCCGGCTTCCCCCGCCCACCGAGAGATTGGCAGACGGACCGAAATTCATGGAGGGGTACGCGCTGGTGACATACGTATCCCCGCTCAGCGGAGCGTCGGCGGCTCGCAGCGGAGCAATGATGGCGGCGGCGATGTAGATGCCGCGGATTAGCTTCCGGTTCATTTGTTAACCTCTTGCTGGCTTAATTCAGTTCCAAGTGTGGAGGGCGGCAGTAGTAAGGAGAAGGCGTTTTGGCGGCTCTTTCACAGGGCTCTGATCTTATTCCGGCTGCGTGGGTAATGCAAGAAGCACCGGTACTAGTACTCTCAGGCGCAGTCGCACCTGGTCCAGGCGTAGAAGGGCCTCTTGAGTGAGTGGTCCCCATGCCCGAGCTTCTCGATCTGCCCTATTGGCGGTGTCGTGGCGTGTGCGACATGCGTGGGCGGCGGTTCCCACCAAGCGTACATACGTACCAGGACCGGACCGCAAAATGAGAGTGAGAGCTTTTCCCCGGTTTGCCTCCCGCAATCCGCTGTCGATGGTCGATGGTGAAACGTCCGGCCACGATCGGCCATCCAGCATCAACCATCGACCTGATGTTGTGCGTTCGCTTCTCGATAGGCTATCCTGCCTGATACGATTGCCAACACGAATCCCCCACCGCGCCTCGGCTATCTCGTAAGCCGCTACCCCGCCGTCAATCACACCTTCATCTTGCGGGAGATCCGCACCCTGCGCGCGCTGGGCTTCGATGTCCGGGTCGTCTCCATCCTCCGGCCGGATCGCGATCCCGGCCAGCTCAGCCCGGAGGAGGCCGAGGAATCTCGCCTGACTTTTTCCGTGCTTGGAAGCGGCGCGCCGCGGATTCTGTCCGCTCACCTTCGCACCCTGCTGCGGCACCCGCTCGCGTATGTCGCAACGCTGGCTTATGCCATCCGCATGGGCGGCCGCGACATGGGCCGCGCGTTCTCTCACGTCTTGTATTTCGCTGAGGCCGTCGTCGCGGGCGACCACCTGGCCCGCGCGGGCGTGACTCACTTCCACACGCACTTCTCTTCAACCCCCGCGCTCATAGCGGCGCGCTTGTTCCGGCTCCATTTCTCGCTCACCATTCACGGGCCGGACGAGTTCAACGACGTGCTCGGATTCCACATGGCTGAGAAGGTGGCGCGGGGAAGTTTTGTCGCCGCCATCAGCAGGTTCGCTGCCAGCCAGATCATGCGGGCCAGCGCGCCGCGGGATTGGGCCAAGGTCCACGTCCTGCCGCTGGGAGTGGACCCTCAGGCTTTCGCCCCGCAGCCGCGGGCGGACCGAAGCGCCGGCGAGCCCTTCCGAATCGTGTCCGTCGGAAGGCTGGCCCCGGCCAAAGCCTACCACCTTCTGATCGCCGCGGTCGCCCGCCTGGTAGAAAAGAGCAGGAAAGTGGAGCTTACCATCGTGGGCGACGGTCCCGAACGCCGGTCGCTCGAAGAAGCAGTCTCGCAGCGCAAGCTGGACGACATCGTGCGCCTCGCCGGCCCATGCAATCACGACCACGTGATCGATTTCTACGCGCGTGCGGACGCCTTCGCGCTGGCCAGCTTCGCCGAAGGCGTTCCCGTTGTGCTGATGGAAGCGATGGCCATGGAGATTCCGTGCGTCGCCACCTGGATCAATGGAGTGCCCGAGTTGATCCGCAACGGGATTGACGGCCTGCTGGTTCCGCCCGCCGATGAGGAAGCCCTCGCGGACGCGCTCGAAAAGCTGATAGACGATCCGGCTCTCGGCGCCCGCCTGGGGGCCTCGGGACGCCGCCGCGTCCTCGATCTTTACAATCTCGAGCGCAATTCCGCCCGCCTGGGAGACACCTTTCTTCGGTATCTGAAAGCGCAGTAAGCGTCAGAATCCCACGGGCGCGCCCGATTCGCAGGAGGAGCCGCGCTCCTCGTCGACCTGCCGGAACCACAACTCCAACACCAGCAGCATCCAAAGGAACATGGAGTTGTCTCGGCGCCCGCTCTGATGCTCCTCAAGCAGCGCCCGGACAAACTGCGGGTGCGCGATCCCCCGTTGCGTAAACGTGGCGCTGGTGAGATGGTCCCACAGAAACGACCGGAGCGAGCTGCGGAACCAGTGGCGTAGCGGCACCGCGAACCCCATCTTCGGCCGGTTCACCAGGCTGGGGTCCAGACGATCGCCTACCGCGCGCAGCAGGATCTGCTTGCCCCGGCCGTCGCGCAGTTTCCACCCGTTAGGGATGGTCGAGGCGAGCTCCGCCAGTTTGTGATCCAGAAGCGGGCAGCGCACTTCGAGCGAATTGGCCATCGACATCCGATCGACCTTCACCAGCATGTCCCCGGTGAGGTTGGCGGTGGCCTCGAAGTACATGGTCCGCGAAAGAATGTCGCCCTCGGGCGTGAAGCAATGCGGGAGCGCCGCAGCGAGATAAGCCGCATCCGCCGGGAGCATCCACTCCGGCAGGAGCAGCGATTTCCGCAAGTAATACGGCGGATAATTCAGGGCGAAGTAGCGCTCCATCGCCGTCGGCCGGCTCAGCATCAGGAGGTAATTCTTTCCGTACGCCTTATATGGCAGCCTGTCGGCCGCCAGTCGCAGGCCTCTCCGGAACCACTGCGGCAACGCGTCGGCGAACCGGTATTTGTCCACCCGGGCGATGCTTCTGTAGCCGCCGAACAACTCGTCTCCGCCGTCTCCGCTCAGCGCCACCTTCACCTCGCGGCGCGCGAACTCGGAGACGATGAACGTCGGAATGGCGGAGGAGTCGCCAAACGGCTCATCGAACTGGCGGACCAGCCGTGAGACCAGTTCCACCGAGTCCGGCCGCACGACGATTTCATGGTGGTCGGTGTGGTATTTCTTGGCCACCGCGGCGGCGTATGGAAGCTCGCTGAAATCGGCCTCCTCGAAACCGATGGAGAACGTCTTTACCGGCTCGGGAGATTGCAGCGCCATGGACGCGACCACCGAGCTCGAATCGATCCCGCCGCTCAGAAACGCGCCCAGCGGCACGTCCGCCATCATGCGGATGCGGACGCTCTCGTCGAACAGCTCACGCACCCGCCGCGCCGTCTCATCTTCGCTCAAGCCTCCGGGCTGCGGCCGGTCCGTGAACGGCGGGAGCTTCCAGAACTGGCCTTGGGCGACGGTCCCATCCGCTCGATGCCGCATCCACGATCCGGGCGCCAGCTTGCGGATCGCCCGATAGGCGCTGAACGGCTCCGGGATGTACCAGAGCAGGAAGAAGAGCCGGATCGCTTCGCTATCGAACTCCAGGGGAACGCCGGCCGCCCGCAGGCACTTCAACTCGCTTCCGAAGTACAGCCCCGCGGGCGTATCCGCATAGTACAGCGGCTTCTTCCCGAAGCGGTCCCGGGCCAGGACCAGTTCCCGCTGCCGCGAATCCCAGATGGCGAACGCGAACATCCCGCGCAACCGGGAGAAAGACTCCACACCGTACTCTTCGTAGAGATGCAGAATGGTTTCGGTGTCGCTGTTGGTGCTGAAGCGGTGGCCGCGCGCAAGCATGTCGCGGCGCAGTTCCTGGTAGTTGTAGATCTCGCCGTTGAAGACGATCCACAAGCTCCCGTCTTCGTTCGAGATGGGCTGGTGGCCCGTGCTCAGGTCGATGATGCTGAGCCGGCGCATGCCGATCCCGCATCCGCCCGCGGTATAAACGCCAGCATCGTCCGGCCCGCGATGGCGGATCGTGTCGCACATGGCCTCGACGGCTGCGGCCGACGCCAATCCATCGCGAAGTAGAAAACCAGCGATCCCACACATAGATCAGAGACCTACTCCCAAGGCAGGACCTGCTTATGGAAGAAGAGCCCGCCGACTCGAAGCGCCTTCAGCCGCGCAACATGCCGCATCCCGGCCCGGGCGTTTCCGTGTTGCGAAGCGACGTTGCCAGAATCGATCCCGCCATACACTTTGTGATACAAGCCGCGGGCGATGACGTCCTGGGTGACATACCGGCGCACCAGCGGCTGGAGCCGTCTTCCACGAAATTCGGGCCAGGTGAATCCAAGATCCATGACTGGCGCCTTGGCATCCAGCCCGAATCGGGCGGGCAGCGTGATGTCCCATGTCAGGACCACCCGGTGGGCGACCCGGCCGTCGATGATCACGGCGTACACTTCACGGTGGCCCACGGCCCTCTCATCGATCTCCGGAAAGCCGGAGAGGTGCGCCGCATCGAAGCGCCTCACCTCCACCTCGGGCGCGCCCTCCACACGGGGAACGGCCGCCAATGTCTCCGCGTCTCCCTCATACAGCAGGAGATCGAAGCGCTCTGGCAGCAGGCGGCTGAAGATCTGTCCCAGCGTGTAAGCCCTGCATTTTTCCCGGACGAGAAAGGCCAGCCGCTTGGCCGCCTCAAACATGAACTTCCTCCCAACCCAATCCCGATTGCGCCGCACGTCGATTCTTGTACGATTTCCGCGGCGTCCGATACTCCTCGCGGCGAGGCGCTCCGCCCGGCGGCCGCGACCGCGCGGCGGCGGCCGATCATCGTCGATTTTCGCATAATCCCACGGAATCCGAAACTCCTCAGGGCGAGGGCCGTGGATCCGGGGAAGGGCTCCCCTAGACAGGGGGCAACACGCGCCGGAACAGGATAAACCCTGCAAGCCCTAAGCCTTGAAGCCTCGCTACCCGGCGGAATCCCCCTTTTGAGATTCCCTTCATGGAGGCGAAGTTGTCGGGCATGACCTCGCAGTAGAGATGGTCGAACGGCCCGCGCTTCAAAACGTCCTCTAGCAAAGCGCGTTTCGTTATGCTTTGCAGTCCCTGGCGTCGGTATTCCGGCCGCGTAAACGCTAAGGTCGAAAGCGGTCCTTCCGGGAAACCAAACTGCCGGGGCCGGGCTAATGAGAAGGTGAGCACGCAACGATGTGCCACCACGCCATCGACCTTGGCGACATAGACTTCACGAGTCCCAACCAGGAAGTCATCGATCTCCGGGTTCCCCGTGTGGTCTCCCGGGCCGTAGCGCTCGATGGTGGCGGCGAGCGACGTCGCCGGGGCCGGCGTGGCGGCCAGGCTCTCGCGCGTCCCCTGGTACAGGTACATGTCGTACCTTCTCGGGACGAGCGCCGCCAGCGCCCGGTCGAAACTCAGACATCGCAAGCGCTCCCAGTAAGCGCGCAGAAACTTCAATTTGAGCGGCGCGGACGAACCGCCGACGCCGTGGAATGCTTCCTGGCCCAGAGTAGCTTGACCCATCCTAATCCCCAATGAGACGAATCGTTACCTTGATCGTCTCACGGTTCTTATCGGCCGTGGTACCCCCTCAGTTCCAGGCCTTTTAATGGAAACCCGAGGCTGTGCAAGTCGTCCGTTGAAGATCCGAACGACTCACCTGTGGAGTAGAGCGCAGGAGTGGGATTGCGGTGCGCGGCTTATGAATGGCGGAGAGGGGGGGATTCGAACCCCCGGTAGAGGTTTAGGCCCCTACGACGGTTTAGCAAACCGCTGCTTTCGACCACTCAGCCACCTCTCCGCGGCCGCTGGAACGCATTTGAATCGTAGCATATTCCTGGTCCTTCGGAGAAGGCAGACGCTCGCCGAACTCGTGGCCGCTTGCCCTGTGCTGGCGGCTCGGTCCGGGTGCGTGCGGCCCCCCGGCGGCAAACTCACCGGTTGCGGGGTCTGTGGTGGGATCGTATGATTGAATATGATTGCTGACAGCATCCAAGAAGGACTGACCTTCGACGATGTCCTCCTCTTACCGGCACGCAGTGGCGTGCTCCCCGCCCAGGCAGATACGCGCACGTGCCTGAGCCGTACTATAGGCCTCCACATACCCATCGTCAGCGCCGCCATGGACACGGTGACGGAATCGCACCTGGCCATTGCCCTGGCGCGCGAAGGCGGAATCGGAATCGTTCACCGGAACATGTCCATCGAGCGGCAGGCCGAGGAAGTGGACCGTGTGAAGCGCAGTGAGAGCGGGATGATCGTGGACCCGGTCACGATGGCTCCCGAACAGAGAATCTACGAGGCGCTGGAGGTCATGCGGCGCTTCCGCATCTCGGGCGTTCCCGTGACGCGGAACGGCAGACTGGTGGGCATCCTGACCAACCGCGATCTGCGGTTCGAGACCAATCTCGACCAGCCGATCGCGAACGTCATGACCAAGGACAACCTGATCACCGTTCCGGTGGGCACTACGCTCGAAGAGGCGGAGCAGATCCTGCACCAGCACCGGGTGGAGAAGCTGCTCGTGGTGGACAAGGACTACGCGCTGAAGGGCCTGATCACGGTCAAGGACATTCAGAAGAAGTTGAAGTACCCCAACGCGGCGAAGGATTCGCAGGGGCGGCTGCGGGTGGGCGCGGCCATCGGGGCGGGTGCGGATTTCCTGGAGCGGGCGCAGGAACTGGTGCGGCGCAAGTGCGACGTTCTGGCCGTGGACACGGCACACGGGCACAGCGAGCGCGTGCTCGAAGTGGTGAAGGCGGTGAAGAGCAAGCTGCCCGACGTCGAGTTGCTGGCCGGAAACGTGGCGACCTACGAGGGAGCGCGGGACCTGATCGCGCTGGGCGCGGACGGTATCAAAGTGGGCATGGGCCCGGGCTCGATCTGCACCACGCGCGTGGTCTCGGGCGCGGGCGTTCCGCAGATCACGGCCATCTCGGAGTGCTCGCGCGCGACGCGGGAGGGCGGCGTCCCGCTGATCGCCGACGGCGGCATCAAATACTCCGGCGACGTCACGAAGGCCATCGCGGCGGGGGCGGACTGCGTCATGATCGGCAGCCTGTTCGCGGGCACCGATGAGAGTCCGGGCGAGACCATCCTTTATCAAGGGCGCACGTTCAAGAGCTACCGCGGCATGGGATCGACCAGCGCGATGGCGGTGGCGAGCGCCGACCGGTACGGGCAGGAAGTGAACTCCAAGCTGGTCCCCGAAGGCATCGAGGGGCGCGTGCCTTACAAGGGGCTGCTCTCCGAGATGGTGTACCAGTTGGTGGGCGGTCTCAAGGCCGGCATGGGGTATTGCGGCGCGTCCACGATTCGCGAGTTGCAGGAGCGGTCGCGGTTCCTGCGCGTGAGTCCGGCTGGGCTGCGCGAAAGCCACGTCCACGACGTCATCATCACCAAAGAGGCGCCGAATTACCGCGTCGAATAGGGGGCCGCTGGTTCGCATATGAACTGTCCCGGTTGTGGGGCCGCGATGCGGTTCGACGACATGAAGGGTTGCCTGGAGTGCGACTTTTGCGGCGCCGTGCGGGTGCTTGAGCCGGACGCCGACGGGGTTGCGCTGCTGGGCACGGCGTCGGCGATCAAGTGCCCGGAGTGCAAGGCCGCGCTTGAGGAAGCCGCGGTCCACGGCCGGCGGCTGCTGTGCTGCCCGCGCTGCCGCGGGTTGCTGGTGGGCATGGACGCCTTCATCAATCTGGTCGAGATGCTGCGTGCGGAGCGCACGCAGGCGCCGGAGCCTCCGCACCGTTTCGATCCGAAGGAACTGAACCGCCATCTGGAGTGCCCGCAGTGCGGAGCGCGCATGGACACGCACGCTTACGCGGGGCCGGGCAACGTAGCGATCACGACCTGCGAGTTCTGCAAGCTCGACTGGCTGGACCACGGCGCGCTCCGGCATGTGGTGGCGGCACCGGATGCCGGGAGCTGGGTGGAGTAGCATCGCTCAAATCACAAAGCCGCCACTGACATTGATGCTCTGACCGGTTATGAATCTTGCACTATCGGAGCACAGGAACGCGACCACATCGGCGACGTCCTCTGCGGTGCCCAGTCTACCGAGCGGGTGACGTCCGATAGCACGCTCGAAAGTGGTCGCGTCGGACAGATATTCCGCGGTCATATCGGTGGTGACGTACCCGGGCGCTACCGCATTTACCAGTATCTTCCGCGGGGCCAACTCCAACGCCCAGTCTCTCGTGAGTGAGTCGATGCCCGCTTTCGCGGCTCCGTAGAGACTGCGGCCTCCTGCCAACGCCCGTTCTACCCGCCACCGAAGAAATGTTAATGATTCGCCCCCCATCCTCGAGAAGAGGCAATGCGCACTGGGTAACCCAAAACGGACCCTTCAGGTTCGTATCGAGGATCTCATTGACCAGCTCTAATGGCGAGTTTCCAAGTGGCGTGCCCTTCCAGACTCCGGCGTTATCAATTAGGAAGTTGTGACGGACGTGGCGCAATTCGGAAAACATCGCCTGGATTTCCTCCGGGGAGGCCAGGTTGGCGTGAACCAACATCACTTCGCGCCCAATGGCTGCCACCACCTCTTCTGCCGCAGTGTCGTGCCGGTTGTAGTGCAGTACGATATTCGCGCCTCCCGCCGCCAACCGGAGACAAATCGCTCGGCCGATGCCGCGGGCACCTCCTGTGACCAGTGCCGTCGTGCCCTCGAGCGTTCGCATATGTCTTCATTAGAAACCTTCTGGCTAAGTGCCACCGGCCTGCTATCTCCAACAGCGGCCGCCCGCGACTGTTCCGCATCTGCAGCCGTCCGTCCGGCGAGGTCCTGACTGCGATGTTATAGCCCCGCAAAAGGAGGTTGACAGCAAGACCTGCACCTTCGGCAGAACCTGCATTTGCTGTAGCCCAATCGATCGGACGGCCCGGCGCCGGTTCCTGCACGATCCTTTCGCAGCAGGTGAGCTCAGCTTCGGGCGCACCACGCGGATCGCGCAACCTGTATGCGATCGAAACCGAGATCCGGGGGAGAAGCGGGCAGCGGCGCGAAGGCGTTGTGGCGTCGTCATCGCGGTCATGATATGCCGCAGGCGCATTGCTGGAACCCATTCGCGGACCGGAAGGGGGCGGCGGACAAACTCAAACAGGTCGAAAGAAGGTGGGGCGCGCAGGAGGGAGGATTAGTCCTGGTACGTTCGTTACTAAACTGCTTCGGACACCGCAGTCGTTCGGGATGAAGATAATCGGCTCCCAATTATGTACTTGGTCGCTCAATTGCAAGTGCTTGAGAGTTCACAATGCGGGTTTGGTTCCGGAGGGAACATGAAACGTGCCTGGATTTATGGTTTGCTTTTGTTTTCGGCGTTAAGTCTCCGCGCCGCTCCGATCCTGGGAACCGCGAGCACCTTCTCTGTGTTGGGCGCTTCGACGGTGACCAATACCGGCTCCACAACACTCTCGGGTGACTTGGGGGTCAGCCCGGGCGCATCGATCACCGGCTTTCCCCCGGGAGTCTTCACCGGGACGATATACCCGGGGACCGCAGTCGCGACGGAGGCTGAGCATGACGCCCTTGCGGCGTATAATCAGCTGCGCACTTTCACCTGCGCGGTTACTCAGGACCTGACTGGTCAGGATCTCGGAGGACTGACGCTGACGCCGGGTGCCTACACGTTCAATTCGTCGGCTCAGTTGACTGGCCTCCTCACCCTCGATCTAATGGATGACCCCAATGCACTCTTCATTTTTCGGATCGGGAGCACGCTCACGACAGCGAGCAGTTCCTCTGTTACCACAATCAACGGGACACGTGACGACAATGTCTATTGGCTGATCGGCAGTTCCGCGACCCTTGGAATGGACTCTGGCTTCCAGGGAAATATTATCGCGGACCAAAGCATCACGCTGACTACCGGTGCGCATATCGCCAATGGCAGTGCGTTGGCTCTCAATGGCGCCGTGACGCTGGACACCAACGACATATCCGGCTCCGCCCCTGAACCCGCAACCCTGGCGCTGCTTGGCGCCGGGCTCATCGGCCTGCGCTTACTCCGCCGCAGACAAAAGCGGGCGACCTAGGCAGTCCACCAGGCGCGCGGTTTCACAGGCACTGTTACGCATGGCCTCATGGTCGCGGTTCCTGCGCGTGAGTCCGGCGGGGCTGCTCGAGAGCCACGTCCACGACGTCATCATCACCAAAGAGGCGCCGAATTACCGCGTCGAATAGGGGGCCGCTGGTTCGTCTATGAACTGTCCCGGTTGTGGGGCCGCGATGCGGTTCGACGACGTGAAGGGTTGCCTTGAGTGCGACTTTTGCGGCGCCGTGCGGGTGCTCGGGCCGGACGCCGACGGGGTCGCGCTGCTGGGCACGGTGTCGGCGATCGGAGTGCAACGCCGCGCTTGAGGAAGCCGCTGTCGACGGCCGGCGGCTGCTGTCGTGCCCGCGCTGCCGCGGGCTGCTGGTGGGCATGGACGCCTTCATCAATCTGGTCGAGCTGCTTCGGGCGGAGCGCACGCAGGCGCCGGAGCCTCCGCACCGTTTCGATCCGAAGGACCTGGACCGGCGTCTGGAGTGGCCGCAGCGCGGAGCGCGCATGGACACGCACGCTTACGCGGGGCCAGCCAACGTAGCGATCACGACCTTCGAGTTCTGCAAGCTCGACTGGCTCGACCACGGCGCGCTCCGGCACGTGGTGGCGGCGCCGGATAGCGGGAGTTGGGTGGAGTAGGGCGCAGCAACTTCGCAGAAGCAGACCGCGAGCCAGTCCAGTGCGGCCGCACACGACGTCCGTCGGCGGGCCATTTCCTCAACTGCCAAGACGTCCCGTTCGCCGCGAACCCCTGGCAGACCGCTTCTTGCTGGTTTGAGCCCTGTGTACGACGGTCTTCCCCTCCTTGCCTGCGGGCCGCTCGGCTTGGGCGATAGCGGCTCGTATCAACTCGCGAACACCGGCCGCGTCCAGATCCGCCGCCTGCGCGATGCGGACGTGGCGGATAAGCTTGCCTTCGCCGCGCAGCAGACCATCCGGATCGGGCAGATACGCACCGAAGTTGAAGCCGAGGTTGACCCAATTGGAATGCGTAGTGGTGAATACGAACGCATCGCCGGGACGCGTCGAAAACGTGAAGTGGTCGGCGATGGTGTACACCTCGTAGACGAACTCGTTGGCTTCCGGAGCCTCCTCCAGGATTGCTCTTCGCGCGGCCAACGCGAGCCTTTGGATGATGTCGCCGTAGGGCAGCAGGAGCTTGAGGTACTCCGGGTCGGGCGGACGCACGCGCACGGGATAATTGTATCCCACGGGCGATTCGGTCTGACGAATCGCTACACCTTCCGCCCTGGGCGCATTATCCCCATCGCGCTGCCGGTGGATCACCCTTCGTGGACAGCCGAAGGAATCGGCCTCCTATACTGATAGCAGGAGGATCGATGAGCGACGGCCGCGAGGAGCGCGACGAAACCGAGAAGCGCCGCGAGCAGGAAAAGCGAGAGGACCGCGAGGACCGGATCGACCGCGGCGACGCCGATGAGTGGGAGCCGGAGCGAGTTGACTCCTAATCTGCAAGATCAGGCTGTGAAAGAAGTGCTGTCATGAAACCGCCCCAGTGGGCTCTTCCAGTTTTAGCTGTGCTCTGCCTTCCGTTTGCCTCCGTTGCACAAACGATACCGGGCGGCGCCGCGATCGACGCCGAGGTGGGCAAGATCATGAGCCACACGCACGCCAACGGGATGGCGGTTGCGATCATAGATCACGGCAAGGTTGGCTATGTGCAGTCCTACGGAATCCGCAACGCCGGCGGGAATCCCCTGACTACCGATACCGTCATGTACGGCGCTTCGCTGACGAAAGCGGTATTCGCATACACGGTGATGCAACTGGTCGATGAGGGCAAGCTCAAGCTCGATACTCCCATCAATGCCGATCTGGACAAGCCGTTGCCGAGCTATGGTCCTGATCCGGTTTTCCCGGACAAGTATGGACCGTATAAAGATCTCGCCGACGATCCGCGATGGGAAAAGATCACCCCGCGTATGTGCTTGACCCACTCCACCGGGTTCAGCAACTTCTGGTTCATCGAACCGGACCAGAAATTGCACATCCACTTCGAACCTGGTACGCGTTTCAGCTATTCAGGTGAGGGCTTCATCCTGCTGCAATTCGTTGTCGAACACGGCCGAAAGGCGCAAGGTCTGGGGCTCGATGTGGGCGATCTCACAAAGGCCAACTTCGACCGGCTGGGCATGACCCGCACGAGCATGGTGTGGCATAACGGTCAGGACGCCAACGTCGCCGATGGATGGAACGATCGGGGTCAGCCGCAACCACATGACAAACGCAGCAAGGTGCGCGCAGCAGGCTCAATGAATACCACCATCGCCGACCTGTCGAAATTTACTGCCGCCCTGGTGCGTGGAGATGGGCTCAGTCCTGCCTCGCGCGCCGAAGTCACACGACCTGTGCTGCACATAGGCACGGCGAGTCTGTTCCCCCTCTTCCTCCCTGACCTCCCGCTACCTGACCAGCGCAAGGATCTGTACTCAGGACTGGGCGTCACCCTCTTCCACGGACCGCAAGGCGGCGGTTTCTACAAGGGCGGCCATGACGGCCAGACCGCTAACACCATGGTCTGCATCGAGGCCAGTCAGCGTTGCGTCTTGATCCTCTCGAACGACGTTCGCTCCGAAGCCGGCTTCCATGAACTCGTCAGGTTTATCCTCGGCGACACTGGCGTACCCTTTGACTGGGAATATGGAGACCACGCAGGCAAGTCGTGAGTTCACGATGAGCCTTGCTGACGTTCAGCGCGATAGTCTGCACAAGTAACGTGTAAACCGCGCCAAAGCCCCTTCCCCGGGGCTATCGGGCGGTAATCCAATTGGACTTGGGTCCCGCTCCAGCGTTTTCGGCAGTGGATTCTCTACGGTGGTCGGCCGCTGATGGCCGCCAGATAAGACCCCACAGATTCGGGCGACTCGTTCGTTTGCCTTCCTATCCGTGTTCATCCGTGTTCATCCGTGGCCCATAATGTTTCCGCCCGCCCCAAACCCGCCAGTCACACCCCACGCGACACCCCTAACTCCCTCATCCCAGAGCCTCCGCCCTCGTTTAGCCCCCCGAAACTCTTGACACCGACCCTACCCTCATAGCGGAGGAAACCGCGTTGTCATCAACCGCCGTTCATCACATTTCGCCTGCTTCGCCACCCTTCGAGGTCGGCAACCTGTCGCCCATCCAGGTCCAGGTCGTCGCC
>CAZBQQ010000107.1:0-19784 GCA_964493965.1 uncultured Solibacteraceae bacterium
CCCTGCCAGCCGGATTGCTCCGGCCGCGGTGCGCTCTTACCGCACCTTTTCACCCTTACCCGTTTCCGGGCGGTATATTTTCTGTGGCACTTTCCGTAGAATCCGCTTTGAGCGAATCCCCCCGGCCGTTAGCCGGCACGCTGCCCTGTGGAGACCGGACTTTCCTCCCCCGAAGGGGCGACTGCCCATCCGGCAGGCTCCTTGGGTATTGTAGCGTGGTCCGCTTGCTCACGCGCGCGGTTCGGTGCTGGCTTGTCGGTGCTGGGCGGAGTCGGCGACGATGAGCGGGTCTGGAGACCCGCTGCAGGCGTGGACGCCTGCCCCACGACTGACGCGCGGGTCAGGGGTGGATGACGATGGGTGTGCCGTCGGAGACAAGGTCCCAGATATCGTCGATCTCTTCGTTGGTGACGGCGATGCAGCCGGCGGTCCAGTCGGTCTGGCGGTGGGCAGCTCCGAAAAAGCCCTGGCCGTTGGGCAGGCCGTGGAGGAAGATGTCGCCTCCGGCGGGCACGCCCAGTCCTCGAGCGCGCTTGACGTCTTCCGCGTTTGGGTAGGAGATGTGGATGGAGCGGTGGAACTTGCTGTGGGGATTTCGCCGGTCGAGGATGTAATTGCCCTCTGGCGTTTTGCCATCGCCCTGACGCTCTTTTCTACCCATGGAATAAGGGCCCAGAGCCACTTTGTAGGTCTTGACGATCTTGCCGTCCTTCAGCAGAAGCAACTCGTGCCTTTGCTTGAACACTTCGACGCGATCGACGCGTGGCAACGTGGCGGCGGGCAACCCGGAACAGAGCAGCAGGACGCCCAGGGCGACGACGCCGCTCCGGCGCTGCCATGAGCGGTCTGCGTGTGCCGCGGCGGTGACCCAGATGATGGCAGCGGCGTAGCCTCCGATCACGTCGCTGGGGTAATGGACGCCGAGGTAGATGCGCGAGTAGCCCACCATCCCCGCGAGCACTGCAGCGGCGATCCAGATCAGAATGCGCACGGCGCGGCTGCGGATGCGGGCCGTGGCAAAGGCTGCGACGATGCCGAAGTAGCACGCCAGGATCAGCGCGTGCCCGCTCGGGAAGCTGTAGGAATGCGGTGCCGCGATGCCGAAGAAGGGGACCGGACGCGGGCGGTGAAAAGTCAGCTTGAGCGTGGCGTCGAGCAGCACCGACCCGAGCATCGTGACCACGACGAAGAGTACCGCGCGTTGGGAGTGCACGACCAGCAGGGCCACGCAGGTGAGGGTGCAAAGCAGGATCAGCGGCACGGGCGATCCGAGTTCGCTTACCAGGCGCATCAGCTGGGTCAGGCCAGGCGAGGCGTGGCGGTGAATCCCAGCGCGGACCGCTCCGTCGAAAGCGATGGTGGTGCCGCGGGCCACCTTCTCGGCAAGCCAGGCGAAGAGGAGCAGCGCGGCGATCGATGCGGCCAGGCCGGCGGCGAAGGTCCCTCCGGCGGAGGCGGCGCGGGTGGTCATTGTGCGTCTTTGGCGCAGCGGAAACCGATGTTATAAGAGCGATGCCGGGCGGGAATGATGTTGTCGTCCCAGAGAGCTTCGTTCAGCAGCGGGAGATCGTAGGAGCCGCCGCGGATGCCGCACCACTGCTCTTCGACCGTGGGCGGCGGGTCGAGTAGGTGCGCGAAGGCCTGAAGGGCGGCCGGCGTGGGCTCGGTCTGCTCGCTGACGAACTCCCAGACGTTGCCGGCCATGTTGACCGCCTGATACGGGCTCGCTCCCTGCGGCATGGAGGCGGCGAGCATCAATTTCGGATCGTGGCGCTGCGCGTCGTCGCGCACGTTGGCGCGCGAGGCGTCAGGCGCGTCGCCCCACGGAAAGGCGCGGCCGTCGGTGCCGCGCGCGGCCTTCTCCCACTCGACGGCCGTGGGCAAACGCTTTCCGGCCCAGTGCGCGAACGAGTGCGCCTCGAAGTAGGACACGTTGACCACAGGGTAATCGGGCCGTCCGGCGGGAAAGTTCGGGGGCAGCGTGCGGCCGCGTTCGTTGCAGAAACGCCGGTAGACGGCGTTGGTGACCTCGGTCTTGTCGATGTAGAACGCGGGCACCTCGACGCTTTCCCTTTCGCCGCCGGACAGGAACGGTCCGGCGGGAACCAGCGCCATGTCGCCGGTGGGCGTGGTCAGGGTAGAGTGCAAGGTCGGGGAGCCGGAGCCGGAACTGCGCAGGTAGAGCCAGAAGATCACCAGGAGCAGCACGACCGCGGCGGCGGCAGCGACGATCAGGAGGTCGGAGCGTTTGCGGGACGGCAGAGCGGTGAAGGCAGGAGGTGGCGTGGGGGGAATGGGCGCAGGCCGGGCGGCCACCGGCTGAGAGGACGCCGCTGGCATGGGAGCGGCCGGAGTGGGCGCGGTCTGCGGCGGCTTGGGAATCGTGACAGCCGGTAGGGTGACTGGGCCCTGCTCGAGCCGCCGCAGAATCCGTTCCAATGTGGCGCAGACCTCCGCGAAGCTTTGCGGACGCTGGGCGGGGTCCTTCGCGGTGCACACCGCCACCAGGTCGGGCAGTGGCTGCGGCACGCCGGCCGTTTCGAGCGGCGTCAGATCGAGCGGCTTGTAGAGGATCTCGTAGAAGATGCGCTCGACGGTATCGCCCTCGATGGCGCGCACGCCGCTGAGGAGCTCGAACAGCAGGACGCCGAAGGCGTAGATGTCGGCGCGGTTGCTGATTTCCTGGCCGCGCACCTGCTCGGGAGCCATATAGAACGGGGTTCCCAACGTGAAGCCGGGGCGCGTGAGCTGGCTATTCTCGGCTTTGGCGATTCCGAAATCCATCAGCTTCACCACGCCCGTGCCGGTGACCTGGATGTTCTCGGGCTTGATGTCGCGGTGGACGATCTTGTTGGAGTGGATGTACTCCAGCGCGCGCGCCAGTTGAAGCGCGATGCGCAGGCGAAAATTCAGGTCGCCGATGCGGCTGGATTTGATGAGCGAGCGAAGGTCCTCGCCGCGCAGGAACTCCATGACCATGTAAGGCCGGCCCTGGTCCTCGCCGAAATCGTAAACGCTGATGACGTTGTCGTGCGTGAGGTTGCCGGCCACCTGGGCTTCGCGCAGGAAGCGGGCCTTGGCCTCGGGATCCTGGGCGGCCGCCTCGGTGAGGATCTTGACGACGACGGAGCGGCCGATCACGGTATCGCGGGCGCGATACACGCGCGACATGCCGCCGCCCAGCAGCTCAAGCAACTCGTACTTTCCGATTCGCGCAGGAAGTTGCATAGGTTATCTGGCCACGTCGGCGCTGCAAGCCCACCCGCTAAAATAACCCTTTCGGAAGACCGGCGGGGACATGTCGAGATCGAATCTTACCAGGACCGGCTGCCCGCTCGCGGTGGTCACCATGCGTTCGGACTTGCCGGTCTTGAGCGCCCACTCGAGGTGCCCGGTGCGCTCTTCGGCATCGCCGAAGAACTCGAAGGTTCCCCACAGGCCGTCGAAGGAGGGCCAATGGAACGTTTCGCCGCCGAACTTAATATCCATTTTCGCGCCGGGCGGGTTGCCGGGCCAGGTGAACTGCTTGCTGGCGTTCTTGCCGCTGGAGTTTGCGAAGTTCTGGCCGTCGAGCGTGATGCTGATGGTCTGGTTGACACCGGTCAGATCGGACTTGAGGGTGTATTTCAGCGCGGGCTGCTGCGCTCCGGCGGGATAGGCGGCATCGGTGAAGGCGGCGGCGCGGTTGAAGAAGTTCAGAAACGCGGGGCTGACCTTCATGGGCGCAGCGGCCTTGGGCACATATTGAGTGCCCTGCTTCTCGAGCAGGGGTTGGAGACTCTGCGCGTAGAACTGCCAGAGCGCGCCGTCGGGCGGGCGGAAGAAGTGGTTCACGTCGTCGAGGCTGGCCTGCACCGTGGATTGCAGGTTGAACGGGTACTTGGCCATGAGCGCACGGAACTGGCCGCATAGGGCCTGTCCGCTGGGCGGCTTGGGCCGCAGCAACTGAGCAACCTGTGTGATGGGATCTTCCATCAGCTTACGGACCACAGGCGGGAGGTTGCCGGTCTGGTCGATGGCGAAGGTCTGCGCCAACTGGCCGGTGGTGAGGAGCGCGTCGTTGGCCTGGGCGACGGTGGACTGGGCGGCCGCGTCGCTGGGCGGGCCCGGAGCCGAGGCCACCTGCGCCACCGAATTCTGGAGTTTCAAAAGCGCGCCCATGTAGGGCTGGTTCATCGAGCCGACAGCCTGGGTCTGGCAGGCGGCGGGAACCACGGACTGGGGCGCCTGGAATGCGGCGCGGATCTCGGGGGCATCCACGCTGGTGTGCTGCGAGACCAGGCAGAAGAGCGACAGCAGCGGCGAATTCCCCCCCGAGATGAGCATCAGTTTGTTCGCCGCGTCCGACAGGCTGGCATAGCGGGTGACGGCTCCGGCTTTCACGAAGGCACGCCATTCCTGGATGAAGTCTCGGAGGTAGAAGCCGCGCAAACGTTGCGCAAGTTGCGCGCGGTCGAGGCCGGCGTAGGTCTGCGGACCGAGGACCCAGTCTTCGCCGCCAAAGAGCTGGTCGGGTTTCTGGAAGGCAGCCTGCATGAAGTTCCAGCCGTCCTTGGTGAAGGCGCCGCGCACCTCGCGGCTGTCGGAAACGGCGCCGTTGGGGAAGAGCCGGTTGTAATTGATGGAGCCGGCGTGCTTGGAGGCCTCTTCGAGGAGCGCCTGGTAGATACGCTCGTCGGCGTTGAACTTCTTCAGGTAGTCGCGGGCGCTCGAGACGGTGGGGGCTTCGGTTTCGGCCGTGAAAGGGTTCGCGTCATGCAGCATCTCGGAGTAGAAATCGAACTGCTTCTGCGCGAGCTGCATGCGGTCGGGCTCGACGTTGCGGTTCTCTGACCAGCGATTCAGCAGGTACGGCGAGAGGAACGCGCGGGTGCTGCGGCGCCACTCGGACGTGGTGATGAGATAGGCCTTGAGGGTGTTGTAGGGCGGCCCGTAGGTATCGTTCGGTCCAGGCGCGGCGGGCAGGCGGCGCAGGGTATCGATCATCGACGCCTTGGTCCATCCGAAGAGGGTCGCGAAGAACTTGCCGAAGTAGAGACGGTAGGCATCGGGGTAGATTTCGTTACCCTTGTACAGCCCCCAACGCATGCTGAGAGGAGCGCCGTCGCGCTTGTAGTCGGAGAGCGTAGCCAGTTCCTGCCGCAGGGCGTCCAGCTTCTGCAGGGAGTCGAGCGACGGGAGGTCCTGGCCCACCGGCGTAACCAGGGAGAGGCCCTGGGCGGCGTTCAGGACGCGGCCTTCGAGCGCCTTGTTTCGGGAATAGGAAACGATCAGCAGAATCGAGTACAGGAGGCAAAGCGAGGCGGCGGCAATCAGAAGCAGGCGGCGCAATGTGCTGGTCTTGAGGCTCGAGCCGCTGGCGGCGCTGGCGGCGCGATCGGCCAGCACGATGTCGTTCCAGAAGTGGCTGAGGAAGACCCACTGCGGCACGCGGCGCGTACCGACCGCCTGGGGCTGCGGCGCCTGGGACTGCTGCGGTTGGCCTCCCGCGCGAAAGACGCCGGTAGCGCTGGCCGGGCCCTCAAAGCCCTGCCGTTCGGCCGTCCGCGCCTGCGGCGGCTGAGACATTTCGGTCACGTTGACGGGGCGGACGCCCGAGAAATAGAACCCGCGCAGGAACGGGGCGGCGCGCAACTGGCTGGGCTTCGAGAGATCGACCAGGAACTGCACCAGCAGCGTGCGGAGCTTGCGGAACTCGCGGGGGAACTCGTAAATGCCGGGGAGCTTCTCGCCGGCGTGCTCGCGGGCGAGGAAGACGGTGCGCTTGTCGGCCAGTGAATAGAACAGTGCGTCGAAGGAGGCGCTGAGTTTCTGCGTGGCCTGCTCGGCATAGACGCCCGCCGGCTGGCCGCCCTCGATGGGGAGCGTGGTGCCGAAAACCTGCGTGGCTTCCTCGTTGCTGAGATTGCGGACATAGTCGAGGAAGAACGGCATGCGGTCGGCCTTGGTGAACAGCACGTAGACGGGAAGGGCGATGCCCAGGGCCTGCGAGATGTCACCGAGGCGCGCGTGCAAGGCGCGAGCGGCGGTCGCGAGCGAGTCGCTGGCGCCCGGTTTGAGGAAGTCTTCGACATCGAAGCAGACCACGGCCGCGCGGGGCGACTGCTGTCCTTTGACGGAAGCAAGCTTGCCCGGCTGCAGGCGCTTGACCAGGCGCATCCAGCGGGCAGGGTCCTGAAGCACGCGGCCGCCGGAGTCCACAAAGACGGTCTGCCGCGCAAACCAGACGTTGGTGGAGCGCGTGGCGACGATGGCGTTGTCCTGGTAGACCTGGCCGGCGATGAGCTCCGGGTCGAGGCCGGAGTGGACCATGGTGTTGGTCTTAGCCGAGCCAGGCAAGCCGGTGAGCAGGATCACGGGCAGGTTGCTCAGCTTGCCCTGGTTCGACGCCGTCAGACGGCCTTCGGCGTCGCGCAGGAGCAGGTCGATCTCTTCGGCGCCGCCGGCGCCTGGGGCGGGCGCGGCTCCGGCGCCCTGCTGCGCAGCCTCTTTCTGTTTCTCGCGCCGGCTCTGCCACCAATAGAAAATGCCGAAGCCGGAAATGCCGACGATGGCGAGAAAGCCGCGCACCATCCACAGGTCGACGCCCGTCAGCTTGAGCATGGTGGTGGCCATGAATGCGAACAAGTAGAAGCCGAGCAGGCCGCCGACCGCGATGATCCTGTAGTTCATGTGAGCCTCTATCCCCTGAGCTGAGATGGAACAGCGCGAATGTCAGCGGCGCCCGACCCGAGAGAGAGCTCGAAGACGCCGAACAGGATTACCAGGAGCGCGAAGCAGCCGATGGCGGTCCACAGCAGGCGCTTGACCCAGGGGTCCGCCATGGAGACACGCACCGCGCCGGGAGGAATGGCCCAGGCGGGCGAGAGATCGGGAGACAGGCCGCGGATGCGCGCGATCTTTTCCGAGATGGAGTCGATGACGTTGCGGAGGTCGGCCTGGCCCGCGAGGCCATAGCGACCGCGAAAGCCGAGCAACATGCACAACTGGTAGATTTCGAGTAAGTCGGCCAGGTCCGGGGAATCGTGCTCGTTGATCATCCGCGTGACGTTGTTGAAGAAGATTTCGCCGGCGATGTGGACTCCGAACAACTCCTCCTGCATCGGCTTGCGCGGCCAGTTCGCGAAGACGGGCTGCTGGAGGTTCAGAATGGACTCATCGAGAAACGCCACGGCGGCGAAGATCGCCAGGCGCGTTTGTTCGCCGGTGTAGGCGCGCTTGCGTGCTTCCTGGTCGGCGGTCTGGAGAGCCTGGCGCATCTGGGCGCGGAACAACTCCGCGTCGGTGACTACCTGACGGTTCGTGCGCAGCCGCACGATGGCCGTGAGCACTTCCTGAAAGACCAGCGCCAGGTTGTCGCGGCGGCGTTCGGTTGAGTACGCGGCCTGACCTCCGGCACCCGGTGTGTAGGTTCCCATAAGCTCCTCAGGATTCCAGAACCACTAGCAGTTCGATCTCAGGCTGCGGCAGCTCGCCCGGAACATAGACGCCCACCTGCCTGGTCTTGACGATACTTTCCCAGCACGGACCTGCTCGGTTCACTACGAAGTATTGCGTCTCGAGGCGCGGGGAGACCGCGGCGGGCGGGATGGCCAACTGCGTCAGCGACAGGCCCGGCATGGCGCGCTGCACCAGCTTCACGATGAACTCGCGCGAGCAGATCTTCGCCAGGCGGGGAACGCGCTCGATCAGCTCGGCCTCTCCGATGGGTGCGCGGACCGCGAAGATCCAGCGGGAAGGACCCAGGCAGCGCTGATCGGTCACCTCGCCGCTCCAGAAATAGTTCCCCAGAGGCGTGAGCGGAATGGGCAGGCAATTGGTGGGCATCAAGGTTTCGAGATGCCGGCGGATGTGTTCGTCGAGGGCGTCGAAGCACTCCTCGAGGTTGTCGTGATTGTAGAGCGGCAGGGTGCGCGGATGCGAATCGAGGGCGAAGGTGCAGAGCGCTCCGGCCAGGCGGGAGAGCTCGACGAAGAGCTCCTCGGGGTGTCCGCGCTTGGAGAAGCAAAGATGGCGCAAGGGCGCGAGCGCGGCGTTGACGGAGTGGAGGAACCAGAAGTTGGCGACCTCCTGGCTGGACCAGCCGGCGGCGGATTTCGCGCCTCCCGTCTTGGCCTGGGTGAGGTTGGCGCTTTTCTCATCGAGGATCTCGACGATGCGGCGCAGCATCATCATGAGCCTGGCGCTGGCGGAGATCTCGAGGCAAGGCGGAACGAAGTTCCGGTCGTATACGAAATGCCCGGAGCCGTCGCGTCCGATACGCGCGATCGGGAGCGTGACCAGGTCGTCGCCGAGTTCGGTATCGAGCAGGAGGCGGATGTTCTTTCGGCCCAGGCGGACGGGCTTCTCGTCGCGGCCGGTGTTTTCGTCGTGGGTGGGCTCGAGCGAACCGACGTAGCGCGCGGTGTCGGAATCTCCGTTGCCTTCCACGGAGCAGTTGGGGCCGCTGGCGGAGCGCGCGGTGATGGCGAGATGGACGGTGACGTTCTCGCGGATCGGAGAGAAGAGGTCGGTGATATTGCGAGCGGCGGGGAGCGGGTCCTCTTCCGGCATCTGGAAGACCATGCCGTCGGGGAGAACTCCTCTGGCATGAATCAGGGACAGGGTGCCGTTGGCGAGCGCCTCCTGATCGAGTTCGTAGCCGCCCAAACCGTAGGGAGCGAACACGAGGCTGGACAAGGCGAAGTGGACCGAGTCCTCGAAGTAGCGGCTCTGGGCCTGAAAATGGTGGGGGCCCAGGTACATCCCTTCCGACCAGACCAGCCTGGAAAGGTGCTTCATGCTCACGGCTCCTTAAAGGTCGCTCCGCCCCGGTTGTGGGCGGGGCGTGCCCACGGCGGGTCACACCGCTGCCCGGATTTCACAGTTGCCAGCTGCGTCATTCAGATTATATGCGGCGGGATAGGGCAAAGCCAACATAAAAAACGCCTTGGTGCGGGCGCATGACCTAGGTGCGCTATTCGATGGTCCCGTATGTCGGTTGGGTGTAAACTGATTTTGCGGCCACATGGATCTCGATAGTAAGTACGAACTGGGCGCGGTAGCCGCCAACGACAGGGAGTCGAAAACCTTCCGGGCGCGGGTGACGGCGACTGGGCGGGAGGTGTTCGTCCACATTCTGTTCGGCGGAAAACCGCTCGGGGGCGGGGAATCGCTGGTGAGCGTTCTCTCGAGCCGGATGACGGATCCCGATCCGGCGAAGAGCGCGCAGGTGCTCGAGATCGGCGACTACAAAGGCATGCCGTTCGCCGTAACTCCTGTGGTGCCGGGCTTTCAGGGCCTGCGGGCATGGCTCGATCAAGGGCAGGTGCCGCTGGCGCGGCCGGCGACTCCGGTTGCCGAGGATCCCTCGAGGGCCAGGGCGTTTAATATCCCAACCGCGCCGGTGGCGCCGAGCGCGCCTGCGACACCCGCAACACCCGCAACGCCAGAAGATGAGTTCGACCGGTTGTTCGGGACTTCGCCGGCGTCCCCCGCGGCTCCGCAGCCTGCCGCTACCGCGGCGCCTGCTCCGCCCCCGCCAGCCGGGCGTCAGGAGGGAGAGTTCACGCAACTGTTTCGCTCGACGTTAGGTGACATCCCGGTCGCGCCGCCTGCTCCACAGGCGCCCAGGGCGCCGGCCGCAGCGACTCCAAGCTACACGCCGCCTCCGCCTCCGGTGCCTGCGGCTGTTCCGCCTCCTCCGCCTGCCAAGGCGAGCCCGGCGCCACCACCGCCGGGGTCCGGCCCGGGCGAGTTCACGCGCATGTTCCAGTCGGAAGCGTTCGGAGACAGTTCCGCGATGCCCGCCGCCATGCCGGAGGGTCCTCCGACGCCTGCTCCCGAGGCCGGTCCGACGGCAGGGGAGTTCACGCGTATGTTCCAGGCATCGCCCGCGCCCGGCGGCGCCTCTCCCGTGCCGCCGACTCCGCCGGAGCCGGCTCGGGCGCAGCCGGGAGGCTTCACCGGTCTGTTCCAGTCGCCGCCATCCGGGGCCCGGCCGCCGGCGCAACCCGCAGCGAGCTACGGCATGCCTGCGCCGACGCCGCTTCCGACCGCGCAGCCCATGAGCGGGAAGGCTGCCGGGGAATTCACGCAGCTTTTCGGCGGCCAGGGACCAGGCGGTTCGGGCGTGCCGGCCGCGCCGCCTCCACCCAAGCAGGCGCAGGGGGCCACGGGAGTGTTCTCGACGCCCGCGGCGGGGCCGGCGCCGCTGGGTGGCAAGGCGCTGGGGCCGGGCGAGTACACTCGTGTTTTTGGCGCTCAATCGAGCTATGCGGCGACGGGCGTTGCGGCTCCCCAGCCTGCGGCGCCTCAAGCGCCAGTCGGGGCGCCTGCTCCGGGGATGGCACCGGCACCCGCCGCGAAGCCGCAAATGCCGCTATGGCCGGTGGTGATCGGCGCGACGATTGTGCTGCTGGCGGCGTTCGGGCTGCTGCTGTATTTCCTGAGCAAGAAGTAGGCGGCGGGCCGGCGCGGGCGAGTCCTAACCCTCGTATTTTCAGTCTAGTGCATTCGCATTAGATGCAAGCTATTGATTATAAACACAAATTCATTCAGCTCTTTGACGGGCCGCAAACTCGGACTCCGGCCCGCGCCCAGGATCCGCCCACGCAAGACTCTGATAACAAAGCTGTTATTGGCGCGGATCTGCCTGTGAATGTACTTCACAGCTTGCTTCTTTCATAAATGCTCAGTAATATGATTCGATACTACGTATTGCAGGGGCATTACGCGGTTAGGGGTTAGAGGATATAAGGGGCTTTTAGCGTGGTATCACTTTGCGGCCCGTGCCTCGTCCAGGCAGGCTGTAGAGTTGTGGGGCTATCAAGCAACAAGAACAAAGAACAAGAGAAGGGGAAAGGCTTATGACTAGAAGCATGAAGCTTCTTGTGGGAGTAGCGATCTTTCTTCTGGTGGCCGGGCACTTACCGGCCCAGTCTATCTACGCAACCCTGACGGGCGTCGTTTCGGACCCGTCGGGTGCCGTGATTCCGGGCGCCACAGTTAAACTGATCAGCGAAGCTTCCGGATCCCAGCGCCAAACGGAAACGAATTCGGATGGGTACTACACGTTTGCGTCCGTCACTGTGGGCGATTTCAGCTACGCGTTGACGGTCGAAGTGAAAGGCTTTCAAACGTACAAGGCGAGCGGAGTCGCCCTGAGCGGTGGCGAGAAGCGCAACATGAACGTAACGATGACCGTCGGCTCCTCCGCGCAGACCGTCGAAGTCACGGGGGTCGCGGAATCGCTGATACCGACCGACTCCGGGGAGAAGTCCTCCACGCTGTCGACCAAGGAGTTGGAGAACTACATCATCGTTAGCAGCAACGCGGCCGAGTTCATCAAGATCACGCCTGGTTTCGGCATCACGAACGGGACCAGCAACAAGGCCAACTACAGCGGCGAGACCATCGGCATCAACGCCAACGGTGACGCCGGCAGCCAAAGCCCGCTGAACGCCGCTTACAGTTACAACGGGCTTCCGGGCAATTCGCTCGATATCACTGCAGACGGCGCGCACGTATCGGACCCGGGCTGCAACTGCGACACTCCGGTGAATCCGAATGCGGACATGGTCGCCGAGTTCAAAGTACTGACCACTTACGCCGCCGAGAATCAGAAGGGGCCGATGGTGATCAGTTCGATAACCAAGTCCGGGGGAAGGGACTTCCACGGATCCGGCTATTTCTCGGCCAGGAACTACGAACTGAACGCCAACGACGCGCTCTTCAATGCGACCGGGCAGCAGCGTCCGCAGAACAAGTACTACTACCCGGGCGGCACCATCGGAGGCCCGGTGCTGGTTCCGGGTACGGGATTCAACCGGAACCGCGACAAGCTGTTCTTCTTCACCGGTTTCGAGTATTACTACCAGGTGCTGGACACGGGCCTGCTGCGGAGCGTGGTTCCGAACGCGGCCATGCTTGGCGGCAACTTCTCGCCGGCCAACATAGCCGCGGTCGAGGGAACGTTCCCCAACATCGGCGGCAGCGGCAAGCTGCCGGGACAGATCGATAACACGAAATATCCCGGCGGGCAGCTTCCGGCCTCGCTGATCGACCCCAACATGGTGGCTCTGATGAAGCTCTACCCCGCGGCGAACTTCACGCCGACCGCGGCGACCGACTATAACTACGTTCAGGCGGAGAACTTCAATCAGAACAACCGGCAGTGGATGACCCGCATGGATTACAGCATCAGCGACAACACCAAGTTGTACGTCCGTTACAACTACCAGCGGGAAACGCAGCAGTTCCCGGTCGGACTGTGGTGGCGGCAAAGCGAACAGGTTCCGTATCCGACGCCGGTTCTGGGTAAGAACAGTTCGGATTCCACCACTGCGTCGCTGACTCATGTCTTCAGCCCCTCGATGACCAACGAGTTCATCTTCGGTTACACCTTCGTCGGTTTCCCCAATGTGTTCTCGAATCCAACGGCGGTAGACCGGACCAAGGTGGGCTACACGTATGCGGGGCTGTTCAAGAACGGGGTGGCGCAGATTCCTTCGTTCGGCGGGGACGGCAACAACCACGAAGCGGGGCTGGTTTTCAACCCGGGCGGGTTCGAAGCCGGCGGCGCCTCGTCGGGTCTGTACGCGAATAAGTACATGCCCAGCATCCAAGACAACTTCACGAAGATCTTTGGCACCCATACCGTGAAGGCGGGTTTCTACTGGGAGTGGATCCGGAACGCCCAGCCTGCCAACAACAACAGCAACGGCTATCTGCAGGTGAACAACAACACGAATACGAACCCGTTCACTCTGGGCAATGAATATGCCGATCTGGTAGCCGGGAACCTGTCGTCGTACAACGAGACGAACTTCAACCGGATCAATGACATTTCGTTCTCGTCGACGGAGTTCTTCCTCCAGGATTCCTGGAAGGTCACGAAGAACCTGACGGTCGATTTCGGCCTGCGCTTCTCTCACATCACGCCGTGGGCGGATCGGGTTGGCTTCGGTTACTCGATCTTCGACCTTGCTTCGTACACCGCCTGTACACCGGCTCAACAGTCGAACCCCTCCAATTACTGCGGGTTTGAGTGGCACAAGCGGAATCCCAGCGTGCCGCTGGGTGGGTTCCCGACGCGGGCGCTGTTCTACCAGCCACGGTTCGGCACGGCGTGGGACATTTTCGGCACGGGCAAGACCGTGCTTCGCGGCGGGTGGGGCAGGAGTTACTACCACGCCGGCCAGTTCACCAACGGTCTGGATGCATCGGCGGGCGTTCTCACTTACAGCATCTCGCCGCAGAGCCTGGGCACTGGCAACACACCGGTCCAGCTTCTGGCGAGTAACCTGAGCGCCATCAGCGCGAGTCCCGGCGCGGCCGGCGCGGCGGCCGTGGACAGCACGGACGACAAGCAGGCCTACACGGACAGCTATAGCTTTACGATTTCGCAGGCGACCCCGTGGTCGGGCCGGTTGGAGTTAGGGTATGTCGGCAACTCGTCGCACGACATCCCGGGCCAGGGCAACGGGGGCAGCTTGAGCTCCAACAGCCTCAACGTCAATCTGATTCCCATCGGGTCCATGAATTCGAACCCGGCGGTCGATCCCAACAAGGTCAATGGCAACTCGTTCCGTCCCATTCAAGGTTTCTCCGACTTCTATGTCGCGACCAACAATGGGTATGCGAACTACAACGCCGTTCAGGTGACGTGGGCGCGTACGAAGGGCCGCTACGACCTCGCCTTGAACTACACGTATGGCAAGGCGCTGGGCATTGTCGGGTTCTTCAACCAGTTCAACATCAACAACAACTACGGAGTTCTGCCGGGCAACCGCACCCAGATCTTCAACGCCGCCTACTCGATCGAGCTTGGCAATCCGATGAAGAGCAAGCTCGCCGGGGGGTTCGTGAACGGGTGGCAGCTCTCGGGTATTACTCAGATCGAGAGCGGCGCCAACCTTACTGGCAACAGCGGCGGCCAGAATTTCGGGTTCAGCACGAATGGCTACCGGGTAGATCCGACGAATCCGCTGAGCTACGGAGTGAGCAACGCATCGCTCCTGGGCACCTCGGATATTCAGCTCAATCCGGTGGTCACGTGCAACCCGTCCTCGGGGTTGGGTTCTCACCAGTTCATCAACCCGAATTGCTTCGCCATGCCGACGGCGGCCGGACAGAACGGTCCAACCGTTCTTCCGGCGGTATACGGCCCGTCGTTCTTTAACTCCGACCTGGCGCTTTTCAAGAGCTTCAACATCTCGGAGTCGAAGAAGATCCAGTTCCGCATCGATGGTTACAACTTCCTGAACCATCCACTGTGGTCGTTCAACGGGAACAACCTGACTTTGAGCTTCCAGGGGGATCCCACTAAGGCCGGCTACGGCCAACTGCAGAACTCGGCGTTCGGTACGGTGACGCAGAAGCAGGGCCACCGCGTGGTCCAGTTCGTGGTGAAGTTCCTGTTCTGACAAGTTCCGGATACGACCCGGATCGAAATGGGAGGCCGCCTCGCAAAAGGGGCGGCCTCTTTTGTGTTTATCCTGGATGGTGATGCACCGTTTTGCTACGGCAGCGCTGCTTGTCTTCGCCGCTCTGGTGTGCGCGCAGGAGACGCCCGAACAGATTCTCCAGCAGGCCGTCACGGCGCACCGGGCCGGCAACCTGGATGCGGCCATCCGCGGCTACCGGGCGTATCTGAAGGCGCGGCCAGATGCCATCGACGCGCGCTCGAACCTGGGTGCGGCGCTCGCCAGCACGGGCAGGTATACCGAAGCGATCACGGCGTATCGAGAGGCGCTGAAGCGTAGCCCGCACAACTTCGCCATTTCGCTGAACCTGGCGCTGGCCTACTACAAGGGGGACCAGATCGCGAAGGCGGCGGTGGAGCTGACCGGCCTGCACAAGGAGCAGCCGGGGAATAAGCAGGTTGTCCTTCTGCTGGGCGACTGCTGGCTGCGCCAGGGCGAAGACGCCAACGTGATCGCGCTGCTGACGCCGGTGGAACGGCAGGACGAGAACGATCTCGCGATTGCCTACATGCTGGGAACGGCGCTGCTGCGCAATAAGCAGATGGAGGTTGGGCAGCGCATTCTGGATCGGATCCTGCGGCAGGGCGATTCGGCCGAGGCTCGGCTGCTGCTCGGCACCGCCAAGCTGAACGCCCTGGAATACCCGGACGCCATCGCAGACCTGCGCAAGGCCGCGGAGCTGAATCCCCACCTGCCCGATGTCTACTCCTACCTGGGCCGCGCGGAGATGGACAGCGGGGACATGGCCGCCGCACGGACTGCCTTCGAGAAGGAGCTGGCGCAGAATCCGGTGGACTTCGAGTCGAACCTCAACCTGGCGGTGCTGCTCAAGCAGGACGAGGATTACGCGGGGGCGCGGAAGTTGCTTGATCGGGCGCTGCTGGTGCGGCCGGGAGACTTGCGGGTGCTTTACCAGGTTGGCTCGATCGAGATGGCCGAAGGGAAGCTGGAACAGGCGCGCGCGACCTTCGAGGGCGTGATCAAGCAGGCGCCGCAGTTTGTGGAGGCGCACATCTCTCTTGCCGCGACGTACTATCGTCTCAAGCGAAAGGAGGACGGAGATCGCGAGCGGGCTCTGGTGCAGAAGCTCAAGGCGGCGCAGGACGACAAGGAGGTGCGGGGGAAGACGGAGTAGGGGCGGCTGCGCCGGACGTCCACGGAAGTCGGACGGAGGCGGGTCTGGAGACCCGCTGCAGGACTGGAGTCCTGCCCCACAATAAAGTGGCAGATCAGTTGGTGGCGCGCTCTTCGATGGTCAGGACCTGGTCGGCCGGCACGTTGTGCAGGACCTGGCGGATGCGGCTGGGCCATTGGATCTGGATTTCGCGGATAACCTTCGCAGTCCCTAGGCCGAAGTGGACTCGCGGATCGCTCGAGCCGGCGTAGCCGACAGCGGTGGTCACTTCGTTGTATTGCTTGCGGCCGTCTTCGGTTGTGATCGCGACCTGCGCTCCCAGGGCCATGCGGTTGCTCCTGGTCCCCACCAGCTTCAGCAGAATCCAGTGATTCGCGTTGCGCGTCACGTTGTGGAAGTACTTTGCCTTGCCGTTCAGAACGGTGACCACCGCGTCGATGCGGCCGTCGTTATCGAGGTCCCCGAAGGCGGCGCCGCGATGCGCGGCGGCCCGGCTGAAATCGGCACCGGCGCCGGCACTCACATCCTCGAACTTGCCGTTCCCTAGATTTCGAAAGACGGTGTTCGGCTCCTCGTAGGTGCGGTTGGAGAACAGCGCCACGTTGTCGAGCACGTTGCCGCGCGCGACGAAGAGGTCCTTCCAGCCGTCGTTGTCGAAATCGAAGATGCCGTTGGCCCAGCCGGACATGGTGCGCGTGGGGAAAAGGCGGCTGGCCGCGGTGGCCTCCATGAAGACGCCGCCACCGCGATTCAGATACAGCGGGAACGATTCGTTCTCAGTGGCGGTGTGCCAGATGTCGGGGCGGCCGTCGTTGTCCACGTCTTTGAAGTCGGCGCCCATTCCGGAGATGTCGTTGGCGCCCTGAGTGTAGGCCACGCCGCTCTCGAAGGCCACCTCTTCGAAGCGCTTGCCCGCGATGTTGTGAAACAGGAAGTTGGCGTGGTTGTCGTTGGCGACGAAGATGTCCATGAAGCCGTCACCGTCGTAGTCGGCGATGACGGCTCCCATGCCCTTGCCGAAGTGCTTGGCGATTCCGGTTTCCTGGGAGACGTCGGTGAAGGTTCCGTCTCCGTTATTGCGGTAGAGGGTGTTGGGGAGAGGCTCGTAGTTTTTGGGATGGCAGTAGGCACGCTTGGAGGTGCTGGGCCCGCAGAACGGGTCCTTGTTCACCTCCCATTTGCAGTAATTGGAGACGAACAGGTCGGGCAGGCCGTCATTGTTGTAGTCTACCCAGGCGGCCGAGACCGACCACATTTTCTTGCCGTCGAGGATTCCTCCGCCCACGCCGGCCTTGGCGGTGACGTCGGTGAAGGTGCCGTCGTGGTTGTTGTGGAAGAGCTGGTTCCCAGTGACGTTGACGAGATAGATGTCGGGCCAGCCATCGTTATCGTAGTCGCCAATCGCTACGCCCATGCCGTAACCGGCGCCCGCGACGCCCGCTTTTTCGGTGACGTCGGTGAAGGTGCCGTCGCGATTGTTGTGAAAGAGCCGGTTCCAGTAGGCGGGGCTCTCCTTCTTGAGTGAAGGGATGGCGGCGCCGTTGACGAAGTAGACGTCGAGGTAGCCGTCGTTGTCGTAGTCGAACAGCGCGACGCCGGCCACCATGGTCTCCGGCTGGTTCTTCTGGGGGGTCGGGGAACTGTTGGCTATGAAGACAAGGCCAGAGCGCGCGGCGATCTCCTCGAAGGCGATGCCGCCGGCGACGGACGTCGCCAGAAGGGCGCAAACACCGGATACAATCGAGAGCAGGAGTCGCATGCCTCGGAATTCTCATGGTAGCAGTGGGGCAGTCGTGGGGCGGAGGCTCGTCTGAGGCGCGCGGCGGCGCTAGGTGCTTCGGCGGTGGCGGCGCTGGTGCTGTTTGCCCTGTCTGGAAAGCCGGCGCAGGCGCCTCGGCGGCCTGGTTTTGTCGATGTCGCTCCGCGGTCGAAGATCGCTTATCGAAGCGAGAACGGATTGCCGGGGCGGAAGTATTTTCCGCAGCCGATGTGCGGCGGAGTTGCCATCTTCGATTTCGACAACGACGGCCGGCCCGACATTTTCTTCACCAACGGGGCCCATTTCCCGGAGATGCAGAAGACCGATCCGTCCTTTTACAATTGCCTGCTGCACCAGAAAAGCGACGGCACGTTCGAGGACATCACGGCACGCGCGGGCCTGACCGGAGCCGCGCTCGGCTATAACTTCGGCGTGGCTGTAGGCGACTACGACAACGACGGCTTCGAGGACCTCTTCATTTGCGGCGCCGGACGCAATGCGCTGTACCACAACAACGGCGACGGGACTTTCACCGACGTCACGGCAGCGTCGGGAATCGGTGGGAAGCCGGAGAATACGCTCAGCGTGGCCGCGGCATGGTTCGACTACGACAACGACGGGCGGCTGGATCTGATCGTGTCCGATTACACGGTGTGGAATCCCAAGATCGATTACCGCTGCACCATGGACAGCAAGGATTACTACTGCGATCCGCGGCGCTATCCCAGCGTCCCGCCGCGGCTCTATCACAACCTGGGCCACGGGAAATTCGAGGACGTGACCGTGAAGTCCGGCCTCGCGGCGGCGCCGGCCAAGGGGATGGGCATCGCGATCGCGGATTTCAACGACGACGGCTGGCCGGACGTGTTCATCGCCAATGACACCGAGCCCAACTCGCTGTTCATCAACCGGGGCAACGGGACCTTTGAAGAGAAGGGGCTGGAACTGGGCGTCGCCTACAACGATAACGCGCACGTGGGATCGTCGATGGGCGCCGATGCGAAGGATTTCGACGACGACGGCAAGGTCGATATCTTCTATAACAACCTGGCGGGGCAGGTGTGGGAGCTGCTGCGGAACCGCGGCGACATGTTCGTGGTTGCGTCGTCGGCCACTCAAGTCCGCAAACTGAGCGTGCCGTTCTCGGGCTGGAGCAACGGCTTCATCGACTATAACAACGACGGATGGAAGGACATCTATTCGTCGAACGGCGATGTCGATGAGGTGAACGAGAAGTCGCCACAGCACGACAGCATGTTCGAGAACGTGGATGGGAAGTCGTTCGTGGACGTCTCCGGCGAAATGGGCAAGGATTTCCTGCGCAAGGGCTACCAGCGCGGGTCGGCGTTCGGCGATCTGAATAACGACGGGTCGCTCGATATCGTGGTGACCTCGCTCAACGAGCCTCCGCGGATTCTGATGAACAGCGCCGATAGCGGCAACCACTGGCTGGAGCTGAGGCTGACGGGCCACAAGAGCGCGCGCGATGCGATCGGGGCGAAGGTGAAGCTGACCACGGCGTCGGGCCGGACGCTATACAACCACGTGGCGATCAGCGTGGGGTTCATGTCGTCGAGCGACAAGCGGGTTCACTTCGGGCTGGGGGGGGAGACCCAAGTCCGCTCGATCGAGATCCGGTGGCCGAGCGGCATACGGCAGACTCTGACGGATGTGGCGGCGGACCGTATCTTGAAGGTGGACGAGCCGGCGAAGTGAGTTATCCGGCGAGGCCCAGATCGGCCGCGCTCTCGCGCATGGCCCGAACGCAGAAATCGATGTGGTCGTCGAGGTCGATTCCCAGGCCCTTGGCGCCTTCGACGATGTCCTCGCGGCTGACGGAGCGGGCGAACGCCTTGTCCTTCATTTTCTTGCGGACGGACTTGGCCTCCACTTCGGCGAGGCTGCGGCCGGGCTTGACGAGCGCCACGGCGGTGATGAATCCGGCCATCTCGTCGCAGGCGAACAGCGTCTTCTCGAGGGGAGTCACGCGCTCGACGCCGCTGTAGTGGGCGTGCGAAAGGACGGCGCGGCGGATCTCGTCGCTGACGCCGCGGGCGGCTAGGATGGGCTCGCCCTTGAGCGGGTGGTCAGGCGCCTGGGGATGGATCTCCCAGTCGAAATCGTGGAGCAGGGCGGTGACGCGCCACTTTTCCTCGTCCTCGCCGAGCTTGCGGGCGTAGGCGGCGAGGCAGGCTTCGACGGCGAGGCCGTGCTTGCGCAGGCCCTCCGACTTGGTGAACTCGCACAGGATTTGCCAGGCCTCTTCGCGGGTCATATCTTTTTCAGGATACTGCACGGGCTGGGGTTAGGCGGCCGGCGGCCATGCTATATTAATGAGAGCCGCGTGTGGGCCTGTGGCGCAGTTGGGAGCGCGCTTCCATGGCATGGAAGAGGTCGTGAGTTCGAATCTCACCAGGTCCACCAA
>CAZBQQ010000108.1:0-14757 GCA_964493965.1 uncultured Solibacteraceae bacterium
AACGCCTGGGCCAACAGGTTCTTGACGTCGGCGGTGTGTTGCCCGCCACGTGCCTCGCTCAGAATCCGGATGGCCTGCGGGAATTGCCGCGTTCCGACGTAGCAGAGCGCCAGGTTGAACTCGAGTGCGAAGGCCTCGGCAACGCGGCCCCGAGCGCTCAGGAAAAGAGGAATCGCCTGCCTGAATTCGCCGCGCCTGGTGAGCACGATGCCGGATTGCAGGTCCTTCTCCGCCTGCTGGCGCCCATCGTCGTGGTCCTCGAGGCGCTGCTCGGCCGCGGGCGGCGCCTGGGAGGCCTGCCCAAACAGCACGGCGACGGCAACCAACAAGGATGCTACTTCCATGTTCCTTGTCCCTCGACGATGGTGATATAGCGGTCGGCGGGGACGTCGTGAAAACGTTCGACTCCGCCGCCCGGCTGCGGCCATCGCACTTCCAGCAAGTCGACCTTGGTTTCTTTCCCAAGTCCCAGGACCATGCGCGGATCGTGAGCTGAGAGAAAGCTGCCGCCTCCAACCTTGACCCGGCGGCGCTTCAGATCCCCGGCCTGATAGCTCACCACGGCACCGACCGCATCCACATTTGCCTTGCGCCCGGCCAGGCGCAGGCCCAGCCAGTGATTGCGCTGCCCCACGTTGTTTCGCAGCAGAATCGGCGCGCCGTCGTTCACCATAGCCAGGACATCCACCGCGCCGTCGTTGTCGAAATCGCCCAGGGCGAGGCCGCGGCCGGCGATTGGCCGATTGAAAACAGCCCCGGCCTGCGCACTGACGTTCTTCCATGCAGCGCCGGTGTTCTGCATCAACACCATCGGCATTCGATAGTCCACCGACGGCGAATACACCTTGACCATGGTGTCGGGATGGCCGTTGCAGAGGACGAGATCGAGGTTGCCGTCGTTGTCGAAATCGAAGAACTTCAGACCCCAGCCGCTCAGGAACCGGGTTGCGGCGGCGATGCCGGCCGGAAGCGCCACGTCGTTGAACATCTCCTTGCCGTAATTTCGATAGAGCGCATAAAACTCGTGATCGATATTGCCGACGAACAGGTCGACGTTGCCGTCCGAATCGTAATCGGCGGCGTCCACCCCCATCCCCGACCGCGCCGCGCCGAATGAATTGTACGCCACGCCGGCGAGCAAGCCGACCTCCTCGAACTTGCCCTTCCGGTTGACCAGCAGGAAATTCTCGAGCCCGTCGTTGCTGACGAACAGATCCATCCAGCCGTCGTTGTTGATGTCGGCCGCAACCACGCCCCACGCTCTGGACTCCAGGTTTGCGATGCCGGTTTCCTTGCTCACATCGGTAAACGTGCCATCGCCGTTGTTGTGGAACAGCCAACAGGTGGACGCTTTGACCACCTTCGGACTGCAGTAGTAGTGCAGGTTGATGTCTGGGTTGCCGCAGAAGATTGCCTTCGCCTTCGAGAAGTCGCCGAAACGGCAGACGAACAGATCGAGCCGGCCGTCGTTGTCGTAGTCGAACCAGACGGCGCTGCTGCTCCAGCCGGGCGCCGCCACGCCGGCCTTCTCGGTGACATCGGTGAAGGTGCCGTCGCCGTTGTTGCGGTACAGAATGCTGCGCGGGTACTGCGTCACGTACAGATCGGGGAAGCCGTCGCCGTTGTAGTCGCCCACCGCGGCGCCCATCCCGTAAGCATTGCCCTGCACGCCGGCCTTCTCGGTCACATCGGTGAAGGTACCGTCGCGGTTGTTGCGGTAGAGGGCATTGCGCAGCGGCTTGGGGGGAGTGTAGAAGTCGCAGGGGCCGCTGTTGACGAGGTAGATATCCATCCAGCCGTCGCCGTCGAAATCCAGAAACGCGCCGCCTGGGCCGATGGTCTCCGGGACGTACATGTCCTTCGAGAGCCCCGCGACATGCGTCCAGTGAATGCCACTTGCGGCGGGAGGGACCTCTTCGAAGAACGGAGCCGCATCGGGCTGCGGTGCGCCGAACGCAACGGCGGAGCCTCCCACAAGCTGCAGAAAGCGGCGCCGGCCGAAACCGTCCATCAGCGAACCGCGCGCCCTGCGGCGCCTCCCGGAGTTTGAGGCTGCCTGGCGGCCGTCTCCTTCTGCAGAGCCATTTCCCGCGCCGCGCCTTCGCGGTTGCCCGTGCGGCCGTAGGCCAGTGCCAACTGGTAGTGCCCGAGCGGATCCTCGGGCTGCATCTTGACGTAGGTTTCCAGAGGCGCGAGCGCCTCGGCGAACTTCGCCGCGGAGGTCAGCGTCATGCCCAAGGCGAGATACGCCTCGGCGAACTCGACGTCGATCCGGGAAGCGCGCGAGAAGTGCCGTGCGGCCTCGTCCCAGTTGCCGGCGCGCCGGGCCAACTCGCCCAGCACGAACTCGGCGGCGGAGTTGTTCGGCTCCAACTCGAGCTCCTTGCGGAACTCGGCGCTGGCCTCGTCCACCGGACCGGACTCCCCGGCCTTCGAAAGCAGCACTTGACCAAGCCGATAGTGCACCTCGGGCTCTGAGGGGTTCTGCCGGAGAATGCCCCGGTAGAGGCCGGCGGCTTCGTCCCACTTGCCTTGAGATTCAAACGCCTCCGCCTCGAGCCTGCGGGCCTGGAACGAATTGGGAGCCTTGGCAGCGAGTTCCTGCGAAGCGCGCATCGCCAGCTGGGAGAAGTAGTGCACGGTGACAAACAGGACCTCCGGGTCGTCCGGAAACTCGCGCTTGAGTTGCATGAGCGCGGCGAGGGCGGCGGGCATCTCCTCGCGGGCCATGGCACAGCGGGCCAAGCCCATAGCGGCGTGATAGCGGAGGTCCTTGTCAGTCAGGCGCGGCATCACGCGCTGGAGGACCGGAAGCGCTTCCTTGCAGCGTCCCTGTTGGACAAGCTTGAGGGCACGGTCGGCCGAGACTGCGGGATCGACAGGCGCCGTCTTGCCGGCCGTCTGTGCCGTCAGCGCGCCGCCAGCCAGGGAGACCAGAATCAGCAGCGCCGTACGGTGGCCGAGTGTCAAGATTCCTCCGTGCTCATGGCGTCCCCAATTGTAAACCACGGACCGGACAAACCGACGCGCGCGGAAAGCCGCGAGACGAAGGCCGGATTTTGGTATACAATGTGGTATACAAATGACGATGTTAGCATCTGATCGCACGGTGCTCAAGCTGGCAACCCTTCCATGAACCACCTTCAAAGCGGCGGCGAGTGCTCGGGCGTGGTCTTCAACATCATGCGCTTCGCGCTGCATGACGGCCCCGGCATTCGGACCACCGTATTCCTGAAGGGCTGCCCGCTGCACTGCTGGTGGTGCCACAACCCCGAGAGCCAGGAATTCGCGCCCAGCCCGATGTACTTCGCCAACCGCTGCCGCCTATGCTACGACTGCGTGGCGGCGTGTACAAACGGGCTCCGGTTCGAGGACGGCGGGCCAGTGACCTCGCCGGAATGCACGCGCTGCGGAAACTGCGCGGAAGCCTGTGTCGCGGGCGCCCGGCAACTGGCGGGCAGGCTCGTGACCGCCTCCGAAGTGCTGGCGGAATGCGAGCGCGACGTGGTCTTCTACGACGAGTCCGGCGGCGGCGTGACCGTTTCGGGCGGCGAGCCGCTGTCCCAGCCGGAATTCACCGAGGCGTTGCTGGCCGGATGCCGGGAACGGCACATCCACACCGCGCTCGATACCTGTGGATTCGCCGGCCGCGAGGCGGCCCTGCGAGTGAGCCGTTTGGCGGACCTGGTGCTTTACGACCTGAAGCTGCTGGACTCGACGGCCCACCGCAAGTACACCGGGGTTCCCAGCGAGCCGATCCTCGCAAATCTGGCGGCACTGACCGAAGCGGGGCGCAACCTGATCGTTCGCATCCCGCTCATCCCGGGCGTCAATGATAATCGGGGGAGCCTCGGAGCGCTGACGGATTTTGTGTGGCAGCTCGGGCTGAGGCGAATCGACCTGTTGCCGTATCACAAGATCGGCGTGGACAAGTACGGCCGCTTGGGGCGGGCTCGCCCGCTGGGCGAAGTCGAGCCGCTCCCGGAGACCGAGTTGAGCCGGATCGCGGGGGATCTCGCCGACCGAGGATTCGCGATCCGAATTGGGGGATAACGATGCGGAAACGTGAAGCCGGAGCTTCAACTCGCTCGGCTCGACCGTGGGCTCGAGCAGTGGCACGCATTGTGGGGCAGGATGGTATCCTGCGCGCCGGTTGCGAACCCGATACGAACAGCCGGAGTGGGGCGGCTCTCCAGAGCTGCGCCGGACGTCCACGTCCGGCTTCCTTCGTTTCGGGAAGTTGGACGGAGGCGGGTCTGGAGACCCGCTGCAGGACTGGAGTCCTGCCCCACAACTTGGGGGTTAGCCATGAATGAGAGAGTGGCGCGGCTGCGTCAACAGAGTCTGGACACCAAGCCGTGGCTTTCGATCGAACGTGCCGCGATTCTGACCGAGTTCTACCAGCGGGCGGAGACGATGCCGGAGCCGCTGCTGCGGGCCCACGCCTTCGCCCGCATCCTGGATCGCAAAACCATCTACATCGGGCGCGACGAGTTGATCGTGGGCGAGCGCGGCGAGGCACCCAAGGGCGCGCCCACCTACCCGGAGCTGTGTTGCCACACCCTGGAAGACTTCGACATTCTGAATTCCCGCCCGAAGATCTCCTACGCGGTGGACGGCGCGGCCCGCGGCACCCAGGAGTCCGCGGTCATCCCGTTCTGGCGCGGCCGCAGCATGCGGGACCGCATTTTCCACGAAATGGAGCCGGACTGGAAAGACTGTTACGAGGCCGGCGTCTACACCGAGTTCATGGAACAGCGGGCGCCCGGCCACACGGCGCTGGGCGACGTGATCTACCGCAAGGGAATGCTGGACCTGCAAGAGGATATCGCCGCCGCTATGGGCCGGCTGGATTTCCTCCACGACCGCGAGGCCTGGGATAAGCAGCAGGAACTCCGTGCCATGGCGGTGGCCGCCGAAGCCCTGATCCGCTTCGCGGAACGCCACGCCGAAAAGGCACTCGTGATGGCCGCGAGCGAGCCGGATCCGGTCCGCAGGGCGGAGTTGGAGCGCATCGCCGAAGTCTGCACCCACGTGCCGGCCCACGCGCCGCGCGACTTCTGGGAGGCGCTGCAGTATTACTGGTTCGTCCACCTGGGCGTCATCACCGAGCTGAACACCTGGGATTCGTTCTGTCCGGGACGGCTCGACCAGCACCTCATCCCCTTCTACCGGAACGGTCTGGCCGACGGCACTCTCGCCCGCGAGCAGGCACAGGAACTGCTGGAGTGCCTCTGGGTGAAGTTCAACAATCAGCCGGCGCCGCCCAAGGTGGGAGTCACGGCGGCCGAGAGCGGAACCTATACGGACTTCGCCAACATCAACAACGGCGGCCTGGCGCCGGACGGCTCCTGCGGAGTGAACGAGGTCACCTACCTCATCCTGGATGTGATCGATGAGATGCGGCTTGTGCAGCCCTCGTCGAATCTGCAACTCAGCAAAAAGAATCCCGACCGGTTCCTGAAGCGCGGCCTGGAGATCGTGCGAAAGGGGTGGGGCCAACCGTCGATCTTCAACGCCGACATGGTGGTGGAAGAGCTTCTGAGGCAGGGCAAGAGTATCGACGACGCGCGGCGTGGCGGCACTTCCGGCTGCGTCGAGACCGGCGCGTTCGGCACGGAGGCCTACATCCTGACGGGCTACTTCAACCTGCCGAAGGTGCTTGAGATCACGCTGAACAACGGCCTCGATCCTCGCACCGGCCGCGAGATCGGCCTGCGCACGGGCGATCCGGCGACGTTCCAGTCCTACGATGAGGTCTTCGAGGCGTTTCGCAAGCAGCTGCGGCACTTCATCCGGATCAAGATCAAGGGAAACCAGGTGATCGAGCGGCTGTACGCGAAGTACATGCCGGCGCCGTTCCTCTCTCTGCTGGTGGACGACTGCATCGCTCGGGGCCGCGACTACAATGACGGCGGTGCCCGCTACAACAGCACTTACATCATGGCGGTGGCGCCCGGAAGCTGCACCGACTCGCTCTCCGCGATCCGGCACCACGTCTTCGACGGAAAGACCTTGTCCATGCGGGATCTGCTCGGTGCGCTCGCGTCCAACTTCGAGGGTCACGAACGGACGCGGCTGCTGCTATGGAACCGGACGCCGAAGTATGGCAACGATGACGACTGCGCCGACAGGATCCTGGAGCAGGTTTTCGACGCCTTCTACGACGAGGTCAACGGCATCGAGAACACCCGGGGCGGGCACTACCGCGTGAACTACCTGTCTACTACTTGCCACGTCTACTTCGGCTCGGTCACCGGAGCGACCCCCGACGGCCGCAAGGCATGGGAGCCGCTCTCCGACGGCATTTCGCCGGTTCAAGGTGCCGATCGGAAGGGGCCCGCGGCGGCCATCCGCTCGGCGGCGCGCCTCGATCATGCCCGCACCGGCGGGACGCTGCTCAACCAGAAATTCACGCCGCAGGTGGTGGAGGGCGAGGAAGGCCTGAACCACCTGGCGCAACTAGTCCGCGCGTATTTCAAGATGGACGGGCACCACATCCAGTTCAACGTGGTGACGGCCGAGACGCTGAAGGCGGCGCAGGCGGAACCGGACAAGCACCGCGACCTGATCGTCCGCGTGGCCGGTTATAGCGACTACTTCTGCGACCTCACACAGGGCCTGCAGGACGAGATCATCGCCCGAACCGAACAGACCGGATTCTGAGCATGTGGAGCCGCCGCCTGGCCGGAGTCGCGCTTGTGCTGCTGGGTTTGCGCGCGGCCGCGGCTGAACGGCCGCCGGTCCGGTATCTTCCCGATGCCCGCCTGTGGGTGCTGGAGAGCGGGGAGAGCAGCTACGTTTTCGGCGTGAACGAACGCGGTGAGCTGCAGCACGTTTACTGGGGCAGGCGAATCTGGCGCGACCAGGATTGGAAGCCCGCGCACTCGTTTCCACAGTGGGACGGCGTCGACCCGAGCACCAACACCACGCCTGAGGAGTATCCCGGCTGGGGCGGACTGCGCTTCTTCGAACCGTGCGTCAAGATCGCGCTGGCAGACGGCGTGCGCGACCTGGTGCTGAAGTACGCTAGCTACGAGATCCGCGGCGACGACCTGACCGTGCGCTTGCGAGACGTGAGCTACGACGTGCAGGTCGACCTCATGTATCACATGTATCCCGAAGGTGTGCTGCGCAAGCAGACCACGATTCGCAACCAGACCCGCCAGGCGCTGACCGTGGAAAGCGCGCAATCGGGCGTGTGGCACCTTCCGGCGGCGCAAGGCTACCGGCTGTCGTATCTTTCCGGCCGCTGGGGCGAGGAGAGCCTTCTCACACAGGAGGAGATCCACGCGGGATCGAAGGTCCTCGAGAGCCGGCGCGGCAGCACCAGCAACCAGATGAATCCCTGGTTCGCGATCGACGGCCCCGACCGCGCTACCGAGGACCGCGGTGCAGTCTGGTTCGGCGCGCTGGGCTGGAGCGGCAACTGGAGGATTACCGTGGAGCAGACGCCGCATCGCGATCTCCGCATCACAGGCGGGTACAATCCGTTCGACTTCGCCTGGCCGCTGAATCCGGGCGAGTCGCTTTCGACTCCGCCCTTCTATGCCGCCTTCACCAGTCGCGGGTTCGGCGAGGCCTCGCGCATGTTTCACCGCTTCGAGTTGGCGCACGTTCTGCCGCGCGCTTCGTCGGCGCGCCTGCGGCCCGTGCTCTACAATTCCTGGGAAGCCACGGGGTTCAACGTCGACGAAGCGGGTCAGAAGGCGCTAGCGGAGAAAGCCGCCCGCATCGGTGTGGAGCGTTTCGTGATGGACGATGGCTGGTTCGGCGCGCGTGCCAGCAGCCGAGCCGGGCTGGGCGAGTGGATTCCGAATCCGAACAAGTTCCCCCACGGCCTCGGGCCGTTGATCGAGCACGTGCACAAGCTGGGGATGGATTTCGGCCTGTGGGTCGAGCCCGAGATGGTCAACGCCGACAGCGATTTGTACCGCGCTCATCCGGACTGGGTGCTGAACTTCCCGGGTCGGCCGCGATCGGAGGCGCGCAATCAGCTCGTGCTGAACCTCTCTCGCGATGACGTCAAGGAACACGTGTTCTCGGCGCTTGACCGGCTGCTCTCCGAGAACGATATCGCTTTCCTCAAGTGGGATCTCAACCGGCATTTCTCCGAGCCCGGCTGGCCGCAAGTGGCGCCCGCCGAGCAGCGGAAGATCTGGGTCAGCCACGTCAACCATGTATACGAAATCATCGATCGCCTGCGTGCCCGGCATCCCAAGCTCGAGATCGAATCGTGCGGCAGCGGCGGTGGGCGCGTGGACCTCGGAATCCTCTCGCGAGTGGAGCAGGTGTGGCCCTCGGACAACACGGACGCCTTCGACCGCCTCAGCATCCAGGACGGCTTCAGCTACGCCTACACGCCGAAGATCATGATGGCGTGGGTCACCGATGTGCCCACGCTCGACTCCCGCGCGACGCCGCTGTCCTACCGCTTTCTGGTCGCGATGATGGGGTCGCTGGGAATCGGCGGCAACCTCAACAAGTGGACCGACGATGACCTGGGGTTGGCGTCCAGGATGATCGCCGCCTACAAGAGCGTTCGAGCCACGGTGCAGGAGGGCGATCTGTACCGGCTGGCGACCGCCCGCGAGTACGTGGCGCGGGATGCGAAGCAGGCGGTGCTCTTCGCGTTCCTGCACGCCCAGCAATACGGGCGGCCGTCGCCGGCGATCCGGCTGGCAGGCTTGGATGAGCAGGCGGTCTACCGTGTGCGCCCGCTCTACGGCAAGCTCGCCGAACCGCTGGAGACCGCTAGCGGTGCGTTGCTGATGTACGGTGGCCTGCGCTTCGACCTGAAGGGCGAATTCGACGGCGCCGCTGTCGTGATCGAGCGAATCGACTGATAGGGAGGTGCATCCCGATGCGACTGTTTCTTCTTGCCGCGGCTGCCAGCGCCGTCGCGCTCACGGGCCAGCCGCTCGCCAACTCCTCGTTCGAGATCCACAGCTCGCCTTCCGGCCTCAGCAGCCTGAAGCGTGTGCATGATCGCTATGACACCGACTACATCGCCGGCGGCCACGCATTGGGGAACGTCCTGGTGCGCTACAAAGGGCCGGCCGATGCGGCGTGGCAGACTGCCCTCTACGCGACGGGGAGCGGGCTCTCTTACCACGTCGGCAAAGGGATTCCCACCGTCGCCACATCGAGTAAGGCGAGCGCCTCCGCCGCTCCGTTTATGGTGGGCGCGCTGAACGATCAGACCGAGCCCGCCAAATCCTCCGACGAGACCGTTCCCCGCTTCTTGTGGATCAACCGCAGCGGAACGCGCGAATGGGTTCAGTACACCTTCCCGAAGCCGGAGAGCGTCTCCTCGGCGCAGGTCTACTGGTTCACGCACGAGGAGGGCGACGGGCCGTGCAAGCTCCCTCAATCCTGGCGGCTGCTCTATCGCGAGGGTGACGACTGGAAGGAGGTGCACCGTGTGAGCGCCTACGGCGTGGCGCGCGACCAGTACAACGCCGTGACCTTCGATCCGGTGACCACGACGGCGCTGCGCCTCGAAGCGCAGCTTCAGACGGGGGCGACGGCCGGGATTCAGGAATGGCGTGTCAATACCACCGTAGGCCGCGAGGTCGAGTTGCAGAAGGATCTCGATATCGCGGAGACCTTTGCGCTGCGTGACGAGGCGCTGGAGTGGAGCATCTCTCTCGCGAACAAGACCGCCCAGCCGATCGAGATCGGCGACCTCGCCGTTCCCCTGCCTTTCAACACCGAGTACGTCTGGGACAAGACCGAGACGTACACCAAGCGGCTCATCCGGCACAGCTTCATCGAGGGCGATGGTTCGTGGGTGTTCTGGACGCGCACCAACGCGGAGGGCCCGTTCCTCGTTCTCACGCCGGAGCAGGGCACACACCTCGAGTACTTCGACGAATCCGGGCCGGCGGGCCACGTCTACACCGCATATATCCACTCCGCCGCGAGCGGCGCGGAGTTGCGCGCCAAGGGCGGCACCTGGCGCCAGGAGAACACGCGGCTCCTGCTCGCGCCGGGCCAGAGCGCCGCATACCGGTTCCGTCTGCGCTGGGCCAAGGACTATGACGGAGTTCGCGACACGCTCTACGACGAAGGGCTCTTCGACGTACACGTCGTGCCGGGGATGACGATCCCGACCGATCTCGCGGCGTTGATCTCGCTGCGGACCCGTCGCCGGATCATCTCCGTCGCTGCGGAGCATCCGGACAAGACGAGCGTGGAGGACCTGGGGACCAAGGGCAAGGACGTCCACGTCTACCGCGTCCGGTTCTCGCGGCTGGGAGAGAACCTGCTCACGGTGCGTTACGAAGATCACCAGCAAATGCCGCTGGAATTCTTCGTCACCGAACCGCTGGAGGCGCTCATCAAGAAGCAAGCCGCCTTCCTGGTGAGCCACCATCAGCACCGCGATCCATCCAAGTGGTACAACGGCCTGTTCTCCGATTGGGACATGAAGAACAAGGTGCTGCGCAGCCCGGACAACCGCGACGGACTGCCGCCCTACCTTGTCAATTGCGACGACCCGGGACTGGGCAAAGCGCCGTACCTGGCGTCGAAGAACGTCTTCTTCCCGTCCGCAAGCGAGATCGAGGCGCTCGAATACTACCTGAAGAAGTTCGTCTGGGGCAAGCTGCAGATGACCGAGCAGGAGCCCTACCCGTATGCCATTTACGGGATCGATAACTGGAAGGTAAACCGCGAGAGTAAGTTCGCCGATCAGCGCGGCAAGGAGCACCTGTGGCGGATCTACGATTACCCGCACATCATCCTGCTCTATTTCCGCATGTACCAAATCGCTGAGCGCTACCCGGGCATGGTGCACTACCTCGATAAGAGCGCCTACCTTGAGCGCGCGTTCGGCACCGCGAAGGCGTTCTTCACCGTGCCGCTGAAGATTGTGAACTGGTCGGCCTATGAGACGGGCACTTACAACGAGCTGGTCATCCCGGACCTGATCGACGCGCTGGCGAAGAGCGGCAAGAACGAAGAGGCCGCGTGGCTGCGCGCCGCGTGGGAGAAGAAAGCGAAGTACTTCATCAACGACCATCCCTATCTGTTCGGCTCGGAGTATCCATTCGACTCCACCGGTTTCGAATCGACGCATGCCCTCGCGAAGTACGCCATGGCGCACGTGCTCCCGGCCGGCCAGGTGGCGGACGACAGCGTCCCCGCCGGCGATTTTCGCCGCGCCGTGAAACGCCAGGACGCGCAGCAGTTCCTCGACGAGCAGATCCGGCTCAACATCGCCTGCCGCGGCTGGCTCGAGACCGCCTACTACCATCTGGGGAGCGACTTCCGCGGTGGCGGCAGCAGTGAGTATACGCTGAGCTACATGGCGCAGATGGGCGGCTGGGCGATCGTCGACTACGGGCTGTATTTCGCCGCGGATCCCGTCAGTTACCTGCGGCTGGGCTACAACTCGTTCCTGAGCTCGTGGGCGCTCGAGAACTCCGGCACGCCGGAATCGAACTACGGCTATTGGTTCCCGGGCAAGGAGAACGACGGCGGAGCGGGCGGCGGATTCGAGCCGCGTCCGTGGGGCCGCTCCTGGATCGGCAAACTGCAGGGACGCGGGTCGTGGCGGTACAACAGCGAGATCGACCTCGGTTTCAGTGGAGCGTTGCGGGCGGCGGCGACCATCGTCTCCGACGACCCCACCTTCGGGCTGATCGCCTACGGCGGCGACCTCGAGCGCGCCGGAGGCCTGGTCCGCGTGATTCCCAAGGATGGTCTGCGGGTGCGATTCCACGTCATTCGCGGCGCCGAGCGGTTTCACGTGGAACTTGACCGCGACGGCTTCGCCGCGGGCCGGCCAATCGAATTTGACGATGCGCTGAAGGCGGTCAGCTTCACTCTGGAGAACCGATCAGCGGATCAACACACGACGGTGCTGCGGGTCGCGGGCCTGACGCCCGGCGAGTGGGCGGTGGAGTCAGGCGGCCGGGCCGTTGCGAGTTTCGAGATCGCCGCGGGCGAGACGCGAGAGATCTCGCTGTCGCTTCCGCCGGGCGGCGCCGCTTTCAACCTGCGCCGTGGGAGGACAAACAAATGAAGCGCCTGTTGAGCTCCTTCGCACTCCTGGCATCCGTCGTGAGCGGCAGCGAGCTGCGCGAGACAATCGAACGCTATGACGCCGACCGTCGCGCCGTGGGCCATCCCTACCATGTATGCCCGGCCGGCCGCGGTTCCCGGCATTTCGGCGAGTGCTTTGCTGAGCCATCCGACGCTCGCCGTGCACGGCTCCGCACGTTCTACCAGGACTCGCTCGATCACCTCAAGGCGGTGGACTTCGACAAGCTGACCCAAGAAGGCAAGGTCGACTATCTGCTGCTCCAGAACCACATCCGCCGCGAACTTCGTCGGCTGGAGTTCGAAGCCAAGCGCCAGGAGGAAACGGCGCCGTACGCGCCATTCGGCGACGCGATCCTGAAGCTCGAAGACGCCCGCCGACGAGTCGAGCCCGTCGATGCAGCGAAGGCCGCGGCCGCCGTCACAGCCATTGGCGGACAAGTCGCGGAAGTTCGGAAGGCGTTCGACGAGAAACACGACGCCAAAGCGCTGGCCGTGCGCGCGGCCGGCGAAGTCGACAAGCTGCGCACGATCCTCGGAAACTGGTTCGCCTATTACGACGGTTATGATCCGCTGTTCACCTGGTGGGTGGAGGCGCCGTTCAAAGAGACCGGCAAAGCGCTCGAGGATTACGCCAAGTGTCTGCGCGAAAAAGTCGCCGGCCTCAAGCCCGACGAAGTCGCCGGCGCGCCGATCGGGCGGGAAGCCTTGTTGAGCGAGCTCGCTTCCGAGATGGTGCCGTATACTCCCGAAGAGCTGATCGACATCGCCAACAAAGAAGCCGCCTGGTGCGAGGCGGAGCTGAAGAAAGCCGCACGCGAAATGGGCGATGGGGACGACTGGAAGAAGGCCCTTGAGCAGGTCAAGAATCACCACGCCGAGCCCGGCCGCCAGCCGGCCCTCATCCACGACCTTCAGCAGGAGGCGATGGAGTTCATCGACAAGCACAACCTGATCACCGTGCCGGCGCTAGCGCGCGAAGACTGGCGCATCCAGATGATGTCGCCCGAGCGGCAGTTGGTGAATCCGTTCTTCACCGGCGGCGACGACATAGACGTCTCCTATCCGGTGAACAGCATGACCCAGGAGCAGAAGCTCATGTCGATGCGCGGGAACAACGTCTCCTTCGCCCGCGCCACCGTCTTTCACGAGCTCATACCGGGCCACCATCTCCAGGGCTTCATGGCCGAGCGCTACCTACCGTATCGCCAGGCGTTCGACACGCCCTTCTTTGTGGAAGGCTGGGCGGTCTATTGGGAGCTGACGCTCTGGGACCTGGGCTACGACCAAACGCCGGAGCAGCGCATAGGCGCGCTCTTCTGGCGGCTGCACCGCTGCGCGCGCATCGTCTTCTCGCTCAGCTTCCATCTCGGCAAGATGTCGCCTCAGGAATGCATCGACTACCTGGTGGACCGCGTAGGCCACGAGCGCGCCAACGCCGTTGCCGAAGTGCGCCGCTCCGTGGCCACCGACTACGGCCCGCTCTACCAGGCCGCCTATCTGGTGGGCGCCCTGCAATTGCGCGCTCTGCGCCGTGAGCTGGTCGAATCCGGCAAAATGTCCGACAAGGAATTCAACGATGCGGTCCTGAAGCAGAACGCGATCCCCATCGAGATGATTCGCGCCGCGCTCACTGATGAGAAGCTGGGCCGCGACTTCCAGCCGTCCTGGAGATTCTATGAAAACGGCCCCGCCCACTGACGCGGGATTCCACCGCGGGCTGGGTCCGTTCGACGCCACCATGCTGGTGATGGGCGCCATGATTGGCTCGGGCATTTTCATCGTGCCCGCCGACATGGCGCGGCGCATCGGCAGTCCGGGCTGGCTGCTCGTGGCTTGGGTGCTCGCCGGGCTGCTCACCGTGGCGGGAGCGCTGTCGTATGGCGAACTGGCCGCCATGATTCCGCGCGCCGGCGGCATGTATGTCTACCTGCGCGAGGCCTTCAGCCCACTGTTCGGGTTCAGCTATGGGTGGACTTTCTTCACGGTGATCCAGACCGGATCGATCGCCGCGGTGTCGGTGGCCTTTGCGCGGTTTCTGGGCGTGCTGTGGCCGGCGGTCGCCGAAGACCACTACCTGATAGCCCCGGCCCGCGTGGTCGGCGGTTACGCCGTTTCGCTCTCCAGCGTGCAGCTCGTCGCCATTCTGGTGATCGCGCTTCTCACCTGGACCAACACGCGCGGTCTGCGCTACGGCAAGCTGGTGCAGAACGTCTTTACGACCGCGAAGATCGGCGCGTTCGTCGCGCTGATCGCGGCCTGCCTGCTGCTGGGATGGAACACGGGGGCTGTACGCGACAACTTCGGCCGGTTCTGGCAGACGCGCGGCTACGAGCCGATTGCCGCCGGCCTGGACGCCGCCACCTGGTTCGGCCTGTTCGTGGCGATTTGCGTGGTGCAGACCGGCTCGCTGTTTGCGGCTGATTCCTGGCACAACGTCACATTCACCGCGGGTGAGGTGAAAGAGCCGCGCCGAAACCTGCCGCTGTCCCTGGCGCTGGGATCTTCGTTGGTGATCGCGCTGTACCTGCTGGCGAATGTGGCGTATCTGGTGACGCTGCCGCTCGCGGCGATCCAGCACGCGCCCTCTGATCGCGTCGCCACCGCTGCCCTCGAGGTGATTCTGCCCGGCTCGGGCACCGCGATCATGGCGCTGGCCATCATGGTCTCGACGTTCGGCTGCATCAACGGCCTGATCCTGGCGGGTGC
>CAZBQQ010000108.1:14857-19707 GCA_964493965.1 uncultured Solibacteraceae bacterium
TGGCCATCATGGTCTCGACGTTCGGCTGCATCAACGGCCTGATCCTGGCGGGTGCACGCGCCTACTACGCCATGTCGCGCGATGGCCTGTTCTTCCGCGCCGCGGGCGAGCTGAACCAGGCGCGCGTGCCGGGAGTGTCTCTGGTTCTGCAAGGCATATGGGCGGCGGTGCTGGTGCTGCCCAGGGTGTACGATCCCGTGGCCGGTAAGTATGGCAATCTGTACAGCAACCTGCTCGACTACGTGATCTCGGCGGCTCTGCTGTTCTACATCCTGACGATCCTGGGCCTGTTCCGGTTGCGGCGCACGCGACCGGATGCCGAGCGGCCCTACCGGGCTTTCGGCTATCCACTCGTGCCCGCCCTTTACGTCCTGGGAGCAGCCACCGTGCTTGCGGTGCTCTTCGTCTACCGTCCCGCCACTACCTGGCCGGGCTTTGCGATTGTGCTGCTGGGGCTGCCTGTGTATTGGCGGATCCGGAGGCGGTCCAACTAAGAACACGGTCGAGCGCCGCGGCGGTCTGCTTATCCAACACCGCACCGGGAGGACGCGTCCCCGCCCACGCGATGGCGCCGCGCTTGCGCAGAACTTCCTTGCGGATCGCCATGCCAATTCCTTCCTGGAACTCGAAGCGCATCAACGGGACATTGCGATAGAAAACGTCCGCGGCGCCGTCGACGTCGTCGGAGCGGAACCGCCGGTAGATCTCCACCAGAACTTCGGGAAAGGCGAAGCCCGTCATCACGCCCGCGGCGCCGCTCATCAGCTCCTCGAGCATGAAAACGCCGCCCAGCCCGCCCAGCACGCTGATCTCGACGCCTTCCGCGCGCGCCAGAATCTGCGCCGTCTTGAGCGGCGTGGGCGGATCCTCGAGCTTGATGGTGCGCGCGACCGGAACCTCGCGCGCGATCCGTGCCAGCAGCCACGGCTCCATCGTGTAGCCGGAGATGGGCGGGTAATCCTGCACCACGATCGGCATCTCGACGGCCTCGGCCAGAGCCGCGAAGTGGCGCACCACGGCGTCGGAGTTGATCTTCGGCATGCGCGGCGGGCTCACCATGATCGCGGCCGCTCCGGCCTCACGCGCGGCTTTGCCGTACCCGATCGCCAGTCCCAACCCCTCGGCAGTCGCTCCGGCAATGACCGGCACGCGGCCGCCCGCCGCGTCGAGCACCGTTTCGAGAACCTGCGCGCGCTCGCGTTCGTCCAGGCGCGACACTTCACTGGTGACGCCCAGCGCCGTCAGCCCGTTGACGCCCGCTGCGATGAAAAGATCGACCACCCGGCGCAGGCTCTCCACATCGACGCCGCCATCGGACCGGAACGGCGTCGGCAAAACAGAATAGACTCCCTGAAATTTCACGTGGGCTCCTTCAAAGAATTGCGGTCTCGCACAGCAGACGGCTCTCGGCGAACCGCGCCAGACCGAGCGCCTGGGTATCCACCAGGCCCGAGTGGCCGTCCAGAATAAGGTCTGAGAGAATGCGGCCTGTCGCCGGCGAATGCATCACTCCGTGGCCGCTGAAGCCGTTGGCCAGCCAGAATCCGGGCACACCCGGCGCGGCGCCCAGAATGCAGTGGTGGTCCGGCGTCATTTCGTACAGGCCGGCCCAGACGCGCTTTGGATTCACCTGCGCCTCGGCCAGGCAGGGAACGCGCTCCACTCCCCGGGTCAGCACCTTCTCGACGAACGCCGCGTCAACCGACATCTTGTACCCCGGCCTCTCGTCCGGATCGTTCCACGCCAGCAGCAGGCCGCGCCCCTCCGGCCGGAAATGGAAACCTGTCGACATATCGACCACCATGGGAGAAGAGTGCGAGATGCGGTCGAACGGTTCGGTCGGCGCCAGCATCCGGCGCAGCGGAGCCACAGGCAGGTCAACGCCCGCCGAGCGCGCGATCGGGGCGGCCCATGCGCCGGCAGCGTTGACGACGTTCCGCGTGGCGATGAACCCGCGGCTCGTCAGAACGCCATCCGGCCGGACCTCGAGAGCCTCGACACCACGGAAGAGTCGCACGCCACCTTCGATGGCCCGCCTGAGAAAACCGTTCATGACGCTATGCGGATCGACGAAACCGTCCGAGGAGCAGAAACTCCCGCCCAGGATGTCGTCGCCGCGCAGTTGTGGAACCAGGCGCAAGACGTCCTCCGCCTCGAGCAATTCGACGCTCGTCAGCCCCAGAGCAACCTGGCGATTGTAGTTGGCGCGCAAGCTGTCGAGGTGCTGCGGCTCGGTGGCGACAAACAAATAGCCCTGGCGGCGATAGCCAGAAGGGTGGCCCGTCATCTCCTCGAAATCCTCGAGAAATGGAATCGAGTAAAGGGACATCCGGATGTTCGCTTCGGTGGCGAACTGTGCGCGCACGCCGCCCATGCTCTTGCCCGTCGAGCCTTTTCCGGGGTGCGATTCACGCTCCAGGATGATGACGTCGCGGCAGCCGCGCTCGGCCAGATGCCAGGCGATACTGCAGCCAACGATCCCCGCCCCGATGATGACCACGTCCGACGACGACATGTCCCGCCCCTCAGGCGCAGGTTTGGAAGGTCCCTTCGCGCCGCTTGTATACATTATAGTATACATGTCGCACATGGACAAAAAATCGGTCACGGTGGGCCTGGGCGCGTCGCTTTGAGCCGGTCGGAAGCGCGGCTACGGTACCAACGCGTCAGTGCGAATCGATTCCTGATGGATTCTCTGGCGGGTTATCGTCGTTCCTGCCGAAAACCGTGGTGAAGCGTTGCTGTCCCGCGCGCTTGGCCACAAGGAATGCCGCCATTCCGACTACGATTCCCGCGCCCGCCGTCGCCAGCGTCCAGCCCAATCCCTGCGGCTCCAGCCACGAGAGCATCGTCACAACAATCAGCAGATAGCCCGTTGTCGCTCCCAGGATCTTAGCCAGTGATATCAGTACATCCCATCTGGAAGCGGCTTCCGGTACCTCATCAACACTGCCGAGCCGCGTGATTTCCTCGTGCCCGGAAGATCGGTTGAGACTCCACCACATGCCTCCCGCCAGCAATAGAAGCTCGAATGGGCGCATGTGCTGCTGAAACGGCGTGTATTCGTGGATGTCCAGCGAGCCTGGAACGGCCGGATACAAAGCATGGGCAACGGCGCTGGCCACGCCCTCTGTCAACGAGCCCACCATCACCGTGTACAGAAGGCCCATCACTCCCGACGACAGAAAATCGATGAGGAGCGTGGAACGGAACCTCTCGGACGGCTTGTAGAACGGCTTGGTCAGGGCGCGCACCATCCAGAAACCGAGCATGGTGCCGGCGAACTCAAAGGGCAGATCGATTTCATCGTTCGAATGAGGATTGCTCATATAACCCGCCTTTTCCGCCCAGGCAGAGATGAAAAACCAGAAGAGTCCGACGTTCATCAGAATCCGCGCGAACCGCAGAGCATGGTCCAGGTCCGTCGAAGCGTCTGGATTCGATGCGCGGAGGGTGATTGGAGCCGGGTTCTGGATAGCACCGTAGAGTCTGAGGAAAACAAGGGGAAACAGCACGCCGACGATTGCCGGGCCCATGAGGAAATCGTTCCAATGCGAATACTCGATCCGGTACAGAGAATCGCCAAGTCCAGAGACGACTTGATTCAATCGGTCGTGAATCCAGGTCCCGGGCCCGAAAAAGTGGACCAGCGTTTTGAAGTGGAACTTGCCTTCGTTTCTGAACTCGGAAAAGAAGCCGATCGTGGCCGTGGCAAGCAGTGAAAGCCAAAGTCGGGTCTGCGGCGCAAGGGGAAAGGTCTTTGATGAGAACAGAATTCCGAGAGCCACAGCGGCGCAGGCCATGGCCAGCATTCCAAAACTCCTGGCCCACGGCAGATAAGGAACAGCCATCTGCAGATCGGCGCGCAGCCAGGCCCAGTAAAGCGCGGTATAGCCTGCCGCCAGGAAGATCGCAAAAGAGAGGCTCAAGAGAGCCATGGTGAACACGACGAGGTGGTTCTTCCAGGGGCTCATTCCGTTGTCGCGCCAAATCGTGTGCGCATGGATCCCGGCCGACAAACTGATTCCCCGCCACGGGAGGTCATGGTGTCGACGGCATCGATATGCTATCAGACGATGCCACCCGATTCAAGGTTCCTGATGAGAGCCGCGACGGCTCGGCGTTGTCCGCCGGAGCTATTTCGGAACCGAGGTCGGTTGGCTACACTGCCGTTGCCGGAGTGAATGACCCTGGATCTCGCATTCCGCCCGGATGGCAATCCGGACAGCTTCGATAGTCTCGGCGCTCGCAGCGGGCGGCGCGCTAGTGGCACGCCGTTACTCCTTCGCCGCGGCCTCCAGCCTGGCGATGTCGAACTTCACCATCGTCATCATCGCCGCCATCGCTTTGGGATGCTTCAGGATCTCGCCGATCTTCTCCGGCACGATCTGCCAGCACAGGCCGAACTTGTCCGTCAGCCAGCCGCAGGCCATGGGCTTGCCCCCCTCAAGCAGCTTGTCCCAGTACCGGTCGATCTCGGCCTGGTCCTGGCACGCGACGGAGTACGAGAAAGCCGGCGTGAGCGCTTGCGCAGGGCCACCGTTGAGGAACGTCATTTGCTGCCCCATAAGCTCGATGGTGATAATCGCGATCTTTCCGGCGGGCCAGGGCCCCACGCCGGTCGAACGCATTTCGCCCACCTTCTTCGCTTCCGGAAATACCGAAAGATAGAACTCCGCAGCTTCTTCGGCGTTGTCGTTGAACCACAGAAACGGTGTGATCTTGTTCATGCCCAGGCCTCCATTTCGATAGTATCCTCGTCGAGGCCGCAAGCGGCACCCAAACCTGCTACGTCCTCAGCTCACCTTCTCGGCAATCGACTTCGCCTGCAGGAACAGCATCAAATAGTC
>CAZBQQ010000109.1:0-19428 GCA_964493965.1 uncultured Solibacteraceae bacterium
AGGCTTCCACCGCGAATCGCGAATCATACGTGAAGCCCAGGGCCAGCAGCGCCACCCGACTGGAAGCGGCGTCCGGCAGAACGGCCGGCCGGCCGGTTAGCAACTCGCCCTTCAAGACCGGCATGGGTTCGCCCGGGGAAAGAGTCTGGATCATCGCGGAAGGCATCAGAGCCAAGGGAAGTATGCAACTTAGATGCGGCCTGCGCCAGAGTTGTTGTCGCAATTCACACCGACCAGGGGCAGCGGTTTGCCATGGACAAAAAACATGTCTTCCCTCTCGCGCGTCAGCGGCTGGGCAGATGCGATACCGCCTTCCGCTTGGTATCCTTGGCACGGTGGTGCACGCTCTCAGAGTGCGGCGTGACGTGGAACGCATCTTCGACTATCGTCGCCTTTGGGTTCCGGAGTCGCAGCGGTCGACTGCGCCAAATCCAATCGTCGACCACAATCAGGCCCGCGACCGTGCGCTCGAGGCGCTGGCGAGTATCAGGAAGAGATGAAGCCACTCATTCTGGTCACCGGCGCCACCGGTTACGTCGGAGGGCAGTTGGTGAAGGCCCTGCTGGCGGCCGGCCATCGGGTTCGCTGTCTGGCGCGGCGGCCGGAGTTGCTGCGAATCCCCGAGATGGCTGGGGCGGAACTCGTGGCCGGCGACCTCCTTGACCCAGCTTCTGTGCGTGCGGCCATGCTGGCGATACACACCGCCTTCTATCTGGTTCACTCGATGGGCTCGGCGGGATCCTTCGAGGAAGAAGACCGCCGGGCCGCTGGGAACTTCGCCGACGCCGCCCGCGATCTCGGGGTGAGCCGCATCATCTATCTGGGTGGGCTGGGCGCGAGTTCCCCAACGCTCTCGCCGCACTTGCGCAGTCGCCACGAGGTCGGCGAGATCCTGCGCTCGTCGGGCGTGCCAGTCATCGAGTTCCGCGCCTCGGTCGTGATCGGATCGGGGAGTCTATCGTTTGAAATGATTCGATCTCTGGTAGAACTCTTGCCTGTCATGATTGCCCCGCGCTGGGTCGGCATTCCCGCGCAGCCGATCGCTATCCGGGATCTGCTCGAGTATCTACTCGCGGCGTTGGATTTGCCGTGCGAGGGAAGCCGCGTCTTCGAGATCGGTGGGGCGGACCAGGTCTCCTACGGCGGCCTGATGCTGGAATATGCGCGCCAGCGCGGACTCAAGAGGCTCATTATTCCCGTGCCTGTTCTGACTCCCCGGCTGTCCAGCCTCTGGTTGGCACTGGTCACCCCTCTGTACGTTCGAGTGGGCCGCAAGCTGATCGACAGCATCCGCCATCCCACTGTCGTTAGAGATCGCTCGGCTCTGGCCGAATTCACTGTGCGCCCCGTGGGATACCGCGAGGCCATCGCGGCCGCGCTCCGGGCAGAGGATCACGGGGGTGGCGGGGCGTTCGTCCATTCCCTGGAAACGACCGTCCACGCGTCGCCCGAGCAGGCGTTCGCCCCGATCCGCAGGATCGGAGGTCCGACTGGCTGGTACTACGCCAATTGGCTCTGGCGTCTGCGTGGGATCGTGGACATCTGGATGGGAGGGCTTGGGCTCAGTCCCGGTCGCAGGCATCCCGATCAACTCGAAGTGGGCGACGTTGTGGACTGCTGGAACGTGGCGGCCTACGAGGCGAATCATCGGCTCCTTCTGGCCGCACGGATGAGAATGCCGGGACGAGCCTGGCTGGAATTTCGCGTGGACGGGAGTGACTCAGATTCGGTGATCCGGCAAACCGCCATCTTCGATCCTCGCGGACTCTTGGGCCGAGCCTACTGGTACGTTACCTACCCGGTGCACCGCATTCTGTTCGCGGGGATGCTCAAACAGATCGGACGGGTTGCGCAGGGTAGTTCTGAAGTGGTCGTATAGGCCGTATGGGATCGAAGGCGGTTCGCGCGGCAATCCTGGATCATGGGCGTTCCAAGGCTCAGCTCCATCTCAAGAACCGCGCCCTCGCAGCCACGGCGGAGGGCATCACGATCTCCGATGCCCGCCTGCCTGACAATCCCCTGATTTACGCCAATGCCGGATTCGAGAGACTTACGGGGTATTCAGTGGACGAAGTTCTGGGCCGAAACTGCCGGTTTCTTCAAGGTCCCGCCACAGATGAGGCGACATTGGACGATCTGCGGGCCGCGATTCGCGGGCAACGCGAAATCACGGTGCATCTCCTCAACTACCGCAAGGACGGCGCCGCGTTCTGGAATCGTCTGTCGATCACGCCGGTGCGCGATAGCTCCGGCGTCGTAACCCACTTTATCGGCGTGCAATCGGACGTGACCGCCGAAAAGAATGCGCAGGATGCGCTCCAAAGAGCGAACCAACAACTGGAGGCCGCCAACCGCAGCATCAGGCAAGACCTTGACGCTGCCGCCGCTGTGCAGCGTTCGCTACTACCAGCCGCGTCACCGAAGATTCACGGCATCCGATTCGCCTGGAAGTTCTGCCCTTGTCAGCAACTGGCGGGCGATTTCCTCAATGTCCTTCCGCTCGACGAACACCACGTGGCCCTCTACGTATTGGACGTCTCCGGACATGGCGTTGCCGCGGCACTCCTTTCCGTGACGCTAAGCCACGTCTTATCGAGCGTGGCCGACCGTTCCCTCCTGTACCAGGCGGCACCCGAGAGTCCGGGCACGTTTCTTGTTGCTTCGCCGGCGGACGTGGTTGCGCGGCTCAACAAGCAGTTTCCGTTCGGGCCGCAAACGATGCAGTACTTCACAATGATCTATGGTGTGTTGGATGCGAGGACGCGTGACCTCCGCTACGTGACGGCCGGACATCCCGGACCGGTTCATGTGCGCCGTGGGGCGGCTCCCCGAGTCCTCGAATCGGGCGGCCTACCCGTCGGGCTGCTCGCGGACGCAAGCTATGAGGAGCGGACCGTGCGGCTCGGGCCAGGAGACCGGCTGTACATCGCCACGGACGGGCTTACGGATGCCGAGAACGCCGCCGGTCAGGAATTTGGCGCGGAGAAGTTGCTGGAAGCATACGATCGGAATCGCCACCTGGACCTCCATGAGAGCCTCGGAGCGGTGATGGCGTGCGTCGAAGAGTGGTGTGCTCCCGCGCGACCCGCCGACGACGTAGCCATGCTGGCCATCGAATGCGAGTGACAGGGAGGTTTGTGCAGGCCACAGTGTCGCGGCTTCTTAGGGACTGCGGTCGAGCATACGGACTCTGACAGCGCGCTGCTAAGATCTCCGAGGCGGCCCCACATTTGGGCAATTTTGGGCAATGCGCGACGGCAGCGGCGGCAGTCATGGCATTCCCGGCAACGAACAGTCTGCAAGTTGCAGAGCGTCAAAGGGGCTGACGGGTTCGAATCCCACCCGCGGCTCAGCGTAGCCGAACTTCCCAAGCTGGACGTCGGCCTGGAGTCTCCTGCCGGCTCCAGCCCGGAGCAGCGGACTCATAATCCGTTTCAACAGACTTCGCGATGGTAGCGGGGAGCAGTTAACTCGACAACTCTTAACCAGTAGGTTGACTCCGGGACAGACGTTCAGGTCGATTGGGGTGCGAATCCCTGCCTCCCAGTCCAAATCGCCCTCCCCCACAACTACAATCTCGCCTGCAGCCTTAGCGACAACTCCACGGCGGCGCCTAAAGGACCATGACTCGGCCGCCGCGCAAGACTGGCGCCCCAGCAATCTGATCTGCGGAACAGATTCATTTCATCAGCACAATTCATTGGACGGACGATCGACCGTGCTCTACACTGAGCTACCGTGCCGACTGAGCGCGGATTCCACGAATTGCACGTTACAGTGAGGGGTTCAGCGATGTCCGAGATGAAGGCAACTGTCCGGTACGCCGGCGACGATTTGTATTTGGCGGTCAGCCCGGGCGGTCATGCGCAGGTGCTCGAGACCAACGGCAAACGCGGCAGCGCGGTGACTCCCATCGAACTGCTCCTGTTGGCGCTGGGTGGCTGTACCGGTTCCGATGTGGTCACCGCACTGCAAAAGAAGCGCCAGCGCGTCGTCGGCTATCGTGCGGAGATTACCGGCGAGCGCCGCGAGGAGGCGCCGCGCAGTTTCCAGAGCGTTCATGTGCACCATGTGATCACCGGTCACAACGTGTCGGAACAAGCGGTGAGCCAGGCCATCGAGCTATCCGACACGAAGTATTGCAGCGTGGCGGCCACGCTCCGGCCAACGGTTCGGATTTCGACCAGCTTTGAAATCATCCAGGCGCCGGAAGCTGCGGAAGCGGCCGGCGCGTGAACGGTTGCGAACCGTGGCCCACAGAGGTTTCCATGCCATCTCTCTCTGATCCATCTCGTTCCGGTTCTCCGGACGGCCTCTCTCGCCGCCATTTGGGTCGCCTGCTCGGCGCGCTGGCGGCGGGTACCACCTACCCGCTTTTCAGCGAGCATGCGATGGCGGCCGAGGCGGAAAAACTCGTATTGCCGGCTCCCAGCGCCCCACTCGATCCGGAAACCGTGTTCTTGAACCGCAATGAGAATCCGCTCGGTCCCGCGCCGGAGGGAATTGAGGCGATCCTGAAGACCGCGCGTTATGGAGGGCGCTACCATCCCTTCGACGAGCCGGTCGAGCTCACAGCGACGATCGCGGAATTGCGCGGCGTGAGGGCGACCTATGTGCAGCCGTTCGCGGGTTCGAGTGACGCGCTCATCCGCTCGACGCTGGCGTTCACGTCTCCCGGCCGAAGCTGGGTTATGGCCGATCCCGGGTACGGCAACGGAGCTCCGGAAGTGTCGGGCGCGAAGACCATCCGCGTGCCGCTCGGGGCCGATCATTCGCACGATGCGAAAGCGATGATCGCAGCCGATCCGAACGCGGGCGCCTACTATGTGTGCAATCCCAACAATCCCTCCGGAACGGTGACGCCGCCTCCGGAGATCGACTATCTGCTGGCGAACAAGCCCAGGGACGCCGTGGTAATCGTCGACGAGGCTTACATCGAGTTCTCCGACACCGCCCAATCGGCAGCCGGGCTCGTGGCGGCGGATAAAGACGTCCTGGTGTTGCGGACCTTCTCCAAGGTTTACGGGATGGCGGGCATCCGGGCCGGTTACGCGCTAGGGCGCCCCGATCTGCTGGAAAGGCTGCGGCCCTTCGGCATCAACTTCGGACTGCTCCCCATTACCGCGGTTGCCTGCGCCACGGCCAGCTTGCGAGTCAAGAACCTGGTGGCGGAGCGCAAAGCGATCAACCGTCGAATCCGCGAGGACGTCTTCGCATTTCTCCGAAACAAAGGAGTGGACTACATCCCCAGCGAAACTAGCTTCTTCATGGTGGATGTGAAGCGGCCCTGGGAAGAGTTCGCCAAGGCGATGGCCGCGCGAAAGGTGATTGTCGGCCGGTTGTGGCCCACCTGGCCCACCCGAGTCCGCGTCAGTGTGGGATCTCAGGAGGAGATGGCGAAGTTCAAGGCCGCCTTCGAGAAGGTGCTGGGCTAGCCCTTCGCGAACCGGGCGGGCCGCCAGGGATCGAGAAGGTCCACGCTTACGCCTTCCAGGATTTCGAGGCTGGCGAGGCTTCCGATGATGGGCGCCAGAGTGATCCCGCTGTGCGTGGCGGCGATGTAGAGATTCTCGTGCTTGGGCGATCGCCCTATGATAGGGAACCCGTCCCTCGGCAGAACACGGTGCCCCACCGCGACCCTCTCGGCCGTCAGGCCCTTCAGTTGCGGCAGATACTTCGCCGCGTTCTCGAGCGCCTTCTGCCCCTGCGCACGGGTCGCCTCCGGCGTCGCGCCTTCGGCTCCTCCTCCGCTGACGATGCGCCCATCCGGGTTCTGTTTGAAGCTTCCGGCGGGGCTGAAGACGACGCGTCCCAGCAAGGCGGGTTGCGGTGGCAGGTAGACCAGCACGCCGCTCGATTCCCCCAGGGGGATGTTGACCTCCGCCAGGCGGGCCAGTTGCTGTGTGCCAAGGCCGGCCGCGAGCACGATTGTGCCGGCCTCGAAATCGCCGCTCTTTGTGCGCACCCCGCGCACGCGGTCGCCGTCCACATCGAGCCCGGTCACTTCGGCCGGATACTTGACCGTCGCGCCGAACTCGCGGGCTTTGCGCAGCAGCACGTCCACGGCTGGAACGGCATCGAACCCGGCCTCATCTTCATAGAACGCCGCGGCCCCGACGGGCCCCGGCGCGATGTTGGGTAGCAGGCGTCGCAGGCCCGCTTCATCGACGTGGCGAGCGGGGTAGCCCCACTGCTGGTAGGACCGCAAGCCATCCCGCAGCTTGTCCGCGGCATCGCCCGGAGCATGCCATTCCACTCCGCCTCCCCACTGGATCTTCAGGTCACTCCCGATCTCCAGTTGCAGCCGCCTCCAGTTATCGATGCCGAGAAGGTTGAGATCGTAGTAGGGCCGCGGGCGCTTGCGCGAAGCATTCAGGTAAGCGAACGAGGTCCCCGTGGCGCCGCTTGCCGGCTTGTCCTTTTCGAGGATGGTCACCCTCGCTCCGCGCTTGGCCAGATGATACCCGATGGACGCGCCGACGATGCCGGCGCCGACCACCACGACACTGTCCGATCCGGCCCGAGGCCGCCCGCACGAAACGGCCGCCGCCAAACCCGGCAAGGCCGCCGCACGCTGTAAGAAAGTCCGCCTGTTCATGATATGCTCCATCGCTCGTTTGTTCAGTCTTCAAAAAACATCCACAGCGTCTTGTTCCTGACTCGCCCTCTTCCTGCGAAATGTCATGGCAGGATGGCAGGCGGCAGTGGAACAAGAGATCACGTCGGGCTTGTGCCCCTTGTGGCAAACCTTGCACTCGGTCTCTCCGCGGTGGCTCTGATGAGGGTTCGCGGAGAAATTCCTGGTGCGGGCCGCCACGGCGCGGTACGGCCCGTGGCAGGCAATGCATCTCCGCTGCTCGACGGGCCTCTTTTCCTGCTTGCACGTAAGACACGACTGCAATTGCGCCAAGGGCTTGTCCCCAGCCTTACCGTGACAACGGCCGCAGGTGATGCCGCGCACGAGGTGGCGGCCCGCCGTAGACGCCGTCGCGAACCGGAATGCCAGAATCAGCGAAGACAGAGTGGCCATCAGCACAACGGCGATCAGATATGCTGTCCCCTTGCGTCTCCTGAATACGCTTCTCATTGCGACGGCGGGTGGCTCCTGCGTGCCGCGATCTGCCTGGAAACCGCCTCCTTCGCCTCCTCGCTGTGCGGATCCGGTGCGATCGAGAGCTTCAACTCGCCTGCGCTGTCCTGGAACCCTTCGCCTTCCACCTTCCCCTTCGCGACTTTGACCACCTGCAACTGCTGCTTCGTGATGTTGCCGTCAACGTCCACCAGGAGCGAGTAATCCCCCGGCAACAGAAAGAGCCGTTGAGTGAACAGGACGACCTGCGCGTGTTCCAGATCGAGCGGAATCGCCGATTGCTCCAGGCGGTCGCCGTGCCCGACTACCGTCAGTCCGATGCTGGCCACGGCCGTCGCACGCACCTCGACGTCGGCAACCGGGACGTCGCCGACGACGTATTGGAGGACCCGAACCTCCGGCCGGGGAACCACGGCAAAGCTCGACGAGACCTGGGGCTTCCTCTTATCCTCGTTGAGGCGCAACATGTGTTCCGGCGAGGAGGCCCGGCCCAGTATCTCGCCGTTGCTGCTATCCTTGACGCCCCGCGCGACGCCGAGCGCAGCCTCGACAACAGGCTCTTCCGTCGGCGTCACCTTGAGTTGCTGCCGGATATCGTTCTCCGAGAGGACGTCGTTGGGTGAGAACATCGTCCGCGTGCTCTCCTGCGGCAGGAGCAGGACGCGAATGGTGTCCAGTTCGGGCCAGTACAACTTGAAGTCGCCGATTCCGTCCTTGCGGTAGAACAGGAACTGCACCTGCCCCGCGTGGCCCGCGCCCGGCAGGGAATCGTAATGCCAGACCTCGCACGGCTGGAGGATCCGGCTCGACGGCACCTTGTCGATTGCAGTCGGCGCGCCGTTGGCCAGGTACACCCGGCCCTGATCCGTGTTTGCTCCCGAGCCGGGCCGGCCTGAACCGAACGCGGAGTCGACGTACTCGAGGCGCTCGATGTAGGCCGGTTCCGTGATCGTCTTGTCCAGCCAGAATTGCCGCCGGAACGCATCCCTGTCGTCGGCCCGGAGACTCAGGTAAGCCTTCTTCTCGGCGGCATTCATGATCGGCGAGACGCGCGCGAGCCACGGATCGGCGGCGGCATAGACCCGCCCAGTGGTCAAAACCAGCGCGACGCATCCGAGCGCGAACACAAAGCGGAGGGGGCGCTTCCAACCTAGCCCCCCTCCCCAGCTGAGATTGCGCGGAGCCGGGTCCGCGCGCCAGCCGAGCCTCATCCCCCGCTTACCAAACAGCCATTCGACGGTTCGCATTGGGCCTCTCAGAACTCAAACCGCGCGCCGAGCTGTAACATGCGCGGAGCGTAGGCCAGGTTGGAATTCTGTGCGGCCGCGGTAAAGCTCGAAGACGTGATGGCCGCCTGATAGGTGCCAAAATTCGAGTGGTTGAAAAGATTGAACGCTTCCAACTGGCCGACCAGTCTGTACCGTTCCCGGAACGTAATCGTCTTGGAGAGACGCGCATCCACGCGTTGAACCGGCCGCCCGTATGCGCCGTTGCGCCGGACGATCGAGTACACAGGATCGATCGGATCGACGTAGTTGAGGGAAGGATTGTCATAGACCTTGGTGGTGGTCAGGAACGTGCGGTTCGACGCGCCGCCGCCGGCCGGGGCCGGGAGTCCGAACGGGCTGCCTGCCGCCGTGATCTGATACGCCGCGCCGGAACCGAAGTGATACAGCGCGCTCAACGACAGCCCCCATTTCCACTGGTAGTTGCCGTCCAGATTGAGCGTATGCCGCTGATCTCCGGTTTGGTTGGACCACTCGTCGGAAAGGTTGAACTGGTTGTTCGGGACGTAGAACGGACCGTCGCTCGAATCCTTGGCGCGCGCCAGGGTGTAGGAGCCAGCCAGCGACAGGCGCTTGGCGAATTGCCGCCGCACGTCGATCAGCAGCCCATTGTAGATGGCGCCCGCGGCGTTGGGGGTGGTAAATCGCAGGATCTGCGTGAAGTTCGGATTGGGGCGCGACACGTTCGGATTTACGTTGAATCCGGTGGCCGGGTTGTAGGACAGATTCTGGTCCACACGGATCCACTCGTGGTAGAGGCGCCAGTGCACGTAATTGGCCGATACGGTCCATTGCCGCCCGAACTGCTTTTCAATGCCGATGGAGGCCTGCACCGTATAAGGCGTCTGTGCTGCGGGATCGACCAGTTGAACGGCCTGCTTCGGCACCGGCGCCGTGCCATTCAGAAACGCATCTCCAGTGAGGCTCCCGAACGGCTGCAGAAGGTTGATCGGCGCGCCGGGAGCCGCGTCCACCGACGCCTGAATGGTGGTCTGACCGTTGAAGAGTTGCTGGTCGTAGTATTGGTTGGCCTGGAGGTCGGCGTAGTAAAGACCGCCGCCGCCCCGAATGATCGTCCTGCGATCTCCGAACAAATCCCACGCGAAGCCCAGCCGCGGCGCGATGTTGTTGTTGTCGCCGTGATGCGGCGTGACCAGACCGCTCTTCAGGTAAAGGGAGTCTCCCATAATGCCGAGATCGTTGTCATAGCGCAGGCCGAGGTTGAGCGTGAGGCGGGAATTCAGTTTCCAGTCGTCCTGGAGCCAGAATCCGACTGTGTTCCGGTCGTTGGAGAAGTTGAAGTTACCAAAGGCCTGCAGGTAGGAATTGGCGATGGCGCCCAGCCCCGCCAGGTTCCAGGTGGAAGGATCGTTCCACACCGGGAAATACGCCGCCAGATTGGAGGGCACTGTACTGAATGAAGTAACCGTTCCGCGCGCGCTTTGCGGATAGGCTCCGTGATACCAGATGTTGAGATACTCGCCGCCGAACTTGAAAGAGTGGCTCCCTTTCAGCCAGTAAGCATCGTCCCGAAACTGCCAGTTGTTTTCGTCGTGAGGCGATGGGTAGTTATAGTTGCCTCCCACCGTGGTCGACCCGAAACGGTATTCCTGGCTCGACACCACCTGCTGGTTGAAGTAGCTGAAGTAACTGAAGCCCGCCTTCACGTCGTTTACCAGGTGTGGCGTCCACGTCTTTGACCAGTCCAGCAGAAGGCTGTAGTTCTTCTGCGAATTCAGAGCGCCCCGCGAGGGATGCGTGGTGCCGGTTACTCCCGTGAAGGGATTCTCCGTTGTAAATGCGCTCAGCCGCAGGTACAAGCGGCTCGAGTCGCTCTTCTGATAGTCCAGCCGCGCCAGGTACGACCGGGTTGTCGTTTGCGTGGGAAGTTGATAAGTCAGACCGCCGAAGCCGGTGGGCGTCGTATAGATGGTTGCGGGCTGGCGCTCCCCTTCGAAAGCGGCGAAGAACCACAGCTTGTCGCGCAGCACTGGACCGCCGAGAGAAGCTCCATACTGCTGGTCCTGGAATGGCAGTACCTTGTGAGCCACCGGATCGGCGGCATTGAAACTGTCGCTGCGGAAGTAGCCCCAGCCGCTGCCATGAAAGTAGTCCGTGCCCGATTTGGTCTCGGCATTGATCTGGGACACCGAGGAGCGCCCCTGGGTGGCGTCGAACCGGTTGGTGATGATCTGAAATTCCGACAAGGTCTCGCGGCTGTAGAGCGGCTGGCCCGTCCCGGAACCCGCAATGTCCTGGCTGACCTGTTGGCCGTCAACGTTGAATTCGTACTTGCCCGTGTCGGGACCGGTTACGATGGTGTTGCCGGCGACATCGTTCTTACTGATACCGGGCAGCAGGAGCGCCAGTTCGATCCAATTCCTGCCGTTGAGCGGCACCTGCTGCATCTGCTTCGCGTCGATGTTGGCCGCCACTTCCGAGGTGGTTGTCGAGACCGAGGAAATATCGGCCGTAACTTCCACCGCCGTGCTGGTCGCGGCTGGATGGAGTTGTAGATCGATCGTTCGAGTCTGCCCCACCAGCAGCGTGAGTTTCACCTCGGCGGGCGCAAACCCGTCCGCATCCACGCGTACGACATAGTCGGCCGCGAACAGCGAAGGAAGGTGATAGATTCCCTGGCCGTTGCTCAGCGTGGTCACATTGGTTCCTCCGGCAGCGGGCAAGGCGCGCACGCGTGCGCCAGAGATCACCGCACCCGAGGAGTCGGTAACTACGCCATTAATTGAAGTGACCTGAGCGCTGGCCAAACCGCCGGCCAGCACCGCGGCCAAGACTGCCAATATCGTTCGGATCGCCATTATAGAGCCCTCCCTGCCGGCGCGGTTTGCGGCCTGTTCGACGTCGCGGACTTCTGCGGCGCGGCCTTTTGCGCCTCGCTCCAGACTCGTAAGAAATTGCCGCCCCAGAGCTTAGCGATGTCTCCGTCGCTGTAGCCCCGGCGCAGCAACTCGGCTGTGACATTGACGGACTCGCCTTCGTTGTCCCAGCCAACCACTCCCCCGCCGTGATTGAAGTCGGAGGAAATGCCGACGTGATCCACGCCGATCTTTTTCACCGCGTAGTCGATGTTGTCGACGAACTGCGCCAGCGTCGCCTTCACCGAGGGATCCAGGAGGACCGCGTGAATGCGCTTGCTGTACTCCTCGAACTTCTCTTTCGAAAGCACCTGGACGCCTTCCGGACTCCTCGGCGCCGCGCTTTGGATACCCGTCTCGGTGGGAACTCCAAATTCGCGCCGGACCGCGTTGGCCTTCTCCCGCACCTCCGGCGGCAGCGGCCGAACCCACGAGCTGTAGGCGCTGATCTGAATCACGCCGCCGTTGCTCTTGAGCGCCAGTAACTCCTGGTCGCTCAGGTTCCGCGGATGATCGACGATGGCTCGCACGTTGGAGTGCGTCGCGGCTACCGGCGCCTTCGTCAGGCTGAGCACGTCGCGCAGTCCGTTGCTCGAAAGCTGCGAAACGTCGATCAGGATGCCCAGTTCGTTCAGGCGTTTCACCAGACGCTTGCCGGCGTCCGAGAGACCGCCGTGCTCGTCGAGGGTGTCCCCCTGCAGCAGATTGGGACGCGAGGAATCCGCCAGATCGTTATTGCCCGCGTGCACGAACCCGAAGACGCGCACGCCTTTGCGGTACCACTCGTCAATCCCCGAAACGTCCTGCCCCAGCGGATATCCGTTGAGTATGCTCAGCACGACGGCGAATTTGCCCTGCGCGGCGATCTTCCGCACATCCTCCGGAGTGTAGGCGATTGCCGCCTGCTGCGGATACTTCGCCGCCACCCCGGTGATGATTTCATATTTTGCGAGCGCATCCTTTCGCGCCTGCTCGACGCCTTCTGGCGTGCGTGCCCCCTGCGGCACGAAGATGGCCAGCGCGGCCCCTTTGAGAAGCCCCCGCTGCACCTTGGGCAAGTCGAACTGCGTTGTTCCGTCCGTGCCGGCCTCGAGGCCAGGGGATCCGTAGTCGAACGGGACATCCAGGTGGCTGTCGAATGCCACGATGCGCTTCTGAAGAGCCCGCGCGCGTGCCAGCAGTTCGTCGTTTGACGGCGTGGCGCCGGTTGCGGCAACCGGAGCGAGTGCCGCCGCCAAAACAATCAAGAGTCGATAGATAGTCATGACCATCCCTCTCGTGAATCTCCGCTGCCTGGACCTGCGGCCGGGGCGTAGCCGGCCTGGGTCCCATAGCGTGGCCAGACGGAGTCACTGTGAATCGGGTTGTTAAACGCAAACCGGGAAGAAGGTTCGCGAAGTCGGCACCACCCTTGACGCCGACAGGGTGCTGCAAACCGTTCGACGATTACTTGGGTGGCCGGGTCAACTGGCGCCCCACCAGTTGCCAGCCTTCGGGTCCTCGGATCCAGACGTCCAGAGTGCTGAGAGTCGAGACGCTCTGCTTGCCATCGGCATTCACGTGGAAGGCAAGCTTCGCCGTGACCAGCGCGATTTGGCCGTACGCCTTCACGACGGCATCGCTCACGTCGATAGCGGCGAAACTGACCTTGCTGTCAGTCACGCGGTCCAGCACCTGATCTCGAGTCTCGAGATGACCGTCGGTGTGTCCGTAAGTCAGGTCCGGATGGAGGAGTTTCGCAAGGGCTGGCCGATCTTTTGTCACCACGGCTTGCTTCAAGGCATCGAGCGCGCCCAACACCTCGCGGTCCGTTCCGGGCTCGCCCGCCAAGGCCAGGCCCGCGGCAGCCAGGACCATCGGAACCACCCAAAATCTTCGGCAGACTGCGAATCCCAGGGTGCGGCGCTTGCTTTCTCGTGGTATGATACCAATCTTGATAGACATTGGAGTATTCAGTTTAAAGCCGGGCACCCCGGTTGTCCAATGCATTGTTGAGATGGAATCAATCGCTATGGCCGATGCCCGTGCAACCGAAACAACTCTCTATGGAAATGGTTGACCGACATGGAACTGCGCCAACTCGATCTGTTTCGCGTCCTCGCCTACGAATTGAACTTCACCCGCGCCGCACGGCAGGCCCACTGCGTCCAGTCCAATGTCACGGTGCAGATTCGCAACCTCGAGGAAGAACTCGGCGTGCCGTTGTTCGAGAGGCTGGGTAAAGGAGTGCGCCTCACCTCGCACGGCCAGCGGCTGCTTCCGTACGCGGAGCGCGTGCTGCAACTGCTCAGCGAGGCGAAGGGCGTAACCGCCGGGGGAAGCAAGCCCTCCGGCAATCTGGCGATCGGATCGCCTGAATCCGTGCTTACATACCGGCTACCCCCCGTGCTGCAAGCGTTCCGGACGAGATATCCGGAGGTCAGCCTCATGCTTTCGGCGACCGGCAACTCTCAGCTTGTGACGCATCTCGAGCAAGGCAAGCTGGATCTGGCGCTGGTGATCGACGATCCTCTACACTTCCCGCAGCTTTGCACCGAAACACTGTGCGACGAACCGCTCGTACTGCTCGCGCGTCCCTCGCACCGCCTGCTATCCTGTCCCAGAATTCAGCCCAGCGACCTTCGCGAGGAGACGTTCTTGCTGACCGATCCCGGCTGCGCATACCGCACCAAACTCGAGCACGCGCTGGCGCAGGTTGGTGTGCGGCCTGGATCGATCATGGAATTCAGCAGCGTGGAGGCTATCAAGCAGTGCGCGGCGCTGGGAATGGGGATCGCGTGCCTTCCCGCTATCGTCGCCGAGTCGGAGGTCGCCGACGGGAGACTGGCGGCCCTGCCGTGGAGCGCTTCCCACCTGGTAATGCAAACCCAGGCGGTGTGGCACAAAGATAAATGGCTCTCTCCGGCCATCCAGGCCTTCCTGTCGCTGCTTCGAGGGAGTCTGGCCTCTCCAGCGACCGGCTTCCACAGCCCCAGCGGGCGGGCCGCCGACTAGTGTGGTACTCAGCACCGAACCGCACCCGTCAGGGAGCGGACCGCTCGCTCTCACGGTTCGCTATCGTGGCGTCAAATCTGATAGTCCAGCACGAAGCTCTCGCGCGACTTCTTTGGAAAGACCCTCACGTTCGTCGCCTCGAGCACAACCAGGGAATTCGGCGGAACGCTGGTCGTGACGAAGACACTGGCGCCGATGGTGCTGCCTTCTCCGATGACCGTGTCGCCGCCCATGATCGTGGAGCCGGCATAGACGGTGACCCGATCTTCGAGCGTCGGGTGCCGTTTCTGGCCTCGTAGCGCCTGCCCCGCGGCGAGCGATCGCGCAACCAGGCCGACGCCTTGATACATCTTGACGTGATTGCCGATGATCGTCGTCTCTCCCACCACTGTCCCGGTGCAGTGATCCACGAAGAAGTGCGTGCCGATTTGAGCGCCCGGATGCAGATCCATCCCGGTCCGTGAATGCGCCCATTCGGTCATGATGCGCGGGATGAGCGGAATGTTGTCGAGATACAGCTCGTGCGCGAGCCGCTGTACCGCGATCGCCTCGATGAACGGGTATGCCACGATCACTTCGTCCTGGCTGGACGCGGCTGGGTCGCCCTGGTAGGCCGCCTCCACATCGGTCTGGAGTAGTTCCCGGACTCGAGGCAGGCTGGCGAAAAACTTGCGTGTGAGTGCGTGCGCCCTCCGCGCCAGGTCCGCTTCTTCGACTCCGGGGGGCGGCGCGTATTCGAGGCTCTTCCGGATTTCGCTTTCGAGACGGCCAAGCACGCTATGGAGCAGCGCGATGGTTACGCCTTCGATCTCGGAGGAGTGGATCAGCCTCTCATCGAAGAACCCGGGAAACAGCAGGCGCAGAAGGTCGACCGTGATATCCGCGATCGCGTGCTTGGACGGCAGGTTCTTGCAGTCCACGTGATTGATGCCGCCGCCGCGAAGATACGACGCCAACAGGCGCTCGGACAGCTGTGCCACGCTCAAGGATTCGAGAGCGGGGTTCATAAGTTGCGGTGCCTCCGCGCGACCCCCAATTCCTAGCTGCGCACTGGGGACCGGCACAGAACGTCGCGATCTCGGACGAGACCCGGCTCGCCCTGACGAAACTGGGCATTCACGATTTCTTCGGGCTTGCGCCGCGCGAGTTGTTCGCGTGGTCGGCGTTGTTCACGCTCAAGGGCTTTGCCTCGGTCGTTCTGGGCGGCTTTCTGGTGGGCTTCGGCACTGCTTACGCAGGAGGCTGCACTTCCGGTCATGCGATCTCGGGGCTTGCGGATCTGCAACTACCGTCGTTGATCGCGGTCGTGGGCTTCTTCGCCGGCGGCCTGATCGCAACGCATTTCCTTCTACCGCTGTTCCTGTGAGAACGTATGTCCACCAATCCGGCTACCGATCGCCCTCACGGCCAGCCCAGGATCGCCCTACTGGCCTATCTGCTTCTCGGCGTGTGTTTCGGGATTGTGTTGACGAAGTCCGAGGTCGTTTCCTGGTTCCGCATCCAGGAGATGTTCCGCTTTCAGTCTCCGCGCATGTACGAGATCATCGCGTCGGCCGTCGCGGCTGCCGCCGCTTCGGTTGCCCTGATCAAGAGGCTGGGGCCGAGAACCATCGCAGGCGAGCCGATCGCGATTCCCCCCAAGAGACTGGGACTCGGCATTCGCTACGCGGTTGGTGGCACGATGTTCGGCCTGGGCTGGGCGCTCACGGGAGCTTGCCCAGGCCCCCTCTTCGCGCTCGTCGGCAACGGCGTCACCGTAATGATCGTCGCCATTGTCAGCGCGCTGGCCGGAACCTGGCTGTACGGATTGCTACGTCCGAGGCTCCCGCATTGAGCGGCGTCCTGCCGGCGGCCTGCTCCCAAGCCCGCGGAGGGGTGCGCCCCCTCCAACACTCGGAGCGTGTCGAGGGGGCGCCGAGCCGTCAGAAACTGAGCCTTGCGCCAAGCTGGAACTCGCGGCCAGGTGTGGAGGCTTCGGTGATGGTGCCGAACTGAGGGGTGTTGACGAAACGGTTCGGCGTGCCCCAGTTCGAATGATTCAGCGCATTGAAGCCCTCCGCGCGCAGCTCCATGTGGAGGCCCTCGGTCAGCGCGAATGAACGCACCAGGGCGAGATCGACCGTCTGCATGCCAGGCCCGTAGACCGTGTTTCGTCCCACGTTGCCGAAGGTATAGGCCGCCGGCGTGCTGAAGGCGGCCGGATTGAACCATGCCGACGTGGTGCCGGTGCCAGCGCCAAATATCGGCTGGCCGTTGTAGTTCGCGCGGACGGGGTTTTCACCCACGGCTGTCCCGGCATTGGCGGTGTCGCCAAATACAGAGACCGTGAAGGGGAAGCCGCTCTGCACCTGGAGCGAGGTGGAAAGCCGCCAGTTGCGGGTGAGTGTGCGTGTCCACTGGGCAGCCGTCAGAGCAGGCACCTCGTACACCCCGGTGAACGAAAAGCGATGTCGGATGTCGCAGGCCGGCCCCTTCTCCGCATCGAGGTTGTTGTCGTTCTGAGGGATGGCGGCCTCGAACATGGCCGACCGGAAGTCGGGCGCATTACTCAGGTTCTTCGCCCAGGTGTAATTGGCAAGCAGGCTAAGTCCGTGCGCGTACCGGCGTCTCAGATTGATGTAACCGGCGTCGTACCAGCTCCGGGCGGTGTCCCGGAGGAGGTTCACGGTACTTATGGGGAAAGTCGTGCTCTGCACGGATATCCCGTCCGGCAGCACGGTTCCGGGAGCGAATGTGGCAGTGGCGTAAGGGCGGCGCGGCTGTACGGCGCCCGGCCCGGGAAGCGCATTGTTGATAAGCACCGATTGTTGCAGGTGTTCGCCGCGCTCGCCGTGATAGCCGATCTCGAGCGTCGTGTCACGGCCCAGGCTCTTCTGTAACGACCCGCTCCATTGCTGCACATACTGCGACGGCGCGTGCGGATCGAAGGTGGCGAAACTCACTACTGTCTTGCCAAGCACGGGCTGCGGAAAATTGAACCCGGCGATCTGCGGGGTGAAGTTGTCGCTCTGCTGAGTAATAGGGAACAAGACCGGGACATTGTGTAACTGGTTGCACCAGGTATTCATGTCAACCGGCGTGTAGAAGATGCCGTAAGCGGCGCGAAACACGATTCCGCTGTTCTTGAAGTTCTGCGCGATCCCCACTCGGGGTGCGAAGCGCAGCTTATTCGAGTACATCAGGCCGCGCGGCATGCCGTTCTGTCCGCCGATGAATGCCACTAACTTCCCGTCCTGCTGAATCAGGTTGCTCCACGGCTGCGAAGTGTCCGACAACGGCGTTTCGAATTCGTAGCGCAAGCCGACGTCGAGGGTAGTAGAGGGCGTCAGGCGCCAGGTGTCCTGAACGAAGGCGTCCGCGGACCAGTTACGCAGGTTCATGCTGGGCACGCCGGCCTGGAGCTGCCGGGATGCGGGATCGCCGAGCAGGAAACTGGCCAGCGCGGAACCCGTTCCGTCGTTGGTGGCGGTCTGGGTGGTGAAGCCGGGAGTGAATTGATAGTAGCCGCGGCTCTGCACCAGGGCCCACATCGGCCAGATCACGCGGCGAAAGCTGGTGCCGAACTTCAGGCTGTGTTGGCCCTTCTGCCAGCTCAGCGTCTCGCGACCTTCGAAAGTGGTGTTCCACTGACTCATGGGAGTGGCCTGCCAGAAGTCCCCGAGAGGGGAATACCCCTGCACATTGAAGTAAGGCGCTCCCCAGCCTTTCTTTCCGCCGAAGTTCGTCCCCGTGATTCCGAGTGCGTCGACGATGTCGTTCACTCCGCTGTTCTGGGACCAGTGCGACAAGGCCAGGCGGGATACGCCAACCGACGCCGTATTCACAAGGGCCGGGGAGAGGACTTTCGTCCAGATGATGGAACCGTTCTGGGAGGCGTTGTCGTAGTTCAAGCCGTAACCGGGCAGGTTTTGCGGCGAGAATCCCCCCTCATGACTCGACGAGTAGCGCCCGTTCAGTGTGTCGTTTTCGCCGAGCACGCGATCGACGCGGATGGTGCCCTGATTGTTGCGCCCCTGTGCGTCGCGAACGTCCTCGAGGTTGTTGGAATCAAGGCCGGAGCCGAAGACCGTGGGCGTTCCGTTCATGGTCATACCGAGGCCCATGCCTCCCATGGTGTTCGGCCGCGGCACATAGGACTTCAGCATGAGAGCAGCCGGTCCGTAGAGGACGCTGGCCGGAATCATGTTGTTCGGGAACGGGTTGCGGAGTACCTGGGGATTGCCGGTGCTGACCGGCAGGGCCGGGTTGTAATTCGGGTTCGCATGAGAGCTCGAAGGGTCGTAGATCGTCACTCCGCTCTTGCTGAAGTCGCCCCCGGCTTCAGCAGCCGTCGGGACGGTGTCCATGGCGGTCTGCGCCTGGGTCTGCCGAAGGCCCTCGTAGTTGGCGAAGAAGAATGTCTTCTTGCCTATGAGCGGGCCGCCGACGGCGCCTCCGAAGTTGTTACGGACCAGATGAGTGTCCCCCGGCATCTCGTTCCACGTGCGCGCGTCGAGGGCGTTGTTCCGCAGGAATTCATAAGCGGTCCCGTGGAATTGACTGGTGCCCTGGCGGGTGATGATGTTGATTTGACCGCCGCCCGAGCCGCCGAGCTCGGCCAGGTAGCTGCCGGTCTGCACTTGAAACTCCTGCACCGCGTCGGGCGATGGGCTCAGGTTGATGGTGTTGAAGGTGGGGTCCGTGTTCGTGACGCCGTCCAGGAGAAAGTAATTGGCATTGGGCCGGTTGCCGCCGATGCTGATGGAGGACGCCTGGCCGGGGCGCCAGTAGAGCGGGCTCATGTCGCCGGTCTGCGCGCCGTGGCTGACGTGGGCCTCCGGAACAGTCAGGGCCAGGTCGATCAACTGGCGGCCATTCAGCGGCAAGTTATCGATGGACTTGGGCTCGACCACCTCGCCGAGGCTGACATCCTGCGTCTTGAGGACGTCGGCGGCTTCCACGATCAACACGGTCTGGCGCTGCTCGCCGAGGGTCAGGGAGAAGTCGAGAGCCATGCGCTGGCCCACTTCGAGCACGATGCTGCGTGTCTGCACGGCGAATCCAGCCTTGCTCACCTCGACCGAATACTCTCCCGGCAACAGATTCGGCGTCTCGAAGAGACCCTGGTCGTTGGTGACGGAGAGGCGCACGGCTTCGGTAGCCTTGGCTTTTACCGTAACCCGCGCGCCCGATATAGGCGCCT
>CAZBQQ010000110.1:0-19368 GCA_964493965.1 uncultured Solibacteraceae bacterium
AGCGGGAACTTGGTCTGGGTGGTGTGGTTGAAGGTAGCCCCGAGCCAGTTCGTGGTGGCGTGGCACATCGAACAATCCGTCGGGAACCCGGCCGCTACGTGATTCGGGTTGGTGGTCCCCTGCTCATCCTTGAGGTGGCAGGAGAGGCACGCGGTCGAGAGACCCGCGAACACGTTGTTCACGTGGCAGGTGGCGCAGGCCACACTGGTATGCGCACCGGTCAGGGGGAACTTGGTCTGGGTGGTGTGGTTGAACGTGGCCCCATCCCAGTTCGCGGTGGTGTGACACGTGGAGCAATCCGTCGGGAACCCCGCGGCAATGTGATTCGGGTTGGTGGTTCCCTGCTCATCCTTCAGGTGGCAGGAGACGCAAGTCATCGAAAGACCCGCAAACACGTTGTTGACGTGGCAGGTGGCGCAGGCCACGTTGATGTGCGCTCCGGTCAGCGGGAACTTGGTCTGGGTAGTGTGGTTGAACGTCGCCCCCAGCCAGTTCGTAGTGCTGTGACACATGGAGCAATCCTGCGGAAAGCCTCCGGCCACGTGTGGCGGGTTGGTGGTCCCCTGCTCATCTTTGAGGTGGCAGGATATGCAGGCCGTCGAAAGGCCGGCGAATACGTTATTCACGTGGCAAGTCGCGCAGGCGACGTTAACGTGCGCGCCGGTCAGCGGGAACTGAGTCTTGCTGTGGTCGAAGACGGCGCCATCCCAATTTGTCGTGGTGTGGCAGACCTGGCAATCCTGCGAGATGCCCGAAGCGACGTGATTGGGATTGGTGGTGCCCTGGAAGTCCTTCAGGTGGCAGGAAATGCAGGTCATGGGAAGGCCCGCGAAGACGTTGTTCACGTGGCAAGTGGCGCACGGCACGCTGGTGTGCGCTCCGGTCAGCGGGAACTTGGTCTGGGTGGTGTGATTGAAGTTGGCCCCCAGCCAGTTCGCGGTGGTGTGGCAGACCGAGCAATCCGTCGGGAAGCCCGCCGCGACGTGATTCGGGTTCGTGGTCCCCTGCTCGTCCTTCAGATGGCAGGAAACACAGGCCGTCGAGAGACCCGCGAACACGTTGTTCACGTGGCAGGTGGCGCACTGCACATTGACGTGCGCGCCGGTCAGGGGAAACGGCGTTTTACTGTGGTCAAAAACCGCGCCGTCCCAGTTTGTCGTGGTGTGGCAGACCTGGCAATCCGTCGGGAACCCGCCCGCGATGTGGTTCGGGTTGGTGGTACTCTGCTCGTCCTTCAGGTGGCAGGAGACGCAGGTCATCGACAAACCCGCAAACACGTTGTTCACGTGGCAGGTGGCGCACGGCACGTTGATGTGCGCGCCGGTTAGCGGGAACTTGGTCTGCGTGGTGTGGTTGAACGTAGCGCCAGACCAGTTCAGGGTGCTGTGACAGATGGAGCAGTCCTGCGGGAACCCGGCCGCTATGTGGTTCGGGTCGGTAGCCCCCTGCTCGTCCTTCAGGTGGCAGGAGATGCAGGCCGTGGAGAGGCCCGCGAAGACGTTGTTCACGTGGCAGGTGGCGCACTGTACGTTCGTGTGCGCGCCGGTCAGCGGGAACTTGGTCTGAGTGGTGTGATTGAAGGCAGCCCCCGTCCAATCCACCACGGTGTGGCAGACGGAGCAGTCCTGCGGAAACCCGGCCGCCACGTGGTTGGGGTTGGTGGTTCCCTGCTCATCCTTCAGGTGGCAGGAAATGCAGGCCGTCGAAAGGCCCGCGAACACATTGTTCACGTGGCAGGTGGCGCAGGCCACATTGATGTGCGCACCGGCCAACGGAAACTTGGTCTGGGTGTTGTGATTGAAGTTCGCGCCGGACCAGTCCGTTGTGGTGTGGCACATCGAGCAGTCCTGCGGGAATCCGGCTGTGACATGGTTGGGGTTCGTGGTCCCCTGTTCGTCCTTCAGGTGGCAGGAGATGCAGGCCGTCGAAAGGCCGCTGAACTGGTTATTGACGTGGCAGGTGGCGCAGGCTACGCTGACGTGCGCACCGGTAAGGGGGAACGACGTCTTGCTATGGTCGAAGGTCGCGTTGGTCCAGTCCGTCGTGTTGTGGCAGAGCTGGCAATCCTGCGAGAAGTTCCCGCTCACGTGGTTCGGGCTGGTTGCGCCCTGGAAGTCCTTGAGGTGGCAGCCGACGCAGTTCATTGACAGACCCGCAAACACGTTGTTCACGTGGCAGGTGTTGCAGGCTACGTTCACGTGCGCCCCGGTCAGCGGGAACTTGGTCTGGGTGGTGTGGTTGAACACCGCACCCGACCAATCCGTCGTGGAGTGGCAGACGGAGCAATCCTGCGGGAACCCCGCGGCCACGTGGTTCGGGCTCGTGGCTCCCTGGAAGTCCTTCAGGTGGCAGGAAGCGCAGGCCATCGACAAACCGGCGAACACGTTGTTGACGTGGCACTGGGTACAGGCGACCTGGACGTGCGCGCCGGTGAGCGGGAATTTCGTCTGCGTGGTGTGGTTGAAGGAAGCGTTGTTCCAATTCACCGTGGAGTGGCAGATGGAGCAGTCCTGCGGGAAGCCGGCCGACACGTGGTTCGGGTTTGTAGCCCCTTGTTCGTCCTTCAGGTGGCAGGAGATGCAGGCCGTCGACAACCCCACGAAGTTGTTGTTCACATGGCACGTTTCGCAGGCCACGCTGACGTGCGCGCCGGTGAGCGGGAACTTCGTGGTGGAGTGATCGAACTTCGCGCCGGCCCAGGTTACCGTGCTGTGGCAGGCGGCGCAGTCGGTCGAGAATCCGGATTGGACGTGGTCGGGATTCTTGGCGCCGGTAAAGTCCGTGTTGTGGCAGCCGATACACGTCGCCGACGTGCCCTTGAAGCGGTTCCCGACATGGCAGGACGCGCAGGGAAGCTGGGAGTGCGCGCCGGTGAGCGGGAAGCCCGTGGTGCCGTGGTCGAACGTCGCCGTCAGGAAGGTATCGAAGTTATGGCACGACTGGCAGTTGGTGCTGAAGCCCGCGGCTACGTGGGCGGGATCCGTGGTCCGGTTGAAATCCCGCATGTGGCAGGACTGGCAGGCGGTGCTCAGCCCGGTAAACTGCCCCGATGCGGCTCCGGTGTGGCAGGCGTCGCACTCCACCATGGCATGGGCGCCCAGCAGCGGGAAGCGGTTCAGGTGGTCGCGGATGTTCTGCACCGCCACGGTCCAGCCCTTGACCGTGTGGCACTGAGCGCAATCGGCGCCGAACTGGCGGCGGTGAATGTCGGCATGGCAATCCGCGCAACGCGTGCTGGTCTCTTTGAAGACAAGTTTGGTATGGCACAGGGAGCACTTGACGCCATCGTGCATGCCGCGCAGCGGGTAGCTGGTCTGCGTGTTGTGGTTGAACTCGGGGACCGCCCGCATCGTCTTCCAGTTCTTTTCCGTGTGGCAACTCGAACACGGAATCGTGAGCGGCCCGTGCGGACTATGCGTGGGCCCCCGTTCGAAGGTCTGCGCCACGAGCGCCGGCGGCACCGCGCCGACGATCAGCAACGCGAACGCGGCAAGCGGCAAACGGTTGGTCGCCGCAACAGCCATGAAGCTAGTTCCTGGCAATATTGGGTCCATGGCAACTCGTGCACTCACGCGGTGCGGCCTTATAGAAGACCACCTGTTTTCCCTTTGACTCCCTACGAGCGGTGTGGCAGAGCTTGCATTGCACGTCGCTGTGGGCTCCAGCCAGCTTGTAATCGGTGTCGCGGTCGTGATCGAAACTGGTCGGCGTCCACTTGCTGACGCCGTGGCAGCGGGCGCACCCGCCGGAGGCTTCATAGGAGGCGAACTGCCCCCCGTGAACGTCTTCGTGGCAGCCGCCGCAAACCTGCGGGGCGCTTTTGTAGACCACGCTCTTGACGCCGACGCGGGGATTGGCCGGTTTGTGACACTCCACGCAGGCGACTCCGCGGTGCGTCCCCGCCAGCTTGAACGAGGTGGTGGAATGGTCGAAGCGTGTCAGGTCGTGCCAGGACCGCATGGTGTGGCAGGTCTCGCAACCTTGCGGAGTTTCGCCGGACCGCATCACCGCCATGCGCTCGCGGAACTGGCCTTGATGCGGATCCTGGTGACAGGCGGTGCAGGCGCGGTCCGTATAGCGAAACTTTCCCGCCGCCGGATGTCTGGCGCCTTCCTGGTCATGGCATTCGCCGCAGGGGACGGCGGTGTGAGAGCCCTGCAACGGATATTCGGACTTCTGGTGGCGCGCCAGGGTGAACGTCGAGGGACGGAATCCTCCCACGGTGTGGCACTCCTCGCACTGGTTGAAATACGGCGCGGCCTTGAACTGCGCGAGGTGGACATCCTGGTGGCAGTCCGTGCAGTGCTCGAACGCAACCTTATACACCGTGTCGGCGCCCTTGGGAACATGGCATTTCGCGCAAGCCACGGTGGCGTGAAGCCCGGCCAGCGGATAGCGCGACTCCGAGTGGCGCGCCGCGACGAAGGTGGTGGGCTTCCATCCATCCGCGGTGTGACAGCCTCCGCACTCGAACCCGCCGGCGCGGGCGACGAATTGTCCGTGGTGGGGATCCTGGATGTGGCAGTCGACGCACTTCGCGTGCGCTACCGCCTCCTTGTAATTGGCGGACTTATGACACTTGCCGCAGGCCACTTCCGCGTGCTTGCCGTCGAGCGGGAACTTGGTTTTCGAATGGTCGAAGTTCTGGGCGGTGCGCACCTGCTTCCATGTCACGTCATTGTGGCAGGACTCGCAGGCAGCGGCGAAGGCCCCATGGTGCGGGTCGCTGTGGCAGGGCGAGCAGGATGAAAAGGCGATACCGACGTACTTCACGATCGGTTTTGGCCCCTCCTCCTGCTTCGCATGGCACTTGCTGCACACGACCTTCTCGTGCGCGCCAGTGAGCTGGAACTTCGCCTTGGCATGATCGAAGCCGTCCGCCGGCTTCCACTTGACGAATCCGTGGCAGCGCTGGCAGTCGGGAAGCTGGCCGCGGTGCTCATCGGGATGACAGGTGAGGCAGGCCGTCGTAAGTCCCAGGTAGGTGCGACGCGCGTCCTTCATCTTGATCTTGAGGCGCTCGGAAGCCGGGATGTGTTCCGGCGAGTGGCATTTCTGGCAAGTCAATCCCCGGTGCCCCCCCTCGAGGGGATAGCCAGCCTGCCGATGATCGAACTGGTCAACATCGACGTCCCAGCGAACCGGCACGAACACCTCGCCGTTATGTTCCGAGTGGCACTTCACGCAGTTACTCTGGTCGCCGATCTGCTTCACCAGGGTTGCGTGATAACCGCGCCGCGCCGCCAGACGGCTTCGAATCTCCGTGTGACAGCCCAGGCAATTGAACTTCGTTTTTCCAGCCCCGATCACGTGGCACGTCGTGCAGTGAGCCGGCCCATCCAGAGAATGGTGTGCCTTCGAAAGCGCGCCGGGCGAGAACTGCGCGCAGGCCAAGCCGGCAACCAGTCCACCCAGAACGGCCAGCCGCCCCAGCGCCATCTGCGTCCGCACTCGCATCCCCCATTTGCTTCGTAAGCATACCGCCCAAACCCCTCAGTTAGAACTGGCGTCCATTGGGATGCCAAGTCCCTCCCCTCATAGCACGTAAGAAGCCAATTTATAAAGACATAGTCTCTTAGCTGCTACGCTAGGTCCAGCCCCGCGAGGCTACCCCCTAACGATGTAATCTCGTAACGGGAACTTGTAAACTTTACTAGCCAGCCCGGACTATTGCATCCCTCAACGGGCCTGCGCCACCAGCCGGTCCAGCGACTCCTTGGCCTTCTTCCCGCTCTCCGAATCGGGGCTGGACTGGACGAGTCGCTGCCAGTACTGGCGCGCAAGGTCGGCGTTGCCCAAGTTTGCATAAAGAGCGCCCAAATTGTACAGGGCGTCGGCTTGATTTGGCTGCTTGTCGAGGATCTTCTTCGTCTGTTCAAGGGCGCCGCCAACGTCGCCGGTCTCGAATAGGACCTTTCCCAACTCGAGCCGCGCGTCCGCGTTATCGGGCTCCTGTTTGACGGCTTCGCGCAGGTAACGCGCCGCGTCCTGCGGATGCCCCGATTCTTCCGAGAGTTGCGCCAGGCGGAACAGTACCGGGACATGCCCGGGCTTGCGCTTCAGCTCCTCCGCCAGCATCTTGGCTTCGTGGTCATTCGGAACCGCGGGCTTTGCTGAGTCAACGGGCTTTGCCGTGACCGATTTGTGCTTCGAACGCGACACCGCACTCGCACCCAGATAGAACAGCAGGACGCCAACCGACGCCGCCAGTACAATTCCCAGAATGCGAGCAGACCTCTGAGTCATGGTTGAGTGCTTTGTCCCGATCTTGGGCAAGAAGACAGCAGGTTAGCTTCCAAACCCCGCTCCGGGCTCGGGGTAAAACGATGAGAGACGCTGGCAAGACGGCGCTGCTCCGGCGCACGAGGCGCTTGAGCAGGCGCGATGGCTAGGGCAGTGCCTCCCTGCGGACTCTCATATCCCATCGGCGAATGCTGGCCGTCCTAACATCCTAGATGCCAGTCTCGAAAAAGGCGATGCATCGAATTCGAGAATCATTGCACGGCTCTCGACGAGGAGCGGTTGGCAATCGCCGTCTTTGCGCTGCTGCAACGACAGGCGGAACATCCGGTGGCACGCTGGTTAGTGAGGCTTCCCTCGGCAGTTGGGACAGGTGTGACTAACCAGGCAGAATATGTCTAAGCCGGCCGTCCTCTTTTTCCTTGCCGTGTCACTCGCCTCTGTCTCGCGCGCCGCGGACAGCGGGCCAAGGACAGAGGCGTGCCAGCTCGCCGTGTTGCGCAATGGTTTCACGATTCAATACGCACGGAGTGAGGTGGCGGCCCAAACCACGCGACTGTGGCTCTGCGCCGACGTAGGCTCCGGCTACATAGAAGTCGGCAACGGCGAAATCGTCGGCCATGAAGCGATGCCCAACGCGGCTCCGTCCACGCCGCCGCCGCAGGCCAGCACGCCGAAGACAACGGCACGGGATCCAATCGAGAAACTGATCGCCGGCGCGGCGCGGCGGCAGGGGATCGATCCGGATTTCGTAGCCAGCGTGGTGAAGGCCGAGAGCGGCTTCGCTCCCACGGCAACCTCGCCCAAGGGCGCCCGAGGGCTCATGCAGCTTATGCCGCATACGGCAGCTTCGCTGGGCGTGACTGACGTGTTCGACCCCGCTTCGAACCTGGAGGGCGGGACCAGATACCTGCGCCAGTTGCTGGACCGTTATGACGGCGATGCAGTGAAGGCGCTGGCGGCCTACAACGCGGGCCCACAGCGGGTGGCGGACTTCGGCGGGATTCCTCCCTTCCCAGAAACCTACGCATACGTCGCGCGGATCATCCAGGATTACAACCGCAAGAAGCTCGAGAAATCAGCCTCCGCGCCTGCCGGTAAGTAGGGGCGGGAGCGGTTCGAGCAACTCCGTGCGGGTTGGTGCGGCGTCCACCGCCATGGTGCGGGCGAGAGCGGTTCGAGTAGCTTCAATGCGGGTAAGGTGCGGCGTCAACCGGCAAGTTGCGGGCGACAGCGGTTGGAGCACCCCGTGCGGGTTGGTGCGGCGTCAACCGGCAGGTTGCGGGCGACAGCGGTTCGAACAACTCAATGCGGGTTGGTGCGGCGCCCGCCAGCAAGTAGGGCGGGAGCCGTTCGAGCAACTCAATGCGGGTTGGGCGCCATCGTCTGAGGCGACGCCTGGTGGTCCTGCTGGTTCATCTGCATCCTCTGCTGGTACATCTGCTGCAACGTGTTGGTGATGCCCTGCGAGTCCAGCGATGCTGGAACGGGCTGCGGGGCGATCTTCGCGCCATTCATCAAGCCGGGCTGCTGCACTGGCGCCGATAGCGTAGGTGGCGTCGGATCCGCGGGCGGAGCTGCGGCGGCGGCGTCGGGCTGTGTGGGAGTTGGCGCGCTCGGCTCTACGACTACGTTCTCCGGCTGAGGGCTCTCTTCGGGCGGCTGCGTTTCTTCCGGCTCCGGGGGCCGCGCTCCGCGCCTCGCGTAAGGGCTGCGGACTGCGGCGCGCGCCACTTCCTCGGGGGCCTTGGCGCCTTTCTTTTCCCGCACCATTACCAGGACGCTTTGCACTTTCTCGGGATCGGTGTCGGAGGCCTGAATCAGATAGTCGACATTGGAGTCGCTCAGCAGCGATGCAATCACCTCACGCGCCGGGCCGGGTCCCAATTGAACGGCCGCCATCCGCGTACCGTTCGCAGCGGGTGGAACATCGATCTTCATGCCCGTGAGCGCGGCCACCTTCGACAGAATGTCAGACAGAGTCGAATCGAAGGCATCGATTTTGAGCTGTCCGCCCTTGTAAGAGATCGTCGGGGGGGGAGCCGGAGTTGGCTCTGGCGCGGCCGATTCCGTGGCCTCCGCCGGGGCCGGTTCCTGAGCGCCGGCCGTGGCGCAAAGGAGCAGCGCCACAGCGCAGCCTGCGGCCCCTATGCGCAGCCACCGGCACCCGGGCCTCACCATCGCGCCGCCGTTGTTAGCTCTGTCCTTTGCCATGTCCGTTCACCTCTCCATCGACCCTGCATGCACCGAACCCGGCTGCAAATGCAACGACTGAAGACCGCTGGCCGCCTTCGCACTCTTCGGATAGGAGCGCCCCCTCCAGACCAGGTAGATCGCCGGATACACCAGCAACTCGAGGAGGAAGGAAGTGAAAATACCGCCGACCATGGGCGCGGCAATCCGTTTCATAACGTCGGAACCGGCGCCGGTCGCCCACATGATGGGAAACAGGCCGATGCACGTGGTGGCGAACGTCATGAACTTCGGCCGCAGGCGCTTCGCGGCGCCGTTCACGATGGCCTCGTGCAAGTCGGCGAGCGTCTTCAGGCGGCCGTCGCGCTTCGCGTCCGCATGGGCCAGATCCAGGTAGAGCAGCATGAAGACGCCGGTCTCGGCATCGATTCCCAGCAGGGCAATCAAGCCCACCCACACGGCGACGCTCATGTTATAGCCGGCCGCGTACAAGAACCAGATCGCGCCCACGGCGGAAAAAGGTACGGCCAGCAAAACGATCGCTGTCTTGGCCGCCGACCCGGTGTTGATGTACAGAAGCAGACACACCAGGAGAAGCGTGGCCGGCACCACGAGCTTGAGCCGCTCCTTCACGCGCTGCATCGCCTCGTACTGCCCGCTCCATGCCACCGAATAGCCGGCAGGCAGCTTCAAGCGGTCGCGCAGCAGTTGATTCGCGTCGTTGATATAGCTTTCCGGATCGCGCCCGACGATGTCCACGTAAACGTAACCCGTGGGCAGGCCGTTCTCATTGCGGATCATTCCCGGTCCGGTGGCGATACTGATCTTCGCGAGATCGCTCAGTGGCAGTTCTTTCTGGCCGCCTGCCGGGACCGGAATGCGGCCGAGCGATGCGAGGTCGCTGCGGAAATCGCGCTGGTAGCGCACGTTCACCTGATAGCGCTCCGGGCCAAGCACCACCGTGCTCACGTTGTCGCCGCCGATCGCATTCTCAACCACTCTCTGCGCGTCTTCGACGCTGACGCCGTAGCGCGCCAGCTGTTCGCGGTCCCATTGCAGATCGAGGAAGTAGCCCTCGGCCGTGCGCTCCGCGAGCACCGTGCGCGTTCCCGGGGTGGTCTTCAGCAACGACTCGACTTCGGCGCCGATTTGCTGGATCTGCTGCAAATCCGCACCTTGAATCTTCAGCCCGACCGGTGTACGGATGCCGGTGGTCAGCATGTCGATGCGCCCACGGATGGGCATAGTCCAGGAGTTGCTGACGCCGGGGAGCCTCAGCGCGGCGTTCATCTGGCCGACCAGGTCCTCGGTGGAGAGCGTGTCGGGAGTGACGTGACGGAAGACGCTCTTGGCCCACTCCGGCGCCCATGAGGAATACCAGGTCTCTACGTGACGCCACTCCGAGCGAGGCTTCAAGACAATTACCGTTTCGAGCATCGAGAGGGGAGCCGGATCGGTGGCCGTCTCCGCGCGTCCCGCTTTGCCGAGCACGCTGGCCACTTCGGGAAATTGCCGAAGAACGCGGTCGCTGACCTGGAGCAACTGCTCCGCCTGGCGTATGGAGATGCCAGGGAGGGTCGTGGGCATGTACAGGATCGAGCCTTCGTCGAGCGGCGGCATGGCCTCCGATCCAAGGTGCGTGAAGACGGGTATGGTGACGAGCACCACGGCCACCGCCGCGCCGATGACCAGCCATTTCCAGCGCAGCGTCCATCGGACCACCGGCTCGTACACACCGATCAACCGGCGGCTGATGGGATGGCGGTCCTCGGACTTCACCTGGCCGACCAGGACGGCATTCGCAAGCCAGCACAGCCATCGCGGGCGGAAGTCGAAACGCTGGACGCGGGTCAGCAGGAGACGCAAGGCCGGATCGACCGTGATCGCCAGGAGCGCGGCTACAAGCATGGTCAGCGTCTTGGTATAAGCCAGCGGCCGGAACATCCGGCCTTCCTGATCCTGGAGCGTCAGCACCGGCAGGAAGGAGACGGCGATCACCAGCAAGGAAAAGAACGTCGGTCCGGCCACTTCCTTGATCGCGGAAATCACAACCCCGCGGCAGTCGCCGACGCTACCCGCCTTTTGCCACTGCTCGAGTTTCTTGTGAGTCTGTTCGACCACCACGATCGAAGCGTCCACCAGTTCACTGAACGCGATCGCCACACCGGCCAGCGACATGATGTTGGCGCTGATGCCCATCATGCGGAACGGAATGAACGCGAGCAACACCGCGATCGGCATGGTCGCAATCGGGATGGCCGCGCTGGGGAAGTGCCAAAGGAAAACCAGGATGATGAGCACGACCGTGATTACCACCTCGAGGATGGTGGTCTTCACGGTGCCGATGGTGTTGTGGATCAGCTCCGAGCGGTCGTAGACGGGAATCAGCTTCACGCCGGCCGGGAATCCGGGCTCTACCTCTTTGATCTTCGCCTTCACGCGGTCGATCACGTCCAGCGCGTTCGCGCCGTTGCGCATGATGACGATGCCGGAGACGACCTCGCCTGTGCCATCCATGTCCGCGACGCCGCGACGCAGGTCAGGCCCCAACACTACCTGGCCGACGTCTTTGATACGGATCTGCGAGCCGGTGTCGGTGACGCTTAGCGGGATGTTTTCGAAATCCTCGAGCGTGCGCGCATAGCCACGGCCGCGCACCATGTACTCGGTGCCGCCGAATTCAAGGAGCCGTCCACTGGATTCGTCGTTGCCGCTGCGGACTGCCTCGACCACGCGGCTCACCGGGATGCCGTAGGCCCGCAACCGGTTCGGATCGAGGTTCACCTGGTACTGGCGGGTGTAGCCGCCGATGGGCGCGACCTCGGCCACGCCGGGAACCGAGCGCAGGTAGTAGCGCAAGTACCAGTCCTGATACGAGCGCAGGTCGGAGAGGCTGTGCTTGCCGGATTTGTCCACCAGGGCGTACTGATAGATCCAACCCAAAGCCGTTGCATCGGGACCGAGTTCGGTCTTCACCCCTTCGGGCAGGCGCGGGAGGACGCTGGAGAGATACTCGACAATTCGCGAGCGCGCCCAGTACAGATCGGTCCCGTCCTCGAAGATGACATAGACGTAGGAGTAGCCGAAATCGGAAAAGCCGCGCACGGTTTTCACGCGTGGCGCGCCGAGCATGGAGGTAACGATCGGATACGTGACCTGGTCCTCGACGATGTCCGGGCTGCGGTCCCAGCGCGAAAGGATGATGACCTGCGTGTCGCTGAGGTCGGGCGTGGCGTCGAGGGGCAGCGATTGCATCGCCCAGTAGCCGCCGATCGAGAGAACAGCGACCACGGCCAACACGGCGAGCTTGTGCTCGACCGAGAAGTCGATGATCCGGTTAATCATCGTTGTGAAGTCCCCGGCGCCTGCTGGCTGAGGCGGCGTGGTCGTTCTGAAAGGTCATCTTACACTGTGCGGAACAGAAGTAGTAGGTGGTGCCACGATAGGCGAGCGAGTTGCCCGCGGCCTCAGCCTTGGCAGGATCCACCTGCATGCCGCAGTTCGGGTCTTTCACCGTCTTTGCCGAGGCCAACTGCTGGGGCATGCCCATGGACTTGCCGGCGCCGGGGCCGGACGACGGAGCTTTCAACCGGCTCTCCGAGTCCACCAGAAACGTGGCCGCCACAACCACGCGCTCGCCGGGGTGAACCCCGTGCCGGATTTCGACCCGCTCACCGAAACGCCATCCGGTTTCGACCTCGCGCGGTTCGAAGACGCCCTCGCCGCGCTCGACGTAAACACGCGCGCGCGCTCCGGAATCCACCAGCGCGTCCAGCGGCACCGTGACGGCGGGTTGCAGGCGGACGGGAAACGCGACGTCAACCAGCATTTCGGGCCGCAGGAGGAAGGCTGGGTTGTCGACCTCGAGGCGAAGCTTGACGGTCCCGCCGCCGGCCTCGGATTGCGGGAGGCTGTCGGTAACGCGGGCCTGGAGCTGGCGACCTTGCTCGCGCAAGGTGACCTGTGCCGGACTACCGGAGCGGAGATAGGGCGCCTCCTGTGCGTAAACCTCGGCGATCACCCACACCTTGCTTAAATCCGCGATGCGGTAGAACTCCATGCTGTGCTCGAAGTGCTGTCCGGGCGAAATGTTACGGGCGAGGATGAATCCGTCCGCTGGCGCGAAGACGTCGACACTCGAGGGAAGCTGGCGGTTATCGGCGATCTGCTTGATCTGTACGTCGTTCATCCCAAGGTTGCGCAGGCGATCGGAATATCCCTGAAGACTGCTTACTCCCTGCTTGTTCACCGCACCGGGAAATGCGATGGTCCGGTTACCATCCTGGCCGGTCGAGCCCGGCACGCGCTCGCTAGCGGCCAGGAAGCCGGAGGCCACGGACAAGAACTCGGGCGAATAGTAACTCGCCAGCTTCTGGTCCTTCTTGACCTGGTTTCCTACCGAATCGTCGTAGGTCTCTCGAATGAATCCGTCCACGCCGGAGTTGAGCCGGTAGACCCGCGTATCTTCCGGAGCCACACGGCCCACGGCGGTGATACTTCGAGTGGCGCCGCTCTTCTCGACCGCCGCGACCCGGATCCCCAACAGTCGTTGGGTAGGGCCATCGATGCCGACTGCTCCCGCGGGCAGTTGCGCCACGGGCGAAGAGGGCGCTCCACTCGCGGCGGCGTCGGCATAAACCGGCTCGAGCTGCATACCGCAATCGGGGGCGATGCCGGGCTTGTCCGACTTGTAGGAGGGATGCATGGGGTCGACGTAGTAAAGCACGCGACGCCCGGTCTGACTGGCAATCTGCGATTGGGTATGGCGCCGACCGAGTCCGTAAGACACGGCCATTGCCGCAACCACGACCACCGCGAGAATTATCCGCCGCATCTGGCTCGCCCCCCTTGTCCCGGATCAAAACCAAGCGCTGGTTAAAGGTGTTTCAGACCTTCTCCCATTGGATGACGGCGATAGCCTCACGGGTTCGGCGCCGTGGAGAATCCCGTACCATTCGCGCGTATGACTCAATCCAATCATGGGCACGACCGGGAAGCTGTGTCTTTGCGCGCGCGCAAATTCGCCGGAGGTCCACCCGCTCACGCTCGTGGTTCGGTGCTGGCGCCCTAGCTCTCTTCGGACACCGCGCGCAGCGACTCGATGTCGCAAATCGTAACGGCCTCACGGCGAGGCCTCACCATCCCTCGCGCCTCCCAGGCCGAGAGCAGCCGGCTGATGGTGAACAGGGTCGTGCCGGTCATCTGCGCCAGCTCTTCGCGCGAAAGGCCGATCTCGATCACGCCATTGACCGCCAGGCCTATCTTGTCGTGCAGCCGCATGAGCTGACGGGCGACACGGGGGCCGACTCTTTCCGTCGCCACTTCCCGGAATCGCTGTTCGAGTTCCAGCAAGTGCCCGTCGAGGATTCGAACCATGTTCTGATGCAAAACCGGAAACCGGTCCACCAGCGCCTTGAAAGCCACGGCATCCCAGACCAGCCCACGGCACAGCCGGAAGGCTTCCGCGGTCGTGCGGTGCCTTCCAATGGTGAATAGGTCCCCGGCGCCAATGACATCCCCGGCTGCCCCAAGCCGGAGGATCACTTCCGCCCCTCCGAGTCCAAGCTGCGTGATCTTTACGAAACCCGAGGTGAGCAGCAGCACCTGGCGCACAGAGTCACCCTCGAAATACAGCATCTCCCCGCGGGCAAACTCCTTGGCTCGCGCGGCGGCGGAGACGGCCGCATAGTCGCTGCCCGAAATGCCGGAGAACAGCGGAGGGCGAGCCGACGCAGCGGCATTGCCGAGGTCGTTGCCGTTGCGGTAAACAATGGTCGGACGGTCCGGGCCGTCGGGCCGGGAACGGAAGGGGTCATCCTGGAGACGCGGACTGTTCGCAAAACCTGCCATAACTGTCGTCACCCTCGTGCGGCCCGCCGCTCTTTCATCTCGACTTCGTCAAGCTAACCCCGGTGCCGGACAGTTCGAGCGAGCCTCCGCACACTAGTGGCCCGGCCACAGTCCACTGCGGTGGCGATGTGACGCTCGGTCTTACCCAGCGTCACTCAGTCCCAATATTTTCGGGGTCTTAACGATTTTTAACATAGGTTTCGTTGCGATGCAAGTACTTTTTTGGGAATGTGACAACGAGATACAAGGTACTAGCCCCACAGGACTACAGGACGGAGAAAGCCGTGCACGCGACGCATGCTGGCGGAGGCCTCGACATGCGCCGCGCGGCTCATCAGGGAGCGACGGGCTTCGTTTGCTGACTGGACTGCGCAGGCACGGCCGAACGTGGCGAACCCTGCGCGGTGGCCGCGGGCGTCTGTGGCGCGGCCTGGGCCGAAGCAGCCGCCGGCGCTGGCTCCTTGCGGCGCAGTTCGATCGAGTTGCCGGTGCCGATGGAGATGGCCTGCGCGCTCTCCTCGCTCACCACCTGCGACCGTATGATGTGCGGCGTGATGGCGAACACGATTTCAGTTTCGGTGTGGTCTCTGTTGTCTTGCCCGAACAGGTATTTGAGCAGAGGGATCCTATTGATCCAGGGATAGCCGCTCAAGGAGTGGGTTTCGGTGTCCTCAAGAATGCCGCCCACCAGATTCACCTCGCCATCGGCCAGGCGGGTCTCATGCTCGATCCGCCGCTGGCCGATCGTCGGTTGCGTGATCCCTCCGATACTCTGTTCCCCAGTGACGGAGGATATCTCGAGGGCCATCTTCAGGGTTACTTCGTTTTCATGGATGTGCGGCGTAATGTCGATATTCACACCGACGTCCAGGTACTGGAATTGAGTGCTGACCAGCGGACTGATGCTGCCGGCGCCGACAGTCCCGGCCGCGAACGAGCCGGTGGCAATCGGCACACGGTCGCCTATCCGGAGCGTCGCCTTCTCGTCGTTCAGGGCACGAATCTCGGGGCTTTGCAGGATCTTGGTATTGCTGTCACTCGCCAGCGCCGTGAACGAGCCGCCGGGGACGCTCACCGCGAAACTGCCGATATTCAAAGTGTATCCGCCTCCACTGCCGTTGTTCGCGGCCGCGGCGGAAGTGCCCGGCAAGTAGCCCATGCTGAACGAGGTCGGCAAGTTGCTCCCGATGTTGCGAAGCCGGTCGCGGCTTACCTGCATCACGGCGATATCGATCACCACCTCGGACTTGGCCTTGTCGACCTGGGCCAGCAGCCTCTCGGCGAGGACCATCTGGTCAGGCGTGGCGCGGACAATCAGGGCATCCTGTTCCTGAAGGACCTGAACACGGCTGACGTCCAGAATCTGGCGCACCACGTTGGCCGCCTCGGTGAGCTCGGCCGGGGTGGAGAGGTTCCGAAGGTAGAACGTCCTCATGACGTTCTGCTCCAGTTCTTTGCGCTTTCCAGGCGAGTCGGCGGCCACAAAAATCGTGTTTGCCGACACGGGACGCCAGAACGTCTTGGACTCGAGGCGAACCATGTCCAGCGCCTCAGACAGCGTCACGTCGTTGAGTTCGACCGTCATTTTCTGGGGCCGGTAGTCCGGGTCGATGAGCACGTTGAGCCCAGCCAGCTTGCAGATGGTCTTGTAGGCCACGTCCGCGTTCGCGGTCATCCGCAAGGTGATGGGAGCTTTAGAGAGAGGGCGCAGATCCAGAGAGCCGGCAAGCTCTTCGCCCACCTTCGACGACGGCTCGATCTTCGGCGCGGACTTCTGCAACTCCTGCCTGCGGATCATGTCGGCGGTACGCCGCAGTTCCTGCTGTGCAATGAAGCTCGTTGTGTCGACCTCAACCGCGCGCTGGAATTCCGTCAGCGCCTGGGCGAGGGAACCGGTGCTGCGCAAGATCTGGCCGGTGTGCACGTGCTCGTTGGCAACGTTGAAGCGCATGTGCAGAAAGGCGGCCATGTACTTCGCATTCCCAGGGGTAAGCGTGTGCGCTTCCTTGTAGAATCCGTAGGCGGCCTCGAAGTTTTCCTGGCGCTGCGCTTTGACGCCCTTGTTATAGGCGTCCTTGCCCTTGTCCGCATAGGCGGGCAGGCTCAGCGCGGCCACGACTATCGACAGAATCCCCAGCGTTTGAAGCTTAGGCATACCCCTTGTCTCTCAAACCGATTTCGTTTGTCAGAAAACACCCCCATCGTCAGAGCACACCCCGCGCATGATGAAGGTCTGTATATATTATTGCCGTTGTGCCCGCACATCTGTTTGCGCTGGAGCAAAGACAACCAACGCAAAACCAGGCTTGCTGAGAAGATTGAGGATATAGCCGCAGGATTCCTTCCTAGTCCGGCGAAGCCAGCAGCCGCTGGCGACTGCCCGGTCTTCAGCTTCAGGCCGTTCGCGCGGTCTGCCAGGCGAGCGAAGATCAGCGCTGATGCCCGGCCGCGGGTGGTATTGTGGTTTTCTCCCATGGCGGAAACGGATCAGCAACAATTCGCGGCAGACTTCCTAAGGGCGGTCGATCAGTTCAACCAGCGCGCACGGTCGCTGGGCTTCGAGGACATAGACAAGTATTACTGGTATCACACCATTGACCTGCCTCACGGGCTGGTCACGCCGGGGCTATACGACTTCCGCGGGACGGTGCAGCCTTTTCGGTTTCCGGAGGACATGCGAGGGGCGACGGTCCTCGATGTCGGCTCCGCCACGGGCTTCTTCGCCTTCGAGTTCGAACGGCGCGGCGCCCGGGTGGTTTCCGTGGAACTGCCCTCGCTCGAGGCGCTCGATCGTTTCCCGGGGCAGAGCCCGGAGCAGGCAATCGGCAAGATCGGACAGATGATCGCGCCCCGGGAGGTGGCCGGCCTGGACGGCTACGTCAAGCCGCACACGGCCGAGGAGCTGTATTTCTACCTGCTCAAGGGGCCGTTCGAGTTCTGCCGCGGGCTGCTCGCGTCGAAGGTGGAACGTTGCTACGCCAGCGTTTACGACCTCTCGCCAGCGCTGCTCGGCACCGCCAGCTTCGACTATGTGTTCATGGGCGACATCCTCCTGCACACTCTGAACCCGCTCCAGGCGCTGGCCGCCGTGGCGCCACTGTGCCGGAATACGCTGATCCTCTCGCAGGTCATGCCCGAGGCCGCGGATGGAAAGCCTGCCATGCTGTACGTCGGCGGGGACGAGCCGGCCTCGGACGAGGTTTCCTGGTGGTGGCCCAATCAGCCCTGCCTGGTGCAATTGCTGAAGAAGTTGGGCTTTCGCGACGTGTTCGAGGCGGGCACGAATTCGGGCTGTCTGCGACCCTCGGGGTTCGCCTTCGCACGCCCGATCCTGCACGCGGTGAGATAGAGGCTGTCGCTATGGCGGGCAACTACGACGCAGTCATCGTTGGAGCTGGACACAACGGTTTGGTATGCGCCGCGTATCTGGCGCGCGCCGGCCGAACGGTGCTCGTGCTGGAGCAGCGCGAGATCGTGGGCGGTTGCGCGGTCACGGAAGAGGTCTGGCCCGGCTACCGCGTATCCACCGGGGCCTATCTGGTCAGCCTCATGCAGGAGCGCATCGTCCGCGAGTTGGACCTCCAACGCCATGGCTACCAGGTGGACGCCAAGGACCCCGCCTTCTTTTCCGCCTTTCCGGACGGCCGCCACTTCTTCATGTGGCAGGACCGCGCCAAGACGCTGGACGAGATTCGCAAGTTCTCCGCTCGGGACGCCGAGGCTTATCCCGCCTACGAGGACCATATCGAGCGGCTGGCGCGCGTGGTTGAGCACCTCCTCCTGGTCACGCCGCCCAAGTTTCCGCCGCAAGGGGCGTTCGATCTGATCGAGTACGTGAAGCTGGGCGCGCGGGTCTACGGCCTCGCTCGCCGCGATCTGGTCGCGCTGGTCAAGATCTTCACCCAGAGCGCCGCGGACTTTCTCGACGAATGGTTCGAATCGAATGAACTGAAGGTGACGCTGGCCACCGACGGCGTCATCGGCGCCAACGGGGGACCGCGGTCACCCGGCACCGCCTACATCCTGCTGCACCACTGCATGGGCGGCGTGGCCGGCCATCGCGGGCTGTGGGGCTTCGTACGCGGCGGAATGGGCGCGGTCAGCGAGGCCATCGCCGCCGCGGCTCGCGCGGCAGGCGCCGAGATCCGCACCAACGCCGCGGTCGACAGGATCGACATACGCGAGGGCCGGGCGCGCGGAGTGGTGCTCAAGGGCGGTGAGCGGATCGAGGCCGCGTTGGTGATTTCGAACCTCGACCCGCGCCGCACTTTTCTCAGCCTGGTGGGAGAGGCGGAACTCGATCCAGATTTCGTAAAGGCCATCCGGCACTACCGGTCCGAAGGCACCTCGCTGAAGATGAACCTGGCGCTCTCCGGTCTGCCGGAGTTCCGCGCTTTGCCCGGTGCGCCGGGGCCGCAGCACCGCGCCACCATGCACATCTGCCCCTCGATAGAGTACGTGGAGCGGGCCTGGGACGACGCCAAGTACGGCCGGCCCTCGGAGCGCCCGCTGCTCGAACTGACGGTCCCCACTATGTACGACCCGTCGCTCGCGCCTCCCGGCAAGCACATCATGGGCGTGTTCCTGCAGTACGCGCCCTACACGCTGCGCGAGGGCAATTGGGACGAGTTGCGGGAACCCTACGGGCGGCACGTGATCGATCTGATCGCCGAGTACGCGCCTAACATCCACTCCGTCGTGGACCAGGTGCAGGTGCTGTCGCCTCTCGATCTGGAGCGCCGATTCGGGCTGACCGGCGGCAACATCTTCCACGGCGAGATGAGCCTGGACCAGATGTTCGTCATGCGCCCGCTCGCGGGATGGGCGCGGTACCGGACGCCCGTTCGGGGCCTTTATCTGTGCGGCTCGGGCACGCACCCCGGCGGCGGCGTCATGGGCGCGCCGGGATACAACGCGGCGCGCGAGATCCTGAAGGGCTAAGGCCAGGCCTTCGACCGTGTGAAGCCGTTCTCAGTTTTGTGGGGCAGGCTGGCGGCCTGCGGCGGGTTGTCAACCCCGCCCTCGGCGCCGGTTGCCAACCGGCGCGCAGCTTGGCAAGCTGCCCCACATGCGAACCAGACCTGC
>CAZBQQ010000111.1:0-19352 GCA_964493965.1 uncultured Solibacteraceae bacterium
ACGCCGGCGAGGCCCGCGAGCTGGCCGTCCACGGCCACGAACATCACGGTCTGTCCCGCGCGCCGCAAGTCTTCGGCCTGGGCGGCCAGCGGGGTGGAATCGATCGCGAGCTGCTCGAGCAGCGCGCTATTGCCCGCGGCCACGCGATGGCCGTCCACCATCCCCACGGCGCCCTTGCCGGTGAAGGACTGAAACTCGGTCACCGGCGCCAGCGCCAGTCCGCGCGCGGCGGCGCCCGCGACGATGGCGGCAGCAAGCGGATGCTCGCTCGCGCGCTCGAGGCTCGCGACTAGGCGCAACGTCTCGTCCGGCGGCAGCGTCACCAGGCGCGGCTTGCCCTCGGTCAGCGTGCCGGTTTTGTCCACCACAACCGTATTGACCTTCTCCAGCACCTCCAGCGCTTCGGCGTTCTTGAAGAGGACGCCTGCCACCGCTCCGCGTCCGGTGCCGACCATCACCGCCATGGGCGTGGCGAGGCCGAGCGCGCATGGACAAGCGATAATGAGCACCGCCACCGCGTTCACCAGCGCGTGTACCAGGCGGGGCTCGGGACCCACGAGCGCCCACACCGCGAACGTCACCACCGCCGTCAGCACCACCGCCGGAACGAAATACGCCGCCACCTTGTCGGCCAGGCGCTGGATGGGCGCGCGGCTGCGTTGCGCCTCGCTCACCATGCGGACGATTTGCGCCAGCAGGGTCTCGCTGCCCACGCGCTCGGCGCGCATCAGGAAACCGCCGGTGCCGTTGACCGTCCCGCCGGTGAGGCGGCTGCCCGCGGTCTTCTCAACCGGCAGCGGCTCGCCGGTGAGCATGGATTCGTCCACCGCGCTCGCGCCCTCGATCACCACTCCGTCGACCGGAATCTTCTCGCCCGGGCGGACGCGGATCCGGTCGCCCGGATGCACGCTCTCGAGCGGCACGTCCTCTTCCGCGCCGTCCTCATGCACCAGGCGCGCGACCGGGGGCGCGAGGCTGAGCAAAGCACGAATGGCGCTCGATGTTCGCCCTCGGGCCCTCAGTTCCAGAACCTGGCCGAGCAGCACCAGGACAGTGATCGCGGCCGCGGTCTCGAAGTAGACGAACGCGCCGGGGACGAACGCCGCCGCGAGGCTGTAGACGTATGCCGTTCCACTGCCGATGGCGATCAGCGTGAACATGTTCGGGCTGCGGCTCAGGATGGACGCCCAGCCGCGCTCGAAGAAGCGGCGGCCGCCCCAGATCACGACCGGCGTCGTCAGCAGCAGTTGCGCCCAGACCGAGGCCCGGTTCTCCATCGAGCCGAGCATCGACAACGCGAGCGCGGGGACGGTGAGCGCCAGGCTGATCCAGAACCGCCGCGTCATGTCGGCCAGTTCCGGATTCGGCTCCTCGCTTGCGGTAACCTCCACCGGCTCGAGCGCCATGCCGCACTTCGGGCACGCGCCGGGCCCCATCTGGCGCACCTCGGGATGCATCGGACAGGTGTAGGGGACGCCGGGCTTCGCGGGCGCGGGCGAGGCCGGCGGAGCGGGCGCTGGGGCGAGATACTTCGCGGGATCACCGCGGAATTTGTCGCGACAACCCTGGCAACAGAAGTAGTAGCTCTTGTTCTGGTGCTGGTGTTCGAAGCGCGCGGTCTTGGGATCGACCCGCATGTGGCAGACCGGATCCTCGACGGTCACGGGCGGCGCTCCGCCGAGTTGCACGATGGGCATATACAACGATGATTGGCACCGCAGCGGTCAAGTTGCAAACGGAGCTGGTGGGGCAGGACTCCAGTCCTGCAGCGGGTCTCCAGACCCGCCTCCGTCCAACTTCCAGAAACGAAGAAAGCCGGACGTGGACGTCCGGCGCAGCTCTGGAGAGCCGCCCCACTCAGGCTGTCGCTCAGCCCACCTTCATGACCACTAATGTCATGTCGTCGTGCTGGGGGGCGCCGGCGGCGAAGCGGTCGGCTGCTTGCATGATGCGCGCGATCGCCTCAGACGGTGGGAGGCTCAGACACTCCCGCGCGGCTCGTGCCAGTTCGTCCTCGCCCCACTCGTCGTCGGCGGCGTTCATCGACTCGCTGATGCCGTCGGTGAACATCACGATCGCGTCGCCTGCCTCGAGCTGCACTTCCGCTTGCTCGTAACCCGCATCGCGGAACATGCCCACTACCGGGCCGCCGGTCTCCAACCTCAGCAGTTCCGCGCCCCGGAACAGCATGGGTGGATTGTGCCCCGCATTCACGTACCGCAGCTTTCGCGCGCCTGCCTCGTACTCGGCGTAGAAGAACGTCGCGTAACGGTTCGAGGGCGACGCGTCGAAGACCAGGCGGCTCACGGTCTCCATCAGCCGCGCCAGGCTCGCCGACCCGCTCTGCGCCTGGCCGCGGACGGATGCCTGCAGGCTCGCCATCAGTAGCGCCGCGGGCACTCCCTTCCCCGAGATGTCGCCGATCGCGATTCCCAGCCGCCCGCCGCTCAGCGCCAGGAAGTCGTAGTAATCGCCGCCGACGCCCAGCGCCGGACGGCATGCGCCATCGTATTCGAGGCCCTCGACCGGAGGCAGCGCTTGCGGAAACAACCGCTGCTGCACCTCGCGGGCGATCTCCATCTCGCGGTTCAGCACTTCACGTTTCGCGGTCTCCGACGCCACGGCCGCGATCAGCCGCGTGTTGTCGAGCGCCAGTCCCGCCTGCGCCGCGACCGACCGAAGCAGGCGCACGTCGGTCTTCGAGTAGGGTTCTTCGGAACGCTTCGGCCCCAGGCTCAGGAATCCGAGCAAGCTGTCCTTGCCCGCGAGCGGCAACAGCAATTCGGAGTCGAGCTTCGCCAGTTCGCCGCCCTCCTCGCCGCTGACGAGGTCCGCGCGGTCGGCGTAGAGCGGCGCTCGCTCGCGCTGGAGCTCTTCGATCACGGCACAACGGGCTGGGAACCGAGCCTCCGGAGCACACGGATATCCTAGCGCGAAGGCCGGCACGTAGCCGTTGTCGGCGCGCACGAGCGCCGCGACGCGCTCAACGTGAAGCGACTCTGCGATCCGCCGGCCGACCATCTCAAAGAGCCGCCCTGCATCGGTAACGCTGCGAACAGCTTCGCTCAGCTCGCTCAGAATCTGGTCGGTCTGGTACGCCTCGCGGAAGAACTTGCGGTCAACCCACGACCGGGCCGTGCCGGAAATCATCTTCACGACAAAAGCCACGGCGAGGCCCACGCTGAGCAGGACGACCTTCCGCCAACGATCCGTGTTCGGATCGAGCGCCAGCATCAGTGCCAGGAGCGCGGCGCCCGCCGAGCACAGAACCTGGAGCGCGCGGAGGCTGCCCTGTGCCAGCGCATACTGCACGCCCATACGGACAACCACCTTCACATCCAGCGCCCGTTGAACCACGATCACGTAGGCCATGGTGAGTGGAAAGCCGAATAGCCACACGAAGGCAAACAGCAACGCAGGGCCTTCGGGAGTGGGCCAGCGCTGCCTGACCATGGCCCAGACACAGATCAACGTCAGCGGCACGAAACTCCAGGACGTGCCCACGTGGAGCAATGCCAGGCGGCGCCGCGAATCGGGATCCGTGGCTTGGTCCCCTATCTTCGATTGGATGCCGATGAAGAATAGCGGCATTGCCGCGATCCAGAGAAATGCGGCGGCGATCGCGGCCGGCCCGACGGCGGGCTCCAGAAAGGCCACCGTCTCAAAGTGCTCGGCCGTCCCGACGGCCCAGCTCATCCGCAGCAGAGTCTGCGCCGCCAGTGGGCCGATCAGAATCCACTTGAGCCACGGCGCCCGCCGGTCAAGCTTCCACCGCGTAGGGAAATACAGGCCGAACAGCATCATCCAGATGGGCCATGTGGCCTCCGCAAGGTTCGTGTACACCAGCGTGGGCAGACGCAGAAAGGCGGGCCAGCCGGACGGATCGAACTTGCCGCCGGTGTCCAAAAGGAATTGGACGAAGCCCAGCATCAGCCCCAAAAGCATCCAGGCTCTGCTGTCGCGGGGCCGGGTGGCGGCCACCCAGAAGGCCAGCGCCAGCGAAAGCGCCGGCAGCAGGAACCACACCACGGCGGAAAACGCATAGATGAAGCCGGGCGTCTGAGCACGCGTGGGCGCGAGCCGGATGGCGGTCCGAACCACCGCGCCGCCGCGCGTCGCCTCCACCGGCAGCACGTCTCCGGGCGCCCGTTGCCGCACCGCCCGCATCAGGTCGGCCAAGCCCGCCGGCGCCTTGCCGTCCACACTGACGATACGGTCGCCCCTGCGCAGTCCGGCCGATTCCGCCTCGAACGCGGTCCAGCTCACCGTCGGCCACGGCGCGTGCAGCCAGAACGGAGCGCGCGGGAGCTGGTTCGCAAGGTCCCTAGCGACGTCCCGGCCGAACTGCACCTGGCAGGCGACGGCAATCACGAACAGTGCCGCCAGCAAGGCATATTGCAGCTTCGGGCTCGGCTGGCTCCGCGGTTTGTGCACTGTACGATTCTATCCGTTGCGACCCGTCCGCTGCGGCCATCATCTACTCTCCATATGTCTCTGGGACTCACTCGACGCGGTTTGTTCAGCTCTCTGGGGGCGGCCGCCTGGGCGGCGGTCGCTGCAGCGCAGGAACACGCGCATCGGACGGCGGCGGGGGCGACTCCGGCGCAGTTCGCGTTCTTCAAGGCATCCGAGACCGCGGATGTCGCCGCCATCACCGAGCAGATCCTTCCCTCAGGCGACGGCCCGGGCGCGAAGGAGGCCGGTATCGTTTACTTCATCGACCGCGCCCTGACGACTTTCGACGTCAGCCTGCAGGGCGCTTACCGCACCGGCCTGACGGAAGTGCGGGCTGTGCGCCGGAAGATGTTTCCGGAATCGACAAGCATCGCGGCAATGCCGCAGGACCAGCAGATCGAGCTCGTGCGCGCCATCGAGAAGACGGACTTTTTCGAAACCGTGCGGACGCACACGCTCCTCGGCTTTCTGGGGAACCCCAGCTACGGAGGCAATCGCGACAAGGTCGGCTGGAAGCACATCGGGTTTGAGATGCGCATGGCGTGGGCGCCGCCGTTCGGCTACTACGACGGGGAGGCGAAATGAGCGGTCCCCAATTCAAGCCTTCCGATGCCGTGGACTTTCTCGTCATCGGCGCGGGCGCCGCGGGCGGCGTGGTGGCGAAGGAGCTCTCCACGGCCGGCTTCAGCGTCGTCGTGCTCGAGCAGGGGCCTTATCTGCGCGAGGGCGACTACAGCCACGACGAGATCAAGTACGAGTACCAGCCGGGCCTGACCAACGATCCGCAAGTGCAACCCATCACGTTTCGCAAAAACGAAAACGAACCTGCGAAGGTGATGAAGGCCATTGAATATGGGCGACAGGTGGGCGGCGGATCGGTGCACTTCACCGCGAATTACTGGCGCTTCCACGAGAGCGATTTCCACGAGCGCAGCCTGTTCGGCGAGGTGCCCGGCTCCTCTTTCGCGGATTGGCCGATCACATATGCCGACCTGGAGCCCTACTACACCAAGGCCGAATACGACCTCGGGATTTCGGGCCTTGCGGGAGCAAACCCGTTCGAAGCGCCTCGCTCGAAGCCGTATCCGCTGCCGCCCATGCCCGTGAAGTCTTCGGGCGTACTGTTCGATCGTGGCGCGAAGAAACTCGGACTGCATCCCTTCCCCGCCCCCGTGGCCATCCTCTCGCAGCCCTACCAGGGGCGCCCCGCCTGCGCGCACTGCGGTTTCTGCGAGTCCTTCGGCTGCGAGATGCGCGCCAAGTCGAGCACGCTGGTTTCGGTGATCCCGGTGGCGGAGCAAACGGGACGATGCGAGATCCGGCCCAACTCCTATGTGCGCCAGATCGCGACGGATGCTCGCGGCCGCGCTACGGGGGCGCTCTACTTCGACCCACAGCGGCGCGAGGTGTTCCAGCGCGCCAAGGCCGTGGTTCTCTCGGCCAACGGTGTGGAGTCCGCCAAGCTGCTGCTGCTGTCGAAACTGGCAAACTCGAGCGGCCTGGTGGGCAAAAACCTGATGTGGGACAACGGCTCGTTCGCCACGGCACTGTTCGAGCACCCGCTGAACGAGTACAAGAGCATTCAGGTGACGCGGCTCATTCACGACCACTATCGCGCCGATCCGAAGCGGGGGTTCTACGGTGGCGGCGGCATCGACGCGCGATTCCAGTTCTATCCGGCAAGCTTCGCCCTCTTCGGTCTGCCGCCCGACGCGCCGAGGTGGGGAGCGGAGTACAAAAAGATGCTGGGCGAGTACTTCACCCGATGCATGTCTCTGCTGGCACACTCCACGTCGCTGCCCATGGAGAGGAACAGCGTCACGCTCGACCCGGACGTGAAGGACGCCTGGGGATTGCCTGCGGTACGCATCACGCACGACCATCATCCGGACGATATCGCCACCATGAAGTGGCTGCTCGATCGTGAGTACGAATTGTTCGAGGCCATGGGCGCGAAGAAGGTGTGGGCGGCGCCGGTGGAGGCCTTCGACACGAACCGGCATTTGATGGGCACGTGTCGCATGGGGCTCGATCCGGCGCGGTCCGTGGTCAATCAGTACAGCCAGTCGCATGACGTGCGGAACCTGTTCGTGGTGGACGGGAGTAACTTCGTCACTTCGGCGCGGCAGCAGCCGACGGCCACCATTCAGGCGCTTGCGTATCGCGCGGCGGAGTATATGGGGCGGGCGGCTAGGAGCGGGGAGCTGGGGTGATGGGGGGCGGAGGGCGGGTCTGGAGACCCGCTGCAGGCGTGGACGCCTGCCCCACTTAGCTTAGCGCTGGAGGCGGAGGGCGATGTCGTCCTGAAACGCGGGAGACGCAAGGACTAGTGTGCCGCCGGCGGTGGTGACTCGCTCGCGCTTTAGGACTGCTCCGGTCTTCGTGTCGAGCCATTCGGCTGCGTATGAGCCGGCGGGAATCGCCAGTTCCAGCCGGGCCGGCCCGGCGCCTGTGGCGTAGACCGCGTATTGCTCGCCGGCCACGGACAGCGTCTGGGTGTAGAGGCCTGGAGCGGACGCCAGCGCCGACGGGTCGGGGTGCATCTTCACCAAGTCGAATGATCGCAGGAATTCGGTGAGGATCCCGAGTTGGCGGCGCAGGGCCGCGCTCCCGCCTCCGGGTCCGTTCGGCGCCGTGTCCGTTCCATCCTCACGGCCTACCGTGAACGAGTAGTCCAGGTTGTTGAACGTTCCGCCGCCTGCGAGCAGGAAGTTCCAGGCCTGTTTGCGATAGAACGAGTCGTCGCTGCCCGCGAAGCCAGTCTCGTCATAGGCCAGCGCCTTACCGAGCCCGTAGTTCAGGCGGGCCGCCTCGGGGTAGGCGTAGTGAAAGTTGACGATCGAAACGCCCGGCACTAGTTCGGGCACCGGGTAGCGGAAACTGCAGTAGTTTTGCGCGATCAGGTGCCGCTCGGGGAGGCCGTCCTCCTCCGCGGCGATCCAGGACGCGACGCGAGCCTGCCACGCTACCGACTCCGCATCGGCCACGTCCACCGCGTTCGGATAGAGCTTCAGCGCCGGGGACCGCAGGTAGGGATTGACGGTATCGACTGTAACCGTGCGATCCGACCAGGGCTCGTTTTGAATCTCGTAGAGGACGTTATCGAAGCCGTTCAGCTCGTGAACGATCTTGCGCACGAGCCGTTCCTGGTAGCCCAGAATGTTGCCGTTCGCGAGCGTGTGAAGCAGCCGCCGGTCGATGGCGTCCGTGGCGTTGACGTTGTTGTCGCGATTCAGCGGGGAGTTGGCCCAGTTCATGTCGGCGTAGTGCGACGAGAACAGCGACATTTCAACCACGATGCCGCGACGGCCCGCCTCGGCGACCACATCCTTCAGACGGGCGAAATAGGTTTCGTCCCAACGGTCCAGATCAAACTTGTTGCCGCCGTTGTGGTAGCCGGGCGTGGCGCTGCGCGCCCAGGGGGCGAGGAAACGGCCCGTCGCCGGCGCCAGGTTGTTGCGCGCGATGCCGAAGGCTCCCGGCGCTTCGACATAGGAGCCCGAGAAGATCCGCGTGTAGTTCAACCCGTCGGCGGCAAGCGTCGCCAGGTATTTCCGGTAGTCGAAGTCGGGGTTGAGCACGGAGCCGTAGTGCTCGCCCGATGTAATCAGCACCGTGGGTCGCCCGCGGAAGAGGAAGTAGTGAGGATTGTCCGGGTGCAGGCGGATCGGCGGTGCGGCCGAGAGAACGCAGGCGAGCAAGAGCAGGATGGGCAGACGCATGCTATCGGTTATACCGCGGCGTGATGCCGCGCAGGTTGTTCCAGACCGCGTCGCATCCGGCCAGTGCGGCTTCGGAGAGCGGCCCGTCATCGAGCGCCTTGAGGTTCTCTTCGAGCTGCTCGATGCGCGAGGCGCCCAGAATGACGCAATCCGTAGGCGTGTGGTGGAGCAGCCAGTTGAGCGCCAGGCTCGCCAGGGACCGCCCTTCGCGGCGCGCCAAGCCGCGCAGTTCCTCCACCGCATCGAAATAGGCGGCGTGCCAGTAGCGGTCCAGGTACATCTGATTCTTGTCGAACCGCGAGCCCTCGATCGGCGCCTGCAGGTTCTGCTTTCCCGTCAGCAGCCCGCCGGCCAACGGATTATAGACCACCGTCGCGACACCGGACTCGCGACACATCGGCACGTACTCCTGCTCAATGCCGCGCGCCAGCAGGTTGTACATTGGCTGCGTGATCTCGGCGGGCCGATATTGACGCTCGGCGGCCAGCCACAGCATCCGCACCACCTGCCACGCGGCGTAATTCGAGCTCGCCGGATAGCGCACCTTGCCCGCTCGCACCAACTCGTCGATTGCCTCGAGCGATTCTTCGAGCGGTACGCCGTAGTCCGGCTGGTGCAGATAGTAGATGTCGAGGTAGTCCGTCCCCAGGCGGCGCAGCGTGGATTCGACTGCCCGCAGGATCTGGGATTTCGCAAGGCCGCTCTCCTCGGGCGCATCCTTCATGACGCCGCGCACCTTGCTCGCCACCACGACTTGCTGCCGGCGCCCCGCCAGCGCGCGCCCCAGGATGGTCTCCGAGCGGCCCTGGCCGTACACATTCGCCGTGTCGAAGAAGGTGACGCCGGCGTCGAGACAGCGGTCGACCATGCGCCGGGCGGCGTCCTCGTCGGCCTGCCCGCCGAAGGTCATGGTCCCCATGCAGATCCGGGATACCTCCAAGCCGGAACGCCCGAGCGTCACGCGATCCATCACTGGGCCACCACCAGGAACTGCTCGTATTTGCCGTCAGGCATGACGTATATGTTCAGCGACACCGTCTTCTTCTCGTACTCGGCGCGGTAGCTGCGGTGGATCATGCCGCCGCGCAGGGTCTCGTTCACGCGGCTCACCGACTTCAGCTCACCCATCGCCGCGAGAGAGGCCTTGTAGTCCGCCAGCGCGGTCTCACCGAAATAGTAGTTGGCGTTAGCTGTGAAAAGGCTGCGATCGATCTGTCCCTGCCTGAGGCCCTCCAGAATGGACCGCACCTGCTGGATCTCCGGCTCCGCAGCGGGCGGCCGGTCCGGCAGAAACACCAGCTCCGATACCTGGCGCGAGAGCGGGCCGATCAGATCGACGCCATCTTCGTTCGAGAGCACGATGACCGCGCCGGCGCGGTTCGGATACACGCTGTTCGAGGCCAGGAAGCCCGAGACCTCTCCGCCGTGGAAGAGCATCGGAATGTTGCGCAGGTCGCCCGTCTGGAGGCCCAGCGCGTAGTGAGTGAAATCGCCGTTCGCCAGCTTCGCCTCGCGGGTAAACTCGGCGTAGGAACGCTCGGACAGGATCTTCTTCTGGAGGAAGGCGATGTCCCAGCGCGCCAGGTCGGACGGCGTCATGCACAGCTCGCCGGCGCCGAAATACCAGCCGCTGGCTTCGCGCTCGACCACGCGCGGCGGGCCGGCGGCGTAACGGGTGTAGGCGACGGCGTCGGCGGGGCTCGCAGCCTGGCAATCGCCCGCCGAACGCATCTCGAGCGGACGGAAAACCTTCTCCGCCAGGAAGTCGAGCAGCGGCTGCCCGGAGGCTTTGTCGAAAATCTCCGCGGCCAGGACGTAGTTGGTGTTGCTGTATTGCCAGCGCGTGCCGGGTTCGAAGTTCAGCGGCTTCTTCGCCCAGCGGTCGAGGACGGCCAGCGGCGTGGTGGGATGGCTCCACTCGGGGATCATGTAGTCCTGCGGCGCGAAGTCCTCATAGCCCGCGGTGTGCGACAGCAACTGGCGAATGGTGATGTCGCCGGCGCGCGTGAGACCGGGGAAATACTTCGAGACCTTGTCGTCGAGCGAGAGCTTTCCCTGCTCCTGGAGAAGCAGCAGCGCGACGGCGGTGAATTGCTTGCTGATCGAGCCGACGGCATAGCGCGTGGCGGCGTCGGCCGCGCGGCCCTTGGCAATGTCGGCTTGTCCGAAGGCCTGCGCATAGACAAGCCGGCCGTCCTGGACGACGGCGACCGAGACGCTCGGGGCGGTGCTGGACTTCAACGCGTCGGCGATCTTGGCGGAGAGCTTGCGGTCTAGATCCGAGGATTGCTGGGCGGCCAGGGGCAGCGCACAGCAGAGAAGAACGGCGGCTAGGGAACGCTTCATGGCGATTTCAATTGTACGCGAAGGCGGGTCTCGAGACCCCTCGCAGGCGTGGACGCCTGCCCCACAAGACAAGCGGATCTAATATAGGGAGGTGGCCGATCCAAAAAAACGAATCGCCGCCGTTCTCGCGGGCTGCGCGCTGCTGGTCCTGTGGGGCTGCCCGGGCTCGTCATCCTCATCCGAAGCGCCGCCGACGCCTACTCCCACTCCTCTGCCGCAATATGACGCGTGCGTTTCGACGGCTCCGGTCGATTCCGGCGACCCGAACAAGCCGGTCATTACGCTGAACGGACCAAGGGTGGTCAGCCAGGCGCTGGGGGGCGCTTACGCCGACGCGGGAGCCACCGCCACGGATCCGCATGATGGCGATGTTACGAGCCGGATCACGGTCACAGGTCTGGCGGCCGTGGACACGAACACCGTGGGCGACTACATGATCCGCTACAACGTGGTGAACAGCGCGCAATCGGCGGCGCTGGAGGTGGTGCGGATGGTGCGCGTGCATGCAGGCACTTACAAGCCTCAAACCGCGCGGGATATCGGCAGCACGAGCGCCCACCTGGGATACTACGAGCACTTACCGGTGAATTACAGCGACGATCCCAACCAGAAGTTTCCGCTCATCATCTACCAGCACGGATGGACCGGTGCGCGCTTTCTCAATCCCTACACGGTTCAGGCGCCACTCTCGATCCTGGAAGGCGGCAACCTGGTGAAGCTGATTAACCAGGGGCCCTGGGACGACTCGCGCCCCTTCATCGTGCTCTCGCCACAGCGGTGCGTCGACGCCCTGACCTTCGTCGTGACCGCGGCCCAGACGAAGTTATTCCTCGATTACGCCATCAATACTTACAACGTGGACACTTCGCGCATTTATATGGGCGGCCATAGCCAGGGCTCGGGCGATACGTGGGACTATGTCACTAACTACCCACATCAACTTGCGGCCGTGGTACCGCTCTCGGGCCCCTATGGCACCAGCTCGGGGTGCGTTCTCAAGGACACGCCGGCCTGGGCCTTTAACGGCGAGGCGGACACGACGGTGCCGTATCAGGGCCAGGTCGATACGGTGAACTCCATCAATGCCTGCAACCCGGTGGAACGGGCCAAGATCACGGTCTTGCCAGGGGTCAGCCACGTTGGCATAGAGATGCCGGTGCTCGGCCTGACGGGGCTGGGCCAGGGCCTTCCGGCCTACGACATTTACAACCAGAATATTTATGACTGGTTGCTGGCGCACAGCCGGGGGCCTGCAGCGTCGTCGGCAGCGCAGGCGGGCTCCAAGGCTGCTTCCCGACCGGGCGTCCTGGCCGCCGAGTCGACGGCTTTCACGGTGGCCCCGTCAGCGATCGTGTTCGGCCATGCGGCCAGGCTGCGGTGGTCGGTCGAGGGCGCGACGGAATGTCTGGCGTCGGGCGATTGGGTCGGGAAGCGGCCCGCGCGCGGGACTGAATCCGTCACACCCGTGGCTCCAGGCTCCTACGGCTACGTGCTGACGTGCACGGGTGCGGGCGGAACGGTCGCACAGGCGGTGATGCTAACGGTCGATCGCTCACCTCAGCGCCCGAACCGGTAACCCAGAATCATCTTGACCAGTAAGTGGTCGGTAGATCGCGTCATGCCGACACCCACGCCGAAGTTGAACTCCCACCTCGGGCTGACGTTCAGATCGATGGCGGAGAAGATCTGCTGCTCCTGGTCGCGGAGCGGATCGAAGCCCGTAACCGGGCCGATCGACCCGTAATACTCGATGCCCGCCGCGACGGCCTTCGTCACGTCGTAACTGACCTTCACGTTGGGCGAGAACACCACACCCTGGTTCACGCTGGGACCGTGGAAGGAGCGGTCGAAGGTCGGGTTGAACGCCCAATAGACCCGCTTGTACTTCTGGTCGACGATGGGCCGGATCTCCCAAGTCCAGGTGTCGCTCGAATAGAGCGCCCGCTGGTAGCCGAGCTCGTTCGAGAGGCTCACCCCCACGGGCCAGTGCCAGGATTCCGGAATGGCGAACCGCGGCCGCAGGTGCGTCCCCACCCAGTTGTAGCCGTAGCCGTCCTGCGCGCTGGTGAAGTTGTAGTAGCCCAGCTCGAACCAGGGAGTGAAGCCGTGCGTGATCTCGACCGTTTCGTGCAGCTGGTGGATGGTGGGCAGCATCCCGTCGATGATCTGCTTCGTCCCCTCGATCGTGAAGTTGGAGTGAAGCTCCACCATGGTGCTGCCGGGGGACACGGTCTCCGAGCCGTAGACCTGTATTTCGTAATTGCCCTGCGCGCGCGCGGCGCCGGGGATGAGAAGAACGAGCAGCGCGCTAAGCGCCCATGCCGGCCAGTTCTTCAAGGCTGAGCCGTCCGGTGTAGATCGCCATGCCGAGCGCGGCGTGGATATTGAGGCGCTGAAGCTCGCGGATCTCTTCAAGGGTCGTGATGCCGCCGGCCGCGGTGAGTTCGTGCGCGGTCGCCCGGCGCAAGCGCCGGAACCAGTCGAGGTCGGTGCCCTCGAGCATCCCTTCCTTATCCACATAGGTGCACAGGAACCCGCAGCAGTAAGGCTCGAGCAGTCCGAGAACTTCTTCGGCGCTGAGCGTGGTCGCCTCCCGCCATCCCTTGACCACGATCTTACCGTTTTTCGAATCGAGGGCTACGATGACGCGCTCGCGCCCGATCGCTTCGGCCAGGGGTTCGAGAAACTCCGCGCGCACGCCGGCTGGGCCGAAGGCCGCCGTGCCCACGATCACCTTGCTCGCCCCCTGCGCGATGAGCGCGCGCCCGCGCTCGACCGTGCGCACGCCGCCGCCCACGCGCGTCACCGCCCGCGCGGCCAGGAACTCGACGATGGCGTCGTTCGAGCCGCTGCCTATGGCGGCGTCGAGGTCGATCACCTGGATTTCCGGGAACGGCGCGAAGCGGCGCAGCATCTCTTCCGGCCCCGGCCCGTCGAGCGCCTTCTCGCGGCCCTGAATGAGCTGCACCACCTTGCCGTCCATCAGGTCGATGCAGGGCAGGATCACGGCATCCTCCGCACGGGGACGCCGCCGGCCGCGAGGTGCTGCTTCAGGTCGGCCACCGTGTAGGTGCCGTAGTGGAAGATGGATGCCGCGAGCGCGGCATCGGCCTCGCCTTCGGTCAGCACGCGGGTGAAATGCTCGGGCTTGCCGGCGCCGCCCGAAGCGATCACCGGGATGTGCGTGGCTCGGGAGACCGTGCGAGTCAGCTCGCAGTCGAAGCCGTCCTGGACTCCGTCTGTGTCCATCGATGTCAGAAGGATTTCGCCTGCCCCCAGCGCCTCGCCGCGCGCGGCCCACTCGATGGCGTCGATACCGGTGTCGTCGCGCCCTCCGCGCACGTACACGTGCCAGGCGCCAGGGCCGGCCCGCTTGGCGTCGATGGCCAGGACCGCGGCCTGCGCACCGAACTCCTCGCTGAGTTCCGTGATCAGCTCGGGCCGCGTCACGGCGGCGGTGTTGACGCTCACCTTGTCCGCACCAGCCAGCAGGATCTTGCGCGCATCGGCGACCGAACGGATTCCTCCGCCCACGGTCAGGGGGATGAAGACCCGCCTCGCGGTGCGGGCGACCACGTCCGCCATGGTGTCGCGGTTGTCGCTCGAAGCGGTGATATCGAGGAAGACCAGCTCGTCGGCGCCCTGCTGGTTGTAGCGATCTGCCAGTTCCACCGGGTCGCCCGCGTCGCGCAGGTTCACGAAGTTGATTCCCTTGACCACGCGGCCGGCGGTCACGTCGAGGCAGGGGATAATGCGCTTGGCCAGCATCAGAGCTCCACGAAATTCTTTACGATCTTGAGTCCCAGCGGGCCCGATTTCTCCGGATGGAATTGCACGCCGAAGACGTTGCCGCTTTCGAGCACCGCGGTGTAGGGCAGCGTATAAGTGCAGGTGGCCGCCGTGGCCGGGTTCAGCGGGACGTAGTAGCTGTGAGCGAAATAGAGGTACGGCTCCGGACCCGCGCCCGCGAGGAGCCGCGCCGGCCCTGTTACGTTGTTCCAGCCCATGTGCGGCACGCGCGCGTCGGCGGGGAACCGCGTCACCGTGCCCTCGAAGATCCCCAGGCCGCGCGCTTCCGGCGCCTCCTCGCTCTTCTCGAACAGGGCTTGAAGGCCGAGGCAGATGCCCAGAAACGGAACGCCCGCGCCGATGCGCTCGATCAGAGCGTCGCGGACGCCGAGGCGATCGAGGGCGCGCATCATCTGGCCGAAATGGCCCACGCCCGGCAGGATGATCTTCGCTGCCCTCGACAGGCCGGCAGCGTCGCGGACGATCGTGTATTCCGCGCCGACTTCCTGCAGCGTGTTCTCCACCGAACGCAGGTTCCCGGCACCGTAATCGAAGATGGCGATCATGACTGGCCTCTTGGCCCTGTGCCGTGGCGCAGGCTCTCAGCCTGCCGCGTCGAGACTCGTCTCGACGCACGCCTCGACACGAGTGCACTCCTCACAGCAGCCCCTTGGTCGAAGGCAGCTCGCCTCGCAGGCGCTTATCCTTCGAGCACGCGAAACGCATGGCCCGCGCGAAGCACTTGAAAACCGCCTCCACTTTGTGATGGCTGGAGCGGCCGTCGAGCACCTTCACGTGCAGATTCGCTCCGGCGTGCGTCGTGAAGCCCTGGAAAAAGTCCTCGAGCAGCTCGGCCTGGAGATCGCCCACCAGCCGCACCTTGACGCGGTCCTTGTAGACCAGAAACGGCCGGCCCCCGAGATCGACCGCGGCCACGGCCAGGGTCTCGTCCATCGGCATCACGAAATAGCCGGCCCGGTTGATGCCGCGGCGGTCGCCCAGGGCCTCCGAGAACAGGTCGCCGAGCACGATGCCCACATCTTCGACGGTGTGGTGCTGGTCCACATCGAGATCTCCGTCGGCCTTGAGGTCGAGGTCGAAGCCGCCGTGCTTCGTGAACAGCTCGAGCATGTGGTCGAGGAATCGCACGCCGGTCGAGATCTGATAGCGGCCCCGGCCATCGATCCGCAGCCGGCCCCGGATGCGCGTCTCTTTCGTGTTGCGGTCGATGTTCGCGGTCCTCATTGCGGCAGCGCGGCCTCCAGTTGGTTGATGTCGTCGAGCACGGCGATGGCGTTTTCGGCGCGGAACAGGTCCACCAGCTCGCTCCTGCGCAGGCTCGTCGGGGCGGCGATGCCGATGAACGGGACGCCCGCCTGCCTGGCGCTGCGCGCGTCGTCCACAGAATCGCCCACGTACCACAAGTCCTTGCCCGGATTCATGCGGGCGATCCGCTGCAGTCCCTCTGGAGAAGGCTTCGGAGCGACACCGTCGTCCGCGGTGATCATGGGTTCGAACGCCAGCTTCGGCGCGAACCGGCCCAGCGTCACCTCTACCTCCACCATCAGCCGGCCCGTAAAGAGCGCGAGCTGATAGCCCTTCGCGAGACGGTCGAGCAGCCCATCCGCGGCCACCCAGCGCTCGCGGTGAATCAATCCGTCGTCGCCCAGAAAGATCTCGTTGAAGTAGTCGACCACGTTGCCGTAGGCCACCTCGACGCCGAAGCCCTGGATAAAGTGGTGCGAGAGATCCCAGTCGTTGTTCCAGCCGCCCTGGTTCTTGTAGTCCTGGATCCGCTCGCCCGTGACGCGCCGGCCGGTGAAGTGCTCCACCGTCTGCTGGATGGCCTCGCGATAGGACTCGGTCACGTCCACCAGCACGCCGTCCATGTCGAACACCAGAATGCGGCCGCTCATCGCCAGATCTTCTCCAATTCGTCCAGGAATCGCCCCGTCTGTTCGCAGGTGCCGGCGGTGATGCGGACCGCGCCAGGGATCTCGTAGCTGCGGTCGCGAACCAGCACGCTCTTCTCACGCAGCCGGTCGCGGATTTCGATCGACCGCGGCCCGATCTTCGCCAGAATGAAATTCCCCTGGCTGGGATAGTAGCCGATGCCCAGCCGGTCGAGCCCGCGGCACAGCATGTCGCGCGCGCGAAGCGCCTCGGCGACGTAGTTCTCGACATAGCCGCGATCTTGAACGGCCACGCTCGCCGCCAGTACCGCCAGCGCGTTCACGCTGTAGGGCGACTGCGCCTTGTGCAGGAACGCCACGTTCGGTGCCTGCGACATGAGGCAGCCGATCCGCATCGCGGCCATGCCGTACACTTTCGAGAACGTGCGGCTCACGAACAGGTTAGGCCGGGCGGCCAGCAGGGGCAGCGCGGTGATGCCGCAGAATTCGAAGTACGCCTCGTCGATCAGCACGGCGGCGGCGGGCGCGCGGTCCAGAATCCGCTCGATGCCTTCGAGCGAGACGGCGGTGCCGGTGGGGTTGTTCGGGTTCGCGATCAGGATGGCGCGCGTCGCCGGGCCGGCCGCCTCCAGCAACTCTTCGAGCGGGAACGCCAGGTCCGCGTCCCGATAGCCGATTTCGCGGACCGCGGCGCCCGCCACGTCGGCGTAGAAGCGGTACATGGCGTAAGACGGCCGCAGCAGCAGGACCTGGTCGCCATCATCCACGTAGGTGTTGATCAGCACCTGGATGGCTTCGTCGGTGCCGTTGGTGAAGAGCAGGTTGTCGGACGGCACGCCGAAGAACTCCGCGACGGCCGGCCTGGCTTCGCCGTACTCGGGATACACCGCGAGATCGGCCGTTCCGATCCGCTCGCGCAGCGCCTCCAGCACGCGCGGCGAGCAGCCCACGGTGTTCTCGTTGAAATCGAGGCGCAGCTTGCCGGAGCGGCCGGCGGTGGGCGGCGAGTAGGGCGCCATGTTCAGGACGGCCTGGCGCGGACGCGGAGCGTCAGTCATTTCGGCGCACCTCCACCGAGCGCGCGTGCGCCTCGAGGCCCTCGGCCCGAGCCAGCGTGGTAATCGCGGGCTTCAGGCGCGCCAGAGCCGCGGCGCTCAGCTTCTGCACCGAGATCACCTTGACGAAATCCGCCGCCGAGAGGCCGCCGCGCAAACGGGCGGCACCGCTTGTGGGCAGCACGTGGTTGGGGCCGGAGGCGTAATCGCCCGCTGCCTCGGGGCTGTCCGGACCCACGAAAACGCTGCCCGCGTGGCGGACTTCGGCCAGCAGCGACATCGACGGAATACTGAGGTGCTCGGGCGCGAACCCGTTCGCCAGCTCGATGGCCTCGTCCAGCGACTCCACCAAAATGATCGCGCTGTTCTTGGCGATGGCCTTCGCAGCCACGGCCGCAGTGGGCAGCACGGCGAGTTGCGCCTCTATCTCAGCCGCCACCGCGCGCGCCAGCTCGGCCGAGGTGGTGAGCAATATGGCCGCGGCATCCACGTCGTGCTCGGCCTGGGCCAGCATATCCATCGCCAGCACCTTCGGATCTCCGTCTTCGGCGATGATCAGAATCTCGGTCGGCCCGGCGACGAAATCGATGCCCACCTCGCCGGCCAGCAGCTTCTTCGCAGCGGCCACGTAGATGTTGCCCGGCCCCACGATGCGATCGACCTTGGGGACTGTGCGCGTTCCGTAGGCGAACGCGGCGATGGCGTGCGCACCGCCCATCTGAAATACGTCCTTCACGCCGAGGATCGACGCTACGCCGTGAATCGCCGCCACCGGACGCGGCGAGGCCACGCAGATCCGCGGGACGCCGGCCACTTGCGCCGGAATCACGGTCATCATCAGGGTCGATGGCAGCGGGTATCGACCCGAAGGGATGTACGCCGCCACCGCATCGAGCGGCCGCACGATCTGGCCCACTGACAGGCCCGGCTCCAGGCTCTCCATCTTCTCCCGGGGCAACTGCATCGCAGCGAACGCCCGGATGTTCTTCGAAGCGTCGCGCACCGCGCTGCGCAGTTCCCTGGGTAGGTGCTTCCCCGCCTCGGCCAGCTCTCGCTCGGGCACGCGCACCGTCTTGCGGTCGAGGCCGTCATAGCGCCTCGCGAATTCGATCAGCGCTTTGTCGCCCCGGTCGCGCACGGCCGCGAGGATGGGCCGCACGGTCTCCTCGGCCTCGGCCAGCCGCGCCGCCCGCCGCTTGAGAAGCTTCCCCGCCCCACTCGATGGAATGATCCGGATCATGGCTACATCACGATCTTGTTGAGCGGATATTCGACGATGCCCTCCGCGCCCGCCTTCTTCAGCCGCGGAATGATGGTGCGCACGGTGGATTCGTCGAGGATGGTGTTGACGGCCAGCCAATCGCCCTGGCTGAGCTGCGAAATGGTGGGGTTCTTGAGCGCGGGCAGCACGTCGAGCACGGCCTGAAGGCAATCGCGGCTGACGTTCAGCATCAGGCCCACCTTACCCAGCGCGTTGATGGCGCCCTCGAGCAGCATCTGGACGTCCTGGAGCTTGTGCCGCTTCCACTCGTCCTTCCATGCCTCCACGTTGGCGATGAGCTGGGTGTTCGATTCGAGCACGGTCTCGATGATGCGCAGCTTGTTGGCGCGCAGCGAGGAGCCGGTTTCGGTGACTTCTACGATGGCGTCGGCGAGCTCGGGCGGCTTCACCTCGGTGGCGCCCCAACTGAACTCGACCTTGGCCCTCACGCTATTCGCGGCCAGGTATCGCTTGGTGGTGGCGACCAACTCGGTGGCGACGATCTTGCCCTCCAGGTCCTTCACCGATCGGATGGGAGAGGCCTCGGGCACCGCCAGCACCCACCGCACCTTGCCGAAGCTCTGCTTGGCGTAGATGAGATCGCAGACGGTGTGGACCTGGGCTTCGTTCTCCGCCACCCAGTCGAGACCCGTCAGGCCCGCGTCGAGCACACCATCCTCGACGTAGCGCGCCATTTCCTGCGCACGGATGAGCATGCACTCGATCTCGGGGTCGTCGATGGCCGGGAAGTAAGACCGGCTGCTGGTGGTGATGTGGAAGCCGGCGCGCCGGAAGAGCTCGATGGTGGCGT
>CAZBQQ010000112.1:0-19037 GCA_964493965.1 uncultured Solibacteraceae bacterium
ACTTGGCCACCGGCATCTGCGAGGTCAGCACCAGCGAGCGGGTCTGGCAGCGATCCTGCGGCGCCGGCGCGGGCCCTCCCGCTCGTGAAGGGAAGTCCTGGAAATAGCGGTCCCGCTTCTCCGGCATTGCGCTTGGCGCCATTTCGTCTACTCCTGCGGGGACTTCCTCTCTGGCAGTTGGGATTCGTGCAATTGAGACTGTCGCTGTCGCGCCGAAGCCCGCCAAGCCGAGGCCCGTTTGCGAACTTCTTGCTGCTGGTCGGGCGTAAGCACCTCGAAAATCTTGCCGTTCTCAATCCGATGGTAGCCTCCGAGCATCGCCTCTTTCGCCTCCGGGCTCAGCTTTTGGTCTTGGTTCACGGCCTCCAGACGCGACTTTGTATCCTGATGTATCTGGTCAATCTTCGCCTTCTGGTCGTCCGTAAACGCCAGCCCCGCAAAAAAGTCAGGCGGGGAAGTGTTGCCCCGGGGCAGGGCCGGAGAAGACTTAACGGAAGGCGGCGCCGCACCAGTCGGACTGGACTGTCCGCGACTCAGTCCGGTGGCTGCGCAGAGAAAAAGGAATCCTGCTGCAATCACTCTCCGTTTCGCAAGTCCGTTGTCATTCATACTCGTCTCTTTCCTCGAAGAAGCGTTGCGACCGAGGTCCCTCAACTCTGGCCCGCGGTTGCCTTCGCTTTGGCACTCGTCGCGGGTCCGGCTACCGGTTTCGAAAAGTGCGATTCCTCGAGCTTGGGATTGACCTCGACCTTTTCGATCGTGATTCTTTCGACGGGTACCGGCGTATCCCTCAGCCCGAGCGCGTTCTTGGCTGCGGGCAGAACTTTCGTCTCCAGCACAAAGGGGATCTGCAACCCGTCCACCGCCCGATAGTCGCGGAAGTAGGTTTCCACGGAATGCTCGACGCCATCCAGCCGCCGGGGAGTCCCTTCAATTTTCGTCTCCAGGAAGCTTTGGGAATCAATCCAGACGTGCACAACTTGCCCGTTCTTCATGGTGAGCTTCAGCTTGTACGTATCGCGGCCTTCCACCTTCTCGCCACCGTCCAAGTCGACGCGGTTCCCCTTGGCGGCGTAATCCATCAGAGGGCCATCCAGGTCCGACTTCATGGAAGCGATCTTGATTTGGTCGGCCGTATAGGGTTCAACTTCGTTCCGATTCAGGAACGGTTTCAGCGTCCAGCCATTGACCCCGTCATACACTTGAACCGCGGTCTGACCGGCGAACTGCAGCTCGAATCGCAGCTTGCGGGGCCGCTTCAGTTCCATCAGGAACGGCACTTGCACTTCTTCCACCCGCCGATGAGAAACGACCGGCGAAGCCCCATTCGGGACCGGGTCGGCGGTGGGGACGTGAAGGGAAGCGCGCTGGTTGCCGCCTACCCCCAGTTTTCCCGCCAATGACAAGGTCTGGACCGCTCGCCAGGCCTGTAAACCGCCGCTGGCAGCAACATACTTGTCCACGATCTGAGCCGCGGAAAGTTGGGCTTTCTCCGGAGCGGCCTCGGCGGCCACAGCGAGCGACGCGGCAAACGTCAGAGATATACATGATACCGATAGTGTTCGTAACATCAGAGTCGTCCTTTGTCTTTGTCCTTTGTCGGAATTTGTTCGCCTACACGAGGGTCTGAGCGCTCCCCTATTCGACGAGGAGCCCGTCGGCTCGAAAGTGCCCAATTTCCACGCTCACGCGATCGCCAGGTCTCACGCGCCTGCCACGGTTAGAGAAGGCCATCCAGTACGACTTCCCGGCGATAGGCGCGCTGCTCTGGCGCAGTTTCCCCACCTTCTCCATTTGCGGGACTACCAACTTCACCCCAGCTTGTGGATCCACCAGGGAAGGCTCTACCTCCTTATCATTGAGCGCAACGGCCTTGGCCGGATCCACCACGCGGTAGCTGAAGCGGATCATCTCGCCCGATTCGGTGTACTTTACCTTGAGCGAGTCAACTCCCCAGACGCCCTCATAATACAGATGCGCTCGCCTGGAAACACGGTCGGCCAGGTAAGTCTTGCCAACCGCAGACACGGACTTCGTGGAGCCAGCAGCCTGAGCTGGCGGAGTTACTGGTTGACTGGCCTGAGCGGGCAAAGTCTCAGGTATCCCTAAAACAAGAACGCTGCCGGCGAGAACTCGCGCCAGCAGCGCCGTCTTCTTCCTCGACTTGTTGTCTCTAGCCATCGCCGTATCCCTGTCTCTATGGGTTTCTGGAAATCCTGGGGCCGGTTGTCTGGGCCGGCCCCAGGGCTGTTTAAAGGAGCCGCTCGCGGGGGAGCCGCGAGCGGCGTGGAAGTTTAGTTCGCCGTCCCGTTCAAGGTCGACGTCTGCGTGCCGGCCGCGTCGGTCACTGAAATCGTCGCCGGCTTCGCCCCTGCCGCCTGCCCCGTCAACGGCTTGAACTGTACCGTGATCGTGCAGGTGGCGTTCTGGGCTAAACTCGTGACGCTCACCACTTGGCCCGGGACCAACGGACCGCAGGTGGACAGCAGCGGCACGATGGTGTAGTTGGCAATGTTCGCCGCGGTTCCACCCAGCACTCCGTTCGTAATGCCGGTCAGAGTCGCGCTGCCCGGATTGGTCAGAGTAAACGTCTGACTCGGATCCAGAGCGCAGGCCAGAATCCCGGCCACGCCGGTGCCCGGGCAGTTGCGAGCGTGGGCTATGGTCCACGTCGCAGGCGTCAGTGTAGGAGCAGCCAGCGCCGGCGGTACGGAGCCGTACTCCACTGCGCCCACGTCCACCTTGTTCGTGTTGGGATCGGGCCGCAGATTGCCGTAGAAGTCCAGACTCGGCAAAGTGAACGCCGGCACCCCTCCGATGGCGGCCACCCCGCAAGGAGCGTTGAGGCCGGTGGTGCATGGGATGTAGTTGATCGCCGGGGAGGCCGCCGTCAGCGAGTAATTCCCCAGCAGTGCGCCGCCGCCATAGTTCCCATCCGTTCCTAGGACCGAGGGGTTCGTGAGCGAGAGCGGACCCCAACTCACGTTGATCCAGTTGTTGCCTTCGTCCACCGTCGCAGATGGCGTCAGGCTAAACACCGGGTTCGGCGACAGGGCGTCCGCGATGCCCGGAGGCACTCCAAATCCGTGCGGCCCCGCGCATCCATCCGTCGCAGTGCATTCCGGCGGCACCCGCGAACCGTTGCAATACTGGCTGACAACGGCCGGGTCGCTTGTCGTCGAATCGTGGTTGCCAGCAGGATAGGTGCCGCTGGACAGGAACGAGTTCACCGGCGAGAGGGAGAACCCCGATTCGTGGCCGGCTACCGTCCTGTCTCCGCGCACTCCGACGTCCCAGTAACTGATCCCGCTCGTCGCGCAGGCTCCGGTTGTCGCCTGGGCCGGGGCGGCCGTTGAGGTAAAGGCACTGAACAGTGTAACCAGTTTCTGCTGGTTCAGGTTCCCTGTCCCCATGTTGCCTACACCGATGTAGAACGAGCGGTTCTGCCAGATCACGTCGCCATAGAGGATCGGATTGGAGAACCCTGTGCAACCCGCGTGTCCCGGCGGGCAGGTGATCGTCAGCCCGGTCATGGCCTGTTTCATCAGCGTGGAGTTCTGCATGCTGGTCACACCGGCCGACTGCGGGCACGAAGCCGTGTTCGCACCGGTGGGCCCAGCCTGGGTGCAGTTCCCCGCCGGGGCGCTGGCCAGGGGCGTCCCGATGCTGGTGGTCAGCACGCCCGAGGTAGCGAGGGTATCGTTGTGAGCGATGGTGTTGTTGACGATGTTCACCTTCAACGCGTCCTGCAACGCTATGCCGGCGCCGTCCCAACCGGCCACATTGTTGACGATCATGTTGTTGGTGATGGTCACGTCGCGCCAGAACTGCGGTTGCGACGCGAATGTGCCCACTTCCGTCCCGTTGACCTGCTGGAGGCGGATGCCGCCGCCACTGCCGCTAGACGCCGAGTTGCCCTGGATCAGGTTGGCGTTGATCACCAGTCCTGGACCCGTGCCGTCGCTCAAGCCCGGCGGGCAGTCGGTGTCGGCCACGCCGGGGCAAACCGGGTCCGTATCCGGAGTGCCCTGAACCATGATGCCGCCGCCGTTGGTCGGGATGGTCGGGTTGGAGCTCTCGTTGAACACGAACGAGTTGTGTTCGATGTCGCCGTTGAAGATTTCCCCGAGGTGAACCATCCCGCCGCCCTCGCCTGAGCTTATGTTCCCGCAGACCCAGTTGTAATTGAACTTGTAGTAGTCGTTGCCGGTGCAGACGGTAGCGCCGCCGCCACCCGACAGGGTCGCCGAGAACAATTCATCGCCGAGCGAGGAGTTGTTCGTGATGTAGTTGTTGTGCACGTTCTCGTGCAACTGCAAGCACATCGGGAGGTGTTGATTGGCAACAAATCCCGCACCGTTGCTGCACGAGCCGGGAGCCGCGTTGGTTGCACTCCCCTGGATGTACGGAAGAGCGAATTCGCCTTGGCCGACGCTGATGCCGCCCGAGAGCGTACCCGCGTTGTTGTAGATGCGGTCGTTGGCGATTTCGAGGAAATGCGCCCAGCCGTGCACGAAGATTCCGCCGCCGCCCTGGGAGCTGTTGGTGATGCTCAAGCCGTCGATGCTCGAAGGGTTGCAGACGAAGTTGCTCGGGTACGGGTTGGCCGTGACCGTCCTGCTGGTGTGGCAGAGCGCGTTGGCATCGCCCAACGGGATCCCTGTAAGCGAAGCCGGATTACTCACCACGCCGGTAAGCAGAGTAGTGACCGCCGGGAACGCGCCAAACTCGGTGCCGTCGCTCCACGGGGCCTGCCCGTGGAAATCGAGGCCCTTGGCCAGGACCGTGATTCCGGCTCCTTCGTAGGCGCCCATCAGCGAGGGCTCTTGCAGGAGTTCGGCCAGGTTGCCGTTCAGAGATGCAGTCCAGCCAATGGTCGCTTCCAGCGGCAGCCGGTCAATCTGAGGAACGTTGGGCTGCGCAGTGAAGTACTGCCAACCCGCCTCGGGACAGCTATACAAACCGCTTGGATCGTACGGAGCTCCGCCGCCGGACGCGGTGTACGGCACGCCCTGCAACGTCAAACCGAACAGGCAGTTGACATGCCGGCGCCAGGGGTCCAGCAGCTTGCCCGCCGGGATCGCATTGGCGCTGATGATCGTTGAAGCGGCGCCGGCGCCTTGCAGCCGCACCGGCTTCCACATAATCACCATCTCGGTGTGAGTGGCGGTGGTGTGAATGTTGGTGGTCGAAGGTGTAGTACAAGCGGTCGTGGCTCCGGCTGTGGTGCTGCAAGTCGGGTCGACGATGATCAAGTCGCCAGGAGCGGCAGCGTCGATCGCGTCCTGGATCTTGCCCGAGGCCGCCACGTGGGTGGGCTGTTTGCCGCCGATGGTGACGGTTACGGCATCCACCGACTGCTTGCCGTTGCCGGCCGTTATCACCAGCTCGCCGCACTGCGCGGTTGTCGCTCCGGGCGCGTATTGCGCCTGTTGCTGGATGAGGCAATTTGGCACGGCTGGCCCGGTGGTGGGCACCGTGACCGTGATGGAGGTGTCGCTCCAGCCCCCGATGGTTGCCGGAGCGCCGCCGATCGTAACGCTCGACACCGCGGTGCAGGCCCCGCCTACGGCCGTGCATCTCGTCCCAAAGCCATAGTGGCGGTTGACCGTCTTCTGATTGAAGGGCGCCACCGAGGCGGATGGACCGCCGTACCCGTAGTTGATAACCGGTTCGTTGCCCAGGGCCGTGATCGTCAGCGTGTGGCCGGCGGCAGCGACCCAAGGCCCGATCTGGTCGCCATCCACTTCAGCGATGGCCGGGGTGGCATCCGGATAGGCGCAATCGGGATTGTTGTAGCCAGCGCCCACGAAGGCCTGCGTCGGCACCACGGGCGTGTCGAGGTAGGTGGTCAAGCCCGGCATGTACGGCAACTCGTAGCAGAACTGGCTATAGGCCGGGTTGAACAGAGGATCGGTGATCATCTGCCCGAAGGTCGGCGAGCTCGAGTTCGTGTCCGGGATCGGCCCGGGGTCGTTCATGCACTGAATCATCATGCTGGGCGCGTATCCGGTGATGTTTGGCGGATCCACATCCCAGCTCGAGTAATTCAGGCCGTCATAGAGCCCGTAGTGGTCGGTGTAAACGCGGGAGACTTCGTTCCCGAGGTAGTCCTTCGTGGACACCGCCATGTTGGCCGGCGAGAACTTCTCGCCGAACTGAGGCGCAAACGGATCGAATTCCGAGGTGAAATCGTCCGTGATCACGCCGGTGAAATGCGCGGCGATGTGGGTCGAAGTGAAGAGGAAGAACTTCGCGCTCACCGACATCTGGTTGGCCAGCGTGACTTCCTTGCGGTCGCAGAGAGGCCTGGTGGCTCCGGCATACGGAGCGGCCTCCGCAGCGTTCGGGAACAGACTCAGGTAGTCGGGCACAACGCGCATTTCGCCCACGCACGGCCATACCGGGTCTTGGAAACCGGGGTAAGCCGGGAGGGCGAGTTCTTGCCCAAGCCCTTCGGCTGTGGTCATGTTCTGGAAGTTGTTGGGGTTGTAGCCCTGGGAGCCGGGTTCGTAGAGCCCAGCCACCGAGGCCTGGTCCGGCATGATGAAGATGTCGCCGCCCAACCCGAAGAACTGCTGCGCGACTGGCGCGATGTAGTTGTCGCCAATCAGCAGGTTCTTGTCTTCTTCCTTGTAAACCTCATAGCCCGGAGGCATGATCACTTCCGCGACGTACTTGCCGGGGGGCAGCATGGGGTTGCCGACGCGATGCTTGTCGGTCGTATCGGGATTCGCTACACAGATGGTGCAGTTCGTCCCAGCCATGGATGCGCCGATCCCATTGGTCGCTCCCACCGTCGCGACTAGCTTCCCGGTCGTCGGGTTGATTCCCAGGACGCTGGGGAACGAGTACTCGCCGTCGATGGTCGCCGGCTGGACCTGGTTCCAGATGTGCATCGAGTCGTAGCACTTGAACTGGGAGTTGTACGGAAGCGTGTGAGGAGTGCCCCCGTTATGTTGAGCGTTGTACGCGTCAAGGAAGTTGGGCTGGTCATACAGCGTGAAGAAGAACAAGTCGGCGTTGGTGCCGCTGGCCGTCCCTTGTCCGGGGCAGCTCATGTAGGGCTTTTGTCCCGCACCCGCGCCGGAGCCGGCGGTGCTACCGGGGTAGAACCCTTGCGCCCAGTCGTCCCAACTGCTGGTGGTTGTGGTGTCTACCATCGTGAGGGTCGGAGTCACGCCGTCCGACGCAAAGCCTTCCCGGTAGAGGTTGATAGTGACGCGCGGAATATTCGGCTCCCACGGCTGTTCTATCATTTGCGCGGCAGAATCGAACGGCCGCGTGGAGGCATAGACGACCTTTCCATGGATACCGCCGTTCTCGCCCACCTGCATGGTAGTGGGGGTGGTGGACCCGGGGGCGGTAGCGGTGACGGTCACGCAGGCCGGCGGGCAGGACGCGAAAGGCGCCTTGCCGAACTCAATCCAATTGCTATTGTTGGTTTCGCCCGACCAGCCCTCCGAGCCAACCCAGGGCGGATCGATGCGGCCGGTGGAAGCCGTTGACGAGCTGGGTTTCGCCGTACCAGCCGCGAACCCCGCAGCCTCGGCCGCGCAATCCGCTTTGGCGCAATAGACCGCGCCCGGTACGGAGAGGTCGGCGGGCAGAGGAATCGCCTCGAAGGTATTGGCCAGGAAGTTGTAGGCCCCCGAGGTCCCGCACGCGCGGGCGCCGTTCCCCGGCCCGCAATACGTGGAGCCGTCAGCGGGCCCGCCCGCGTCGTAGACGGTGTGGATGCCGGTAGTCTTGTAGCGGCCCGAGTCCGCTTCCACCACATACCAGTTGAACAGCGGGAAGGTTTCGTTGAAATTGGCGACGCCGTTGAAGTCCGTCGTCAGAGCGTTGGCGCGGGACCCGTCCCGGTAGTGAACAAAGGTAAAGATGAGCGGAATCCCGATCTCGCCGGGTTCCCAGATTCCATCCTTGTTGTCGTCGATGAACGTGCGGGTGTACACGTTATTCTGCCACTGCTGGACGCCAACCTGTCCCAGGTTGAGGGTGGTAAGGGTGCCCGTGGGGCAGGTGGTCGCGGGCGGCGTGGGAATGCAGCCCACGTTAGCCGGCGTCGAGAGGCCGTCGATGATCTGGTCGTTCCATTGGTCACCGATGGTCAGTCTCCAGTTCCCGCCGGGAACACTCGTGAACTTGAAGTTCCCATCGGCGTCGCACTTCGTGAACATGAAGTCCTCGGCGTCCGGGTCACCCAAGCTGACCCAGCATTGGGTCCACGCCAGACCATCGTGCGAGCCGCTGGGGTAGAGCCTCTGGTCCGGTGTCCGGCTCAGGCGCGAAATATTCACCTGCCCCTGGATGGTGTTGTTGCAGGGGCCGACGGGGCCGTAGGCGCCGGAGCAGACGGCGTCGTGCCTGGCATTGATGATCTTCGGGTTCGCAAAGCCAATACTGACGTGGTAGCCGGCCGGTCCGTATTCCTGGAAGTAACTGGGCTCACCGATGCGGATGAAGGCATCGTGGGGGTGCTGGCCGTCCAGAGTATTGGTCTGAATCCACTCTTCCCCGCGCGCAATCCGGTCGGCGCCCGGATAGGCCTGCACGCTGAATTTATCCTGCATCAGATTGGCGATGACCGCCTGGCCAGCCAGGGGCGAGAGCGTCTTGTTGTCCGATTCGTACTTGGGACAGGTCACGATCATACCCGTCATGCCACTTGCTGGCCCCGGCCCGCCGCCGCCGTCCGACATGAGCGGATTGGCGGAAACGGGACACGCGTCCAAGCCCGAGGTTGGATCGATCGTTCCGGCAAGGGCGTTCGACAGGGGCTGGTTGAACATGTCGTTGGTGTCCTGTCCGACCACATCGCCAAGCGATCCAAAGGTGTCCCACAGGACGATGTTGAAACCGCCCAAACCGGGCTCGTTGGGGGAGAGTATGTCAACTCCGCCGCCGCTATCCTGTTCGCCATTAAGCGGGAAGTCGTCTTCGAACACCATGACCGAGAGTTTCCCCGGAGGAAGCGGAGTGGGCACCACCGTCACCGTGACGGCCGCGAAGGGCGTAGTGCTCGTAGAGGTACACCCGGCTATCAGTATGTTACAGGCCGGAGGAACCGGGGCACCGCTCATGGCGTGACCGCAAGTGCCGTTCGGGGTGCCGTTGGTATTACACTGAGGCTGACTCAAGTAAGCAGGAAATGGGTTAGCCGCGTCGCCGGGCAACACCGAGATGTAATACCGCTTGGTGGGATCGAGATGGACCGAGCTGGGCAGCACCGGCGTATAGCCATTTCCCGTCGAATCGGGCCTGCATGCGCCATTGCCCACGTCGCATACCGCTGGGACGTGCTGCCCGGCGGTCGCGCTGCAACCCGCCGGCACTCCAGGGGCCGTACAAGCTGGCGCTGTGTCCAGCATGGTCTGGCCGCCTTCGCACGAGAGCGGCCCTGTGCAGCCCTGGGCGACGAAACCCATGGCGCTGGCGTGGAACTGAATGCCGAAGTTGGGGACGGTGGTCTGCCCGGCCGGGCCCGGCACAACACCGGGGCAGCCCGCTGTGGTAATGCTACTGTTGGTGGTGCAGTTCGGGTCCTGCCAGAAGGTCTTGTCTTCTTCGATGATCCAGCGGTAGTCGGTAATCGCAGACAGACCGGCAATGCAGGTACGGTCTAATGCGCAGTTGTTATAAAGCTGAGCATCCACCACCTTCACCTGGAGATTGCTCGGCGTCGGGAAGTTGACGGTCACGGTTCCGGTAGCAGTCCTGCCCTGGGAGTTCTGCACGGTGTACTGGAAGGTCGTTGAAGTCCCCGACGGGATGGACACGCTGAAGCCGCCCTGGGCATCCACCAACACGCCGGTAGGTGGCGACGTCGGGACGACAACGCTCAGAGGCAAGCCGCTCGGGTCCGAGTTCCCAAGCAGGAGACCGGGCGAAGGAATCTTTAGATAGGTGGCCGTCTTGGCCGTGTAGTTCTGGGCGATCGCGGTGGGGTTTCCAGTAAGCCCCGACGCGCCCAGAGTCACCGTCGCCGTCAAACCCGAGGAGCAGACTGCCCCCGTAACCTTGCCGTTGGCGCAGTAGGTGAACGAATCCGAGGTCGCCGTGCCGTTGGGGGTATACGTGAACGTTCCATCCGCGCAAATCCCCGCGACAGAGTTCTGAGGTTGCGCGCTGCAACTCAGCGTGCCATTAGTCGGAGCGGTTAACAGAGTGACGCCGTAGACATTGGTGTCGTTGGCGATCACGCCCTTGGAGGCATCCGTCACGCTCAGTACTTTTCCCGCAGCCAAGCCGTTATAGGTATCCGCGCGGGCCACCGCGGCCGCGAATACACCCGATCCGACCGCAACCGGGAGTCCGCCGCCATTGACGCCGATGTAGGCAAGCATTCCGGCGTCACGCACGGAGGAATTGCCCGACAGACTCAGCTCGCGGTCATAGACCGGCAGGGACGGAGGCGGGGCGCCGGTCGGCACATTGACCATCACGTCGAAGGTCTTGCCCGCGGCCATGAAGACGTCGGTCTGTACACGGGGAGCCCCCGCCGGGGTAACAGCCAAGTTCGGAATGACGTTACCGTCCTCCGCGACCAGCGTGAATCCGCTAACCGTGGCGGCCGCGCCTGCTCCGTTGAATCCCTGTGTCAGGGATCCGACGATCGCAGGCACGTGCATCCGCAGTCCGGCGTTCACGAGGCGCACCAAAACGGTGCCAGTGATTCCGGTCGTGACGGGCACACCGCCAGAAACGCCAGCCGTAGCCGCGAAGAGCGAAGCCGCCGGATTGGTCTTGTTGAACGCCACGCCGTTGATCAGGTAGTAGAACGGAGTGTAGTTCACCGCCGGCGGATAGCACTGGTGGTAGCTCGCCGAAGTGGGATTGCCGCACCCGTTCATCTGGCCGGACCACACCATGGTCTCGCTGAAGCCAGCGGTGTTCACCGCTGTGTTGACAGCCTTGTTTTGTACCGGGTCGATTTCACTGAATTCCAGGGGGACCTCTGCCTTGTACGTCACCGCCGGAGCCGGGCCGGACGCGGGATACGCGGTGCCGGCCGTGGTGCCGCTAGGTGCGGTGGTGACCACAACCATACCGATCAGCCCCATGGGGACCTGAATCGAGGGATGCGTGCCGGACTCGAGCAGGTAGGTGCCGGGCTTGAGCCCCGTCCACTTCAGCGGGGCGAAGGGCCCCGGCATCACTTCCGTGGCCATGGACTGCACGCGCGGCCCCTGCGCAGGCGGAAGAGCCCCGAGTGTGTTCGTGGTGCACGGGGTGCCGGGTGGGGTGTTGGGGTCGGCGATGAACCATGTGGCGCACCCCTGTTTCTCGGAGTGGTCGGGACTCGCCGTGCTGGTCCTGGCACTGCCGAGACCGCCGCCCACCTGGCCCACGATCACTATGGACGTGGGAATTACATTCGCTGTCGTGCTCCCCGTCGGAGTAAACGAGAGGCTATTGGTTAGGTTGATGGTCAGGCCCTGGCCCGAGGGAACGGTAATCACCACAGGCGACCAGGTCCCCGTAGACCCCGGATTGGTGGCGGCGCACTTCGCCGTCGAGCCGGCCACGGCCGTGCCGCAGAAATATCCCCACATCGGCAGCACCGAGCCATCGGGCAGCGTCGTCGTCGTCGGCGCCGCAGTCAGATTGATCTGCTGCTGGCCGAAGGCCGCGACCGTCCCGGCCAGGAGCATTCCGGCCAGAAGCACTGAAGCCTTCATCGTAGAGCTGAGTGTTCTCATCGCCTTATCGCCTCTCGTTGTTCTCTTCTTCGATTCCCATCTTCAGTTCCGCCAGATGGCGGCGCTGCCTCACATAGTCTCGTCAATTGCAAATTCCCTCGTGTCCACCAGCATCATCATCAGCATGCCGCCTGGGAAAACGTTGTTCGTCGTGATCTCGCGCTCGTTGTGCGAGTGCCACATAAACGCCCAGCCCCGCTCGTTGGCCGGGTTGGCCTGCGTATTCGACGGCATCAGAGTGGTGCAGCCGGTCTGGGGCGTCGCGCTGCCGGTTATAGCGTTACTGGTACAGGTAGACATTGACGCGCGCAGGCTCGCATCCGGACCCAGGTAGGGAGTGCCGCCGTACCATTGACCGTTGGTCAAGATGTTCGGATCGGGTAGAGTGGCCGGGCCGCCCGTGGCCACATCGCCGAAGGGGTTAACTTGTACCGGCTTGTTGTGGTCCTGACACCATTCGTAATAATTGAGAGCCGCGGGGTTGCCCGTGTTGTAGCCGTTCGCGTCCGGAGTGCAAGGAAGTGTGGCCAGCGGATCGCTCGAACTGGAAACAGGATGGTGTCCATAGGGATCCCAGTTCAGTCCTCTGCCCGTGAAGTAGAAGATCCCGTCGAAAGCCTCGCCTGGCGTCGTGTCCGTGTTAAACATCAGAATGCCGGCGAGACTCGTCGTGGGATTGCCCGGTGTCAGGATCAGGTTGCCGTCCCGCGCCAGGATGCGCACGTGGTTGGCGTGCTCGTGGAAGGGATGTTGCCATCGTCCCTGGCCGATGGTGCGGATCAGCGTCAGCTCGCCCGGATGCATGTGCGGGTTGCCGTTGTATGGCTGGTGCGGATACTCGCCCGCGTAGTTCGGATCCATGAGGTCGGGCATCGAGCGCCCATTGATCAGGAAGTAGGCGGGATGGTAGGGCTCGGTCTGTACGTTCAGACGGCACCCGGGATTGCTCGCGGTCGCGCAGACTCCGCTCGTAGTCGTCGCCAGCACCTGTGCTTGCGCCTGCCTGTGGATCCTGGTATCCATCTCGGCCCACTGGAACAGGTATTCCCGGTCATAGCAGGACTTGGGGTGGTCGTAGGCAGCGTGCGCGAGCCGGAAATCCTGCTCGGGGAAGCCTGGGACCGCGTTCGCAGACCCGTAGTCGCTCTTCCCGTACAGGTTGGTATTGGTGCCATTGCAAGCAGCCGGCCCACCACCCGTTGGGAGCACAATGATGGCGCCATAAAGCCCCATCTCGATCTGGAGATCGCCTTGTGTCCCACTGTAGTAGGCGTGCGTGCCCGCCGCAGTGGCCGTAAACGTATAAGTCACCGTCTGGCCCGGAGCCGCCTCGCACGCCAGCAGGCCTTGTGGATTGGCAGCACTATTGGGACAGGTGGACGTGACCTGGAAGCCAGGAAACAGGATCGAAGTGTTCCCTGCCGCCGTGGGCAGACTGTTGGTCAGATGGATGGTGACCACCTGCCCTTCATTGACCACCATCGTCGGCCCGGGCACCTGCATCGTGTTGCAAGAGGCACCGGCAATAGCCGCTGGCACGAAGGCCGGGGAAGAGCCGCTCACGCAGCCGTAACCCCAGGAGTAAACGGCCTCTCCGTCCGGCTGGTTGAGGTAAGCGTCCTGGGCCGTCAAATTGAAGGTCCCGGCCGTACCTGCCGTGCTGGTCATACCTGGAGTCGCGGCATTCGCAGCGGCCGCGATCAAGATCACCAACGCCATTGGCGTCAAAAGCCATCCACCTTTTGAAATCGCTTTTGTCATTGTCATCTCCCTGTCTCAATCCGAAGTCCCTCCCTCTCTCCCTGGAGGGAGAAGGGGGCGTGCCTAGCGCCGGATGAAGAATCCTCTGGCGCTCTCTAGTTGCAGGTGTTGCCAAACGTGTTGCCGGTGACGGTGTTGCAGATATGGACCTCAGTCATGAGCCCGCCGAAGTTTTCGGCGTCATTCGAGAGGTGGTCAAGATTGGGCGTGTAAAGGTAGTAGACTTCGCCCGCCTTATACGGCGTTCCATCCGGCTTGCCGGCGCTCGTGTCGAGGATTGCGTCGAGCGACTCGCCGCCGCCCAGCGTAATCGAGTTGGTGTAGTACTCGGTGTTGTTGCCGTCCTGGTCTCGCAGGAGCTTGGCGTTGAATCCCACGACCTTCATCGGAACCCCGAGCGACTGCAGCGTGTGATATTCCGAGACCGACAGGTTCACCAGGCGCAGGAGGGCTTTCCCGCCCGCCGGCACGTTGATGATGGCCGGCAGCGGTTGCGAGTAGTGCAACTGGCCATCACTCGACACCGTAGCCTGCGGCCCGGGCGCGACCGTGTCGGGATAACTCCGGCCGTTCAGCAGGAAGAACTTGTCCTTCATATCCACGAACATCTCCGGGTTGAAGGTCATGCCGACAAAGTGGAAGTTCGGGTCAAAGCCGTGCATCTGGAGCGGGTACTCGGCGTCGTAAGCCGTCGAGCCGTCGCCGTCGTTGTAGGTGTACCTGTACGCGGGGTGCAGGCCCGTCGCCGGATCGATCACAAGAGCATCCGCCGTTTGCAGGACGCTGTTGGTGGCGGCAGGCATCCTGGCGCTGCAGAGGATATCGACTGAGGTGTTGCAAGCCGTGCGCAGGTCCACCACAGGATGCGTACCGGGTTCGGAGATCCCATTCTGGTATCCGAGGTACGTATAGAGGCTTTGGCCCAGAGGCACCCGGTCCTGGCGCGGGCGCACATGGAGCTGCCCCACCATGCCCATCTGCAAGTGCTCGGGAGGCGTGATGTGGCAGTGCCAGAAGTACGTGCCGGCATCTGGCGCCAGGTAGTAATACGTGAAGCTGCCGCCGATGTTGATTGCGACCGAGGCGTCCGGAACACCGTCATAGAACGAAGATGCGTTGGGATAGCCGTGGAAGTGGACGGTGTGCTGCTCAAACAGGTCGGGCCGCATGATCATGCCGACGTTCGTGAGGGTCAGGAAGAACTCGTCGTCTTCGTCGAACGCGATCAGTGGCGCCGGGATGTTGCCGTTCATCACGCCGACGTCCATGATCGGGCGCGGGTCTACGTGCCCATCGATCACCGGAGGTGTCGATACGTTCACGCCCTGCAAGAGGGTTACCGCCGCCTGCCCAGCCGCTGCTGCATCAGTGTACTGGAAGGCATACTGGCTGAACCCGGCCGGGGAAGTCACGTTGGTGGCCACGCAGGTGATGGTGAAGGTGCCCAGATATACCGCCGGAACCACCGTTTCGACAGGGAAGCCGGGAGGCGCTGGGCTTTGGGAGACGATCACCTGCGACCCAGACGATATGTTGACCGGCTCGAACGTGTAGGCAGTTACTGTCGTTGCCGTCGGAGCGGGGCAGGTGCCAGTCGTACCGGGTGCGGGAATAGCGCCCGCGACCAGGTCGGAGATATTTGCTGTCTGCAGCACTTCGGGCGCAAGACCCACCGCGCCGTTAAACGTAAAGGAGGCAGCAAACGGCGATGTCGGAGCACCGGGCCACGGAGCGGCGCCGGTCGTCGCCCCATCGGTCGTGGCGGGGTCGCCCCTCGTCACCGTGCCCGAATACGGGGTGTTGAAGACCGACGGGTACTGTGTGCCCGGCAGGCCGGCCGCGATATCCGCCAGCCCCGAGAGCGGCCCGAAGGAGAACATATAGGTCTGCGTGCCGTCGGCCATCGTCGAGTAACCGTCACCGCCCGAGATCTGCTGGCACTTGATGGCGCCATTCACGGTTGCCGCGGTCGGCGACACGTACCCCTGAGCATTGGTCGTGTACTGCGTCGGACCGGCATACGCGGGCTCAGTATTGTTGTTGGCGGGTACCGGGTGGGTGATGGTGCTGGTTGGACATTGAACCCGGAACGACTGCGCGTTGGCTGGCGTCAATGCTACCAATATGAGCGCCACCAGAAACAGCGGTACGCTTACGCTTCTCCTTGGCATCCTTATCCCTCCTCTATTGGCGGCGATGGCGATCGTTTACCGCCGTCCTGCTTGTTGGGCTATAGCGACAGAATAACTAGATTCAGTCTTCGGTTCTTTGACCCAGAGCAATAAACCCAACATTGGCTAGCAGCTTGCGGCTCGGAGCAATCTTTAGTCTTCGCTTAGGAGCGCTCGTAGGCCCCTGAAGGCAATCGATGGCCATGGCGGAAGATTCGGGGCGAGAGTCCCCAATCGAGTTGATGGACACCTGGCCGGTCGGCAGCCGCCCTGGTGGAACCCACAGCGTACAACCGTATTAGGGACGGACTCGGGCGTGGCGCACCCTTCAGTGTGCTGGAGCGAGTCTCAACTCGCTCTGCCAGACCGTGGGCCAAAGCCCCCGGTGGCATGCTGAAGCTTGCGCCACAATAGGATCGTCAGGTTAGCAGTCGGACACGAAAACTAAGTCACATTGGGCATAGGCGGTGCGCCCTTACTGGCGGTGGTGCTCGTGGCCGTGGACGCAATTCGAGCACTGCACCACGCCGTCAGGCGCGCTGCTCGCACCCGGCAGCTGGCATACCGCCCTGGCGCTGTCCGAGCACGCCATCTTTGACACTAGTGAGGGCTGGTTCGGCAACTCGCGGTTCAAATCTTCGACCCCAACCGCAGGCCTTGCGGCCGACGATGGCTTATGGCGCGAAGTAGCCGTTGATGTCGAGAATGACGTGTGTAGCGCCGTTGACGTATACGTTGACGGCCCCGCCCGTGCCCGCGGGCACGATCGCGGCGTTCGCCACCACCGTCCCATCCCAGGAGTTCAAGGTGGAAACGTTCGGCTGCAGCGATCCCGCCGGCCAGGCCGTGAGAAACCCAAGCGGGCCACTGGGAACCACCGTGACGTTCATCGCATAGGCTGCGGCGCTCGCCGGGATGGAGCAGGCGCTATCCGGAATCGTGAACGAGCGGGTGCTTCCGGCGGTCAGTTCCGGACCACCGAAGGGACCGTTCGCTTGCCTCGTATCCGCAAGCCGGCACGGCGAGATGGCGTAGAATGTCAGTCCGCCGGAGCTGCCCGGAGGTGCGAAGTAGCCGTTTACGTCCAGAACCAGGTCTGTGGGGTTGGTCACGTAGACCTCTGTGTCGCCATTCCCCCCGGAGGGCACTACTGCTGCGTTCGCAACCACCTTACCCGTGAACGAGTTCAATGTGGAGACGAACGGCTGGGGCTGTCCACCTGGCCAGATTGTCAGATACTCCAACAGGCCGTGCGGGACCACCGTCACGTTCATCGAGTATGCCGTCGCGGCGGCAGGCAGACCGCACCCGCTGGAGAGAACCGGGAGGTAGCGGCTCGTGCCGGCGGCGAGGGACGGGGCGCCCAGCGGGCCGGCCGCTCCGCGCGTGTCCGCCACGCGGCAGGGCTGCACGGGATAGAACGCGTTTCCAGTCGAATCGAAGTAGCCGTCGATGTCCAGGATCACGTCCGTCGCATCGGTGGCGTAGACGCTGACTCCTCCACTCTGGCCCGCGGCGACCAGGGCCGCGTTCGCCACCACGTCGCCTTGCATCGAGTTCAAGGTCGACACGCCCGGCTGGGTCTGACCGGCCGGCCAGACGGTCAGGTACTGGAGTGGCCCGTGCGGTACGACAGTGACATTTATAGAGTAGGCTGCAGCCGTGGCCGGAATGCCGCATGCGCTCTGCGGAATGGCAAAGGTCCGCGTAGTGCCGCCGACCAGCCAGGGACCACCGAACGGGCCGGGCCCGGTGCGAGTATCCGCTACGCGGCAGGGGGTAACCGGAACGAACTGTCCCGCAGCCGGCATTAGAAGATACGCCGAATGGGCGCTGTTAGCGACAATGGCTCCGGAATCGTTGATGCCGGTGGCCTCCACGAAGACCCGGGCGGCGCCGAGTTCCTGACCCGCCGGGGCCAGAGTATTGAGATCGTACAACTGCCCACCGCTCGCAAGGAATGCTCCGGCAAGAACTTGTTGTCCGGGGTTCGTCGGATTCGGCTGCGACAGCCGGCCTACCACCTGACCATTGTTGTTGATGGCCACAGCCGCGCTGCTGAACCCCGGCAGGGTTCCCAGATCGGTCATGGTCCCGCCGCTATAAAGGAAGGCTTCGGTACCTCCCGCTGAATTGGTCGCATAGCCAACCACCTGGCCGTTGTTGTTGATGGCCATCGCTACGCTATCGGTGTAGCCTGGCAGCGTGCCCAATCCTGTCATCACACCGCCGCTATAAAGGAAAGCTTCGTTGTGGCTGGAGGAGTTGACCCCGTAGCCCACCACCTGCCCGCTCACGTTGATACCCGTAGCCCAGCTCTGGGTACCACCTGGAAGAAAACCCAAGGCAGTCATGACACCGCTGCTGTACGAAAAGGCCTCCATGGCGCTTGACTGAGTGGACGAATAGCCGACGACCTGTCCGCTGTCGTTGACGCCTGTGGCCACGCTGGCGGTACCGCCTGGCAGGAAGCCGAGGTTGGTGAAAGCTCCTGCTGTATACAAATAAGCTTCGCTGGTGAAACCGACCTGACCGACCACCTGGCCGGAGACATTGATTGCTGTCGCCGAATCGGTGATCGTCAACGTTGTCGCCGCGCCGTTGGTCCACACAAAGCCCTGCTGAGTGGTGACCCTGGCAGTGACGTACCGCGAGTCGCCTGCAATCTGGCCGCTAGTATTGATCCCGTGGCCGGCGTACGTATAGGACACCGAACTCGCGATCGCGACTTCAGTGACGCTGTAAGTGTTCGCTGCCGGCAGAGCCGCGGCTACACACAGGGACAACATGATGGTACGTGCTAATGGTCTCACAGTCTTCCCCTCTATTAATATTTTATCATTTAGGACAATCGGTCTACAATACCCCCAAAAAGAGGGATTGGCCCACGCCCGGAATGGCTTCACAGCGAATTGAACGCGCTCGCAAGGAGTGTTCAGAGGCGAAGGTTCTCAGCGCCCCTGCCAGAAGCTTGCTACCTGCGGGGTATGCCGGCCGGGACATATTCCCCTTCCGCCGCGTGCGGGCGAAGGGCGCTGCCGCACCTGCTCCACCTGTATGGCGCAACTCACCACCGTGAAGGACGTTCAGGCCCACCTTCGTCACTCCACCCCGAAGACGACCCTGGAACACTACATCAAGTCGGTTCCTGCGACGGTTCGCGTCGCGGTCGAGTCTTTGGATCAGGTGCTGAAGGCGATTCCGGCAGGGCAGGACAAGCCGGCCAATTGAACCCAACTTGCGGGTGCCTAGGCTGCTAAACCACTGAGAATATGGAGCCACCCTCCGGAATTGAACCGGAGACCTGCTGATTACGAATCAGCCGCTCTACCAACTGAGCTAGGGTGGCCCGCCTCCACTCTTTATAACATGACCGGCGCGCTCGCTGCGCTCCTGCCGC
>CAZBQQ010000113.1:0-15267 GCA_964493965.1 uncultured Solibacteraceae bacterium
ACTTTCCGGTCACGCATCCGCATCCGACGGTGATGTTCGGGACGCCGGCTGAGCGGCTAGCCGGTGGCGGATCATCATGCCGCCGGCGCTGAGGTCGGTCCCGCAGCCGGGCGGGAGAGCGGGAGAGGCACCGCCCGGCAGCGGGAGCAAGTCGAGAGCCTAGGCGTGCGAGGTGCGGCGGCCGTGGGCACGTTCGAGGTTCTCACCCACGGCGGTCCAGTTCAGGTTCTTGAAGAAGGTGTCGATGTAGCTGGCGCGTGCGGTGCCGTAGTCCAGGTAGTAGGCGTGCTCGTAGACGTCCAGGCCGACGATGGGGCTGGCGTTCCAGACCGGGAAGGAGTTCTGAGCGTCGCCGGCGTAGTTGAACAGGTAGTTCCAGTCCTGGTCCCAGGCGGTCCAGGCCCAGCCGCGGGACGCCATGCCCGTGGCCTTCAGGTCGGCCATCCACTTCTCGACCGAGCCGAAGGATTTCTCGAGCGCGCTCTTGATCTCGGCGGGGGGCTCGCCGCCCTTGCCGCCCAAGTGGCCGAAATACAGCTCATGGTTCTTGACGCCGCCGATGGCGAAGGTGAGATCGACTTTGAGGGAACGGATATCGCTGAAGACCTGATTGGCGGTGGCACGGTCCGCCGCGTCCAGCTTTCCCATGACCTCGTTGTACTTGTTGACGTAGCCTTGATAGAGCTTGTAGTGCTCTGTCATGGTCCGGGCGGAGATGCCGTCCAGATCCTTCATGATGGTGTCGAATTTTTTGGCTTCTATTTTATGGGGCATCCTTGATTACTCCTCTGAGCGTCTCTGGATTGGATGAAAAAGGGGGGGCGGACGTTGCGGCGAACATTATTGGCCACGGATGAACACAGATGGGAAACAAATGGGTTAGGAAGCTAGCTACGGTTCCAGGCGGCGGATGGTGGCAAGGACCACGTCGCCAACCACTTGCAGGCTGGCGGCGCTTAGCTTGTCCATGGTGTCGCGGTCGGTGTGCCACCAGGAGTTGTCGGGGCCGTAGTCGAAGTCGATCAAGTCCACCGCGCTCGCGCCCGCCTTGATGAAGGGGATGTGGTCGTCTTCGAGCGAGCCGGGAACGGTGGAGAAGTGGTTGCCCAGGCCGAGTTGGCCGGCCGTCTCCCAGACCAGGCGCCGCAACCAGTCCGTGGAATTGCCGTCGTTGACTAGACCGAGGTCCCGGTCTCCAATCATGTCGACGTTGATGAGCGCTTTGATCCTGGAAATCGTTCCGTCGGCGGCCCACCGCGCGGCCAGTTGACGGCTGCCGTAAGTGCCATCCGTATCGGACCACTCGGCGATCGCCTCCTCGCCATCCAGCCAGACCAGGTAGATGTCGTTCTTGTGCGGCAGGCGGCTTAACACCCGTGCCATTTCGAGCAGGAAGCCGGTGGAGGAGCCGCCATCGTTGGCGCCTAAGAAGTAGGTCCCGGGGATCGACTTGGTGTCGTAGTGGCCAGTGATGGCAACGATCTGGCCGGAGGTGCCGCGGAACCGGGCGACGATGTTCCGCGTGGCGATGGGGCCGAGGGGGGTCGAGGCACGGAACGAGTCGTCTGTCACCTCGCAACCCAGTGGTTTCAGCTCCGCGTGGATGAGGGCCTGCAGTTTTCGATTGGCCTCCGAACCGGCGGGGCGCTGGCCGAAGGAGACGGCTTTACGGGTGAATTCGAGGGCGGTGGCGCCGCTGAAGGCGGGAGGTTTCGCGGGGGGCGCGGCGGAGGCTACGCAGGCAACTGCTAGTAAGAAAACAACGGCGGGTCTGGAGACCCGCTGCAGGCGTGGACGCCTGCCCCACACTAACGGAGAGCCACTCATGGTTTTTTGCGGGCCTCGATCATGACGGTGGAGCCTGCGCGGCAGGCGGCCTCGAGGACGGTGAACGGCAAGGCAGCCATCATAAGACCGCACCAGAGCAAGTGCTTGGCCAGTTTTACGGCCGGCCCTTCCAGCGTACCGCGTGCCCGCCGCACCGCGGGAGCGAGCCAGGGAGCAAGGCTCATGGCCAGACTGGCCGGGTTGTCGCGGAGCGAGAAGTGCTTCCGCCTCAGGACTTCAAACCCGGCGGCCTCGAGCAGGGACTCAAGATCGGAGGCGCGGAAATCGATGCGATGCCGGGGAACATCCAGGCCGCTCCAGTTCTCTCCGAGCAGCAGGAACTCCCAACAGGCGGCGTTGGGGGCTTGCAGGATCAGTCGGCCTTCCGGGCGCAGCAGCGCGTGGGCGGCCTCGATCCACGCCACGGGGCTGTCCAGGTGCTCGAGCACCTGAAGCATGGTGATGGCGCGGCAACTGGCGGGCGCCAGGGGCGCGGCCAGCAGGTCGGCGCGCAGCGCGGTCGTGCTGCCGTGGGCCTTGCGGTTCGCGGCAACCGCCTCCTCCGAGTGGTCGAGGCCGATCACGGGAAGGCCGTGCTTCACCAGGGTGGCGCGGAGCAATCCGCCTTCCGGGCTGAGGTCCAGGACCGGGCCGCCCTCGCCCGCCGCATCGAGGGCGCGTAGGATGAAGCCCGTGTGATCGGTGAAAAGGAAGCGGCGGTAAGCGCGCTCGAAGCGGTCGGCGGCAGAATCTCCGGTGGGCCAGCGGGACGGGTGATCGAGGATGGGTGGAGTTTTGGGGCTTGGGTCCAGGCGGATGAGGCGGCATTGTGCGCATTCGACGATGCGGTAGCGGTCCGTGGTGGTGCGGTGCAGCCGGTCGTGAGCGTCGAAGAGCACGCGCAGATCAGGGCTCGAGCAGGCGGGGCAGGGCCCGCCTGCCAGGGCGCCCGTGGGCGCGGGGCCGCTTTGCACCTCTTGTTCTGCGCAATCGGGCAAGTTTCTCAGGTTCGCTCTTTTTGGGAGTGGGCGCAAGGGGGGCCGATTCTCACGGGGCAACACCGAACAGCGGGGTGTCCGCTCACTCAGGCGCGCGGTTCGGTGCCAGCCGGCCTAAAGAAATTGGCCGATCCGCCGATGCTTGGGACGGTAAAGACTCTCATGCTGACCCAGGACGCCTCCGATTGGACCCGCATTCCGTATTTGTCGCTGCGGCGGGAGGACAACTCCCTTCGGATCGGCGGAGCGCTCTCCTGGGAGATTGCGCCGCCCTATCTGGGCTGGCGGGAACCGTTTGTTGGATGGAGGTTCACTGGTGCCACGCTCTCCTTTCAGGCCGATCCGCTCGGCATCTATCCCTTGTTTTATTGCTGCGCCAATGGGCGGCTCTCGGTCTCCCCGTCCCTTCAGCGCGTGGTTTCGGAATGCGGCGCGACGGAGCTGGATTACGAGGCCCTGTCGGTCTTCCTACGCCTGGGTTACTACGTCGGATCGGACACCCCTTTCAAAGACGTGAAGCAACTCGACCCGGAGACCAGGGGTCGCTTCGAGCACGGGACGCTCACCCTCTCGAGCCGGCAACCCGTTCCGGCATTGTTCGATGGATCCAGAAGCGCCGCCATCTGCGCTTATCGGGACCTGTTCCGCCAGGCTATGGCAAGGGTGCTCGACGCCGCGGGGGACTTCGTTCTGCCCCTGAGCGGCGGCCGAGATTCGAGGCACATCCTGCTCGAGGCCGTGCATCTGGGATGTCCGCCGAGGCGCTGCGTGACAGGGGGCAAGGCCGCCTCCGCGTTGCCCTTTGAGGACATCCGGGTGGCGTCTTTGCTGACAACGAGGTTGGGCATTCGGCATCGCATCGTGTCTCCCAGCCTGGGGCGCCTGGAGGATCTCGCAGCGAACTTCCACCAAACGAATTTCTGCGCCGATGAGCACCAGTGGTTCCGCCCGGTGGCATCGGTCCTGCTGGAGGAAGGAGCGACGGTATTGGACGGGCTGGGTGGGGACGTGCTGTCCGCCGGCCTTTTCCAGACTCGCAAGCAACACGATTTGTTTGAAAAGGACGTTCCCCGGCTGGCGAGGGCTCTGCTGGGCGGCGGGGTGAAAGCGAGACTCAAGGCGCGGCTGCTCGCTCATGCGCTCGGCCCGGACCTGCGCCGGCTGTCCTCGCCCGAGGTGGCGCGCGACCGGCTGACGCGCGAGCTTTTGCGGCATCGCGAAGCGGTTAACCCATTGCAGTCGTTCTACTTCTCGAATCGGACGCGGCGCGAGATGGCCCTAACGCCGTGCGCCATCCTGAGGCCGCTCAAGACGCTGTGTCCGTACCTGGACCGCGATCTTTTCCAGTTCCTTTGCGGCCTGCCGCCCGCATTCGTCCTCGGTCAGAAATTCCACGACGACACGATCGCCACCGCTTTTCCCGCGATGGGGGACATCCCGTTCGAAAGCAAGGGCGGCCGGAGTGCGAAGCCGCTGCCTGGCTGGCACGCGCTTCGTGCGGACATGATCGACTATTTCCGCTCCTCTGCCGGGACGAAGTCCGTGGATCCGCGGGCGGCGCGACAGCTGGCTGGATTGATGGCCCATCTCGAAGGCCCGGCAGGTTTTCACCTTCAGCCCATCCTGGAGAAGCTGGTTTACCTGACGGAACTGGATCGCTTGCCGAGGGAGAGCCCGACTAAGGTCACTGAGCCGCGACGGGTTCTGCGGGTCCCGGTTGCAGCCTGAGCAACTCGAGAAAACACTGCCCGGCACGGTGGAGTTTCTTGCGGCGGCGGCGGATGATGCCGATAGGGCGCAGCAGTTCGGCGTCGATAGGGATTGCCACCAGGCGCCCGCGTTCTATCTCGGTCCGCAACGGCCGCACCGGCAGGATGCTGATTCCCGAACCGAGGGCCACGGCCTCCTTGATCATCTGGAGGTTGTCGAAGTGCATGGCGACGTTGACGGCCACCCCGTGTTCGCGCAGAAACCGGTCGATGCCCTGGCGGATCGGCAGGTCCTCGTCAAAGGCGATGAAATCGCAGCCTTCGAGGTCGGCGAGCTTCACCAGCATGCGGCGGGCGAGCGGGTGCGACGGCGCGGCGGCCAAAGCCATCTCCTCGGCGCGGAACGGGATGATGTCGAGCAGGCGGCTGGCTTGCGGGTAGCTGACGAAACCCAGGTCCGCCCTGTCCGCCAGCACCGCTTCGTAGACCTTGTCGGGCCGTAGGTATTCCACTTCCAGGGCAGCCTGCGGGAACCGGCGGGAGAATTCCTCTTTGAGGCGCGACATCTCCGAGATTCCAACCGAGTAAATGGAGGCGATGCGGACCGTTCCTTCCACTTCGGCCTTAAGAGTCTCCAGGGTGACCTGAAACTCCTCGTAGCGCTGCAGGACGTCGCGGCACATCTGGAAATAGGATTTGCCGGCCGGGGTGAGGGTGAAGGGGCGGGTGGAGCGGTCGAGCAAGGTCACGCCCATCCGGTCCTCCAGCTCGCGCAAGTGCTGGCTGGCGGCGGGTTGGCTCACGGCGTTGAGCGCGGCGCCGCGGCTGACGCTTCGCTCTTGCACGATGTCCCGAAAGAGGAGCAAGTGCTCAAAAGGCATACGGGTGACTCCGGAAGCGGGGCTGAAGCCCCTCGCGGGCTGAAGCCCGCCCTCCAAGTAGAGAGCATAACATAAGCCACCGTTATTTAGTCAAGCACAATGTTTTCGATTGACTAATATTATGGATCTGAGCTATCCTAATCGAAACACCACCCGTGTATGGGGTGGTGGAGTAGCATAACAGGCTCACGAGCGCCGCCCGAATCAGCCTTACCCGGCACCGATTGCCCGGCGCAGAACCACGGGCTCCATGGTGTGCCCGGCTGGCATAGACAGTTCGATTGCCCGGTCAGTCCGGGGCATATCCCAACGTTGCGGAACGGAAGGTATCGATGAAAGACGACAGTCTATCCCGAGGTTTACCCGAGCAGCAGGGCCTGTACGATCCGAGCCTGGAGCGTGATGCCTGCGGGATCGGGTTCGTGGTCAATATCAAGGGCGAGAAGTCTCACGAGATCATCCTCAAGGGCATCCAGATCCTGCTGAATCTGCTGCATCGCGGCGCCTGCGGCTGCGATCCGGAGACCGGCGACGGAGCAGGCGTCCTGATTCAGATCCCGCACGAGTTCTTCGCCCGCGAGTGCGCTGAGATCGGATTCACCCTTCCGAACCCGGGCGAGTACGGCGTGGGCATGGTCTTCCTGCCGGTAGAGCGGCACGAGCGCCTGATTTGCGAGGGCATCGTCGAGCGCATCGTGCGCGAAGAGGGACTGAGCGTGCTCGGATGGCGCGACACGCCCATCGACGCGGATGCAATCGGCCGCATCGCGCGCGTTTCGCAGCCTTACATCGAGCAGGTCTTCATCCGGGGCGCGATGGGCATGGACGAGGACGCGCTCGAGCGGAAGCTCTACGTCATCCGCAAGCGCGCGGAAGCCGAGATCGCTACCACCTCTCTGCACGACAAAGACTTCTTCTACCTTCCGTCGCTTTCGGCGCGCACCATCGTCTACAAAGGCCTGCTGCTGGCGCCGCAGATCGCCAAGTTTTACAAAGAGCTCTCCGACCCCACGGTCATCAGCGCGCTGTGCCTGGTGCACCAGCGCTTCTCGACCAACACGTTTCCCACCTGGCAACTCGCGCACCCGTTCCGCTACCTGTGCCACAACGGCGAGATCAACACGCTACGCGGGAATGTGAACTGGATGTACGCGCGGCAGTCGATCCTGTCCTCGCCGCTTTTCGGAGACGACATCAAGAAGACGTTCCCGATCTGCACGCCGGGCGGGAGCGACTCGGCGATGATCGATAACGCCGTCGAGTTGCTGGCGCTCTCGGGCCGCAGCCTGCCGCACGTGCTGGGCATGCTGATTCCGGAAGCCTGGGGCGGCGATCCGGGAATGACGGACGAGAAGCGCGCGTTCTACGAATACCACGCTTCGCTGATGGAGCCATGGGACGGGCCGGCCGCGATCGCGTTCACCGATGGGCGCGTGATCGGCGCCACGCTCGACCGCAACGGACTGCGACCGGGCCGCTATTGGATCACGCACGACGGCACCGCCATTCTGGCCTCCGAGACGGGCGTGCTTCCGGTGAAGCCCGAAGATGTGGCCTTCAAGGGCCGCCTGCAGCCGGGGCAGATGTTCCTGGTCGATACCGTCGCGGGCCGCGTCATTCCGGACGAAGAACTGAAGCGCACGCTCGCCGAGCGACGCCCTTATGGGAAGTGGATCAAGGACAACCAGGTCACGCTCGACATGCTGCCCGATCCGCCGCGCTGGCATCCCACGGATCTGGATTCCATTCTCCAGCGGCAGCGAGCCTTCGGTTACACGGACGAGGATCTGAAGTTCATGCTCGGGCCGATGGCGATCCAGGGCATGGAGCCGGTGGGCTCGATGGGCTGCGACACGCCGCTGGCGTGCCTCTCCGACAAGCCGCAGCCGCTGTTTAACTATTTCAAACAGCTTTTCGCGCAGGTCACCAATCCGCCGATCGACCCGATCCGCGAAGAGCTGGTGATGTCGCTGGCGAGCTTCATTGGGACCGAGCGCAACATCCTCGATGAGACGCCGCAGCACTGCCATACGTTGAAGCTCGAGCATCCGATCCTCACCAACTACGATCTGGAGAAGCTGCGCCGGGTTTCGTGGGGTGACTTCCTGGCCACCACGCTGCCGGCGCTGTTCCGCGTCGATGGCGGCGAGAAGGAACTGGAGCGCGCTCTGGACAGCCTCTGCCGGCGCGCCTCGCTGGCCATCAAGAACGGCTACACGCTCCTGATCCTCTCCGACCGCGGCGTGGACGAGGAATACGCCGCCATCCCCAGCCTGCTAGCGTTGACGGCGGTGCACAACCACCTGGTCCGCGAGAAGTCGCGCACGCAGGTGGCGCTGATCGTGGAATCGGGCGAGCCGCGCGAGGTGATGCATTTCGCGTTGCTCATCGGCTACGGGGCGAGCGCCATCAATCCCTACCTGGCCATCGAGACGCTGGAGAACATCCACAAGCGCGGGATGTTCGCGGACGGAGTCACGTTCGACGGGGCGCTCAAGAACTACAAGAAGTCCATCAACAAGGGACTGCTGAAGGTCTTCTCGAAGATGGGCATCTCGACGCTGCAAAGCTATCGGGGCGCGCAGATCTTCGAGGCGATCGGGCTGAACAAGTCGGTGGTGGAGAAGTATTTCACCGGGACGGCGTCGCGGGTCGAAGGCATCGGCCTGGACGTGATTGCGCGCGAGGCGAAGATCAAACACGACTTCGCGTTCCGCCCGCTGACGGAAGCCGACAACGAGCTCGAAACCGGCGGCAACATACAGTACCGGGCCAACGGCGAATATCATCTCTTCAATCCGCTCACCATCAGCAAGCTGCAGCACTCGGTGCGGACCGACAGTTACGAGACCTACAAGGAATTCGCCGCGGCGGTCAACGACCAGGCGCGGCACCTTTGCACCCTGCGCGGCCTGATGAATTTCCGCTTCAGCCGGCGGCCGGTCCCGATCGAAGAGGTCGAGCCGGCGAGCGAGATCGTGAAGCGGTTCACCACGGGCGCCATGTCGTTCGGCTCCATCTCGAAAGAAGCGCACGAGACGCTGGCGATCGCCATGAACCGCATCGGCGGCCGCTCGAACACGGGCGAGGGCGGGGAAGACGAGGATCGTTTCAAGGACAACCGGCGCAGCGCCATCAAGCAGGTGGCCTCGGGCCGTTTCGGGGTGACCGCGAACTATCTGGTCAATGCCGACGAGCTGCAGATCAAGGTCGCGCAGGGCGCCAAGCCCGGCGAGGGCGGGCAGCTTCCGGGACACAAGGTGGACGAGACCGTGGCTCGTATCCGGCATTCCATTCCGGGTGTGGGACTCATCTCGCCGCCGCCGCACCACGACATTTACTCGATCGAGGACCTGGCGCAGCTCATCTACGATTTGAAGAACGTCAATCCGCGCGCGCAGATTTCGGTGAAGCTGGTGGCCGAGGTGGGCGTGGGGATCGTAGCCGCGGGTGTGGCCAAGGCACACTCCGACCTGGTTCTGATCAGTGGCCATGACGGCGGCACCGGCGCTTCGCCCATCACCGCGATCCGGCACTCGGGCATTCCCTGGGAGTTGGGGCTTTCGGAAACGCAGCAGGTGCTGGTGATGAACGACCTGCGCAGCCGCATCCGCGTACAGGTAGATGGCAAGCTGCAGACCGGCCGCGACGTGATGATCGGCGCGCTGCTGGGCGCGGAGGAATTCGGCTTCGCCACCGCGCCGCTGGTCGCGATGGGCTGCATCATGATGCGCAAGTGCCATCTGAACGTGTGCCCGGTTGGCATTGCGACGCAGGATCCGGGGTTGCGGAAGAAATTCGCCGGCACGCCGGAGCACGTGATCAACTACTTCTTCTTCGTGGCCGAGGAAGTGCGGGAACTGCTGGCGAAGCTCGGCCTGAGAACGATGAACGAGGCCATCGGCCGCGTCGATTCGCTGGAGATGAAGGACGCGATCGATCACTGGAAGGCCCGCGGCCTCGATTTCACGCAGATCCTCTACAGCCCGCCGGTGCCGGGCCGCGTGGCGCGCCGCTGCATCACCACGCAGGACCACGGTCTGGACCGCGCGCTCGACTACAAACTCATCGACCACGCCTCAGAGGCGATCGAGAACGGGACGCCGGTGGAGTTCAAAATGCCGATCCGCAACGTCCACCGCACGGTGGGCGCGATGCTGAGCGGCGAGGTGGCCAAGCGCTATGGCTCCGCGGGTCTGCCGGACGACACCATCAAGTTCCAGTTCACCGGCTCGGCAGGGCAGAGCTTCGGGGCGTTCCTGGCAAAAGGCGTGACGCTCACGCTCGAGGGCGACTCCAACGATTATGTCGGCAAGGGCCTCTCGGGCGGGCGCATCATCATCTACCCGTCGCGGGCTTCGACCTTCGTGGCCGAGGAGAACATGCTGGTGGGCAACGTGGTGCTTTACGGCGCCACCAGCGGCGAGGCGTTCTTCAACGGCATGGCCGGGGAAAGGTTCGCGGTCCGCAATTCCGGCGCGACGGCGGTGGTGGAATCGGTGGGCGATCACGGCTGCGAGTACATGACGAACGGGACGGTGGTCATTCTCGGCCGGACCGGGCGCAACTTCGCCGCGGGAATGAACGGCGGGATCGCCTACGTGCTGGACGAGACGGGCGAGTTCGCACGGGCGCGCTGCAATCGCGCCAGCGTGGATCTGGACCCGGTGGTGGATCCGGCGGATGTCCGCGCGCTCAGCGAGCTGATCCTGCGGCACCTGAACCTGACGGGCAGCCCGCGGGCGAAGTGGGTCCTGGAGAACTGGGACGCGTTGCTGCCGAAGTTCGTGAAGGTCTTCCCGCAGGAGTACAAGCGCGTGCTGGGCGTGACCCGAGCGGAGGAACGAGCCCCGGCGCCGCCACCACCAACTGCAGAGCCCGTGGCGCAGGAGGTGCTCCGTGGGTAAGCCAACCGGTTTTCTGGAATACAAGCGCGAAGTGCCGACGCGACGGCCCGTCTCCGAGCGGGTCAACGACTTCTTCGAGGTCTACGAGGATTTTCCCGAGGAGAAGCTGAAGACGCAGGGAGCGCGCTGCATGGATTGCGGCGTGCCGTTCTGCCACAACGGTTGTCCTCTCAACAACGTCATTCCGGACTGGAACGACCTGGTGTACCGCGACCGCTGGCAGCAGGCGATTCGCGCTCTGCACGCGACCAACAACTTTCCGGAGTTCACCGGCCGCATCTGTCCCGCCCCTTGCGAGGCATCATGCGTGCTGGGCATCAACGAGCCGCCGGTCACGATCAAGCAGATTGAGAAGACCGTTATCGAGCACGCGTTCAAGGAAGGCTGGATTCGGCCCGAGCCGCCGAAGACGCGGACCGGCAAGCGCGTGGCGGTGGTCGGCTCCGGACCGGCGGGTCTGGCGGCGGCGCAGCAGCTCAACCGCGCCGGCCACGCCGTGACGGTGTTCGAGAAGGCGGACCGCGTGGGCGGCCTGCTGCGTTACGGCATCCCCGATTTCAAGATGGAGAAGCGCATCCTGGACCGGCGCCTGGAGCAACTGATCGCCGAAGGGATCGCGTTCCAAACCAACGCGCACGTGGGCAAGAACGTTCCGGTGGAGGATCTTCGCAAGGACTTCGACGTCATCCTGCTGGCCGGGGGCGCCGAGCATCCGCGCGATTTGCAGGTGCCGGGTCGGGAGCTCAAGGGCATTCATTACGCGATGGATTTTCTGCCGCTCCAGAATCGCCTGTGCGCAGGCGAGAAGATCAACGGCAAGTCCGTCATGCTGGCGCGGGGCAAGCGCGTGGTTATCATCGGTGGCGGCGACACCGGCGCGGACTGCCTGGGCACGTGCCACCGGCAGAAGGCCGCCTCGATAAGTCAATTCGAGATCATGCCGCTGCCGCCCGACGACCGATCCCCGTCGACGCCGTGGCCGCTTTGGCCGCTGCAGCTTCGCATCGAGAGCGCGCACGAAGAAGGTGGGCAGCGCGAGTGGGCGGTCGCGACCACGCGTTTCACCGGCGACGAGCAGGGCAACGTCGAGAAGCTGCACGGGATCCACGTGGGTCCCGCGCCGAAGTTTGAGGCGCTCGAGGGAACCGAGTTCACCATCGACGTGGACCTGGTGCTGCTGGCGATGGGCTTCACGGGCCCGGAGAAGAGCGGCATGATCGAGCAGCTCGGCGTGGCGCTCGACGCGCGCGGCAACGTGTCGGCGGACGAGAACTACATGAGCTCGGTGCCGGGCGTCTTCACGGCGGGCGACATGCGGCGCGGCCAATCGCTGGTGGTGTGGGCGATCCGCGAAGGCCGCAACGCGGCGCACGGGATCGACCGATATCTGATGGGCGAGAGCAGGCTGCCGGCGTAGGACGCCGGCAGCAGCTGTCAGCCGTCAGCTGTCAGCTTTCAGCTTGGCTTTGTGGTATCACTTAGAGCCGGTATGAACTGCCCATCCTGTTCGGCGCCCCTGCTGTTCGGCGCGAGCTCTTGTGCCTGCGGGTACCCGCCGGTTAGGGCGCGGTCCGTCATTGGGGTCTCGTACTGGAAAGCGGTGCGGGCGTATTGGCGGATCTACTGGCCGCCGCTAACATTCGGAATCGCGCTCTTGTGCAACGCCAACTGGCTGGGAGTCTACAACATCTCCTTCGTCGTTCTCTCCACGGCGCTCATCGTCTTGCTCTCCGCTGCGCTCTTTCTCCTGGTTCCCCGTTTGGTATCGGGTCCGCGTGGCGGCTTCTCTCTGATCGTGGTCGCGACCTCGAACGGCGAGACCGGCCGCCATCTGCGCCTCGATCAGCGGGCGCGAGTCTGGCTCTTCTTGTGGTGGAGACACCTCGCGGCCAGCCTTCTTACCTGCCTCCTCGCGGTCCTGTTGTCCAATATGCTGGTCCCTTTCCTGGCCGTTAGTGGACTTAACCTCTTAGAGGTGCTCGGGGCTGCCGGGGGCGTGCTCATCATCGTGCAGGTCTTGGCGCACGTGTTCATCATAGGACCGGTTTTGGTGAAGATGCTGGTGGGCAAAACGTTCGCGGACTTCTGGATCGAAGCAAGATGCGAATAGCAGGCGGTCAGGCGATCTGGGCCCGTCAGGACTCGACGCACGTCTTCACATCTCACAACATGAAGACGTGGGGATGAACCACCGGCTCTGACCTGAACACGGCCGGTTTCACGGATCAGGGCCGCGCTCACGGAATTCGAGAGCTTCCCCGAAGGGACGAGGCGAGGCCGATATCGCGAAGTCGCAGCAGGGCTCGGAGTAAGGCGTATTCGAGGTCGCGCTCCCGTTCGAGGGAGAGGCGCACCGTGTGGTCTACACGGTGGATTTCACGCCCGACATCTGCGTCGTCCATACGGGAAGCCGGTGATGGCGGTCGCGCCGCGGATCACGCTACGCCGCAGTTGCCACATTCTGGCGCACGAGACGGCCCATATGTTCGGAATTCAGCATTGCATCTGGTATCACTGCGTCATGAACGGCTCGAATCACTTGGACGAGTTCGATGCGCAGCCGCTACACCTGTGTCCCGTTGACCTGCGCAAGCTGCAATGGAGCGTGGGCTTCGACGTGCGCGAGCGCTACCGCCGCCTGCTGGCGTTCTACACGCAGGCCGGGTTTCGTGACGAAGCCGACTGGTTACGCGTCCGAATGCAGGTTATTGGCAGCGGCCAATAAGTCCCCTGCCGGTGCTTTAGACTGGCTTCGTGCACTGTGACGCGGGTAACATGGATGGCGCCGCAGACGTATCTATGGGCAGCAATATGAAGATCAACCTTTTTGCAGCGCTTGTCCTCTTATTGTTCCTGCCGTTGGTTGGGACGCCGGCTCAGAACGATGCCAGCCCCACAATCAAGGTCGACACAAATGAAGTCCTCGTTCCCGTCGTGGTGCGCGACCGGGATGGAAACGCGGTCGCGAATCTCAAGCGAGACGACTTTCAGCTCTTCGACAAGGGGAGGGAACAGGAGATACGGCGATTCAAGGTCGAGGAGACCGGCAAGAACATGGCTATCGACCGCAGCTTGCCGGCGCCCGATGCCGGAACCCCCGAGGTGGAGTCCGCCGTTGGGACCAAAGCCGCTCCGCTGCAGGTGCCGGATCGTTTCGTCGCCCTGGTCATCGACGATTGGCGCATCTCGCGCGGCCCTGGCGATCCACCTCCGGGTTACATGAGTCCCGGCGACGATGTCTATATTCGCGAGGCGGCCCGGAAGTACATTGGCACACTACAGCCAGCGGACCGGGTGGCCATCTTCCGGACATCCGGCGGGTCCCCGGTCGATTTCACGGCGGACCGAACCGCGCTTGCGAAAGCTCTCCTGAACCCCTCGCTCGGCGATTCGAGCCACCCCGAGTTTCCCGTTGCCGTTCGAACCGCCGTCGAGTCGAACCTCTCCATGGAACGGATGTCGCGGGCGACTGTGCTCCTGCTTCAGGACATCTTCCGCCGCATGGTTCGTCTTCCGGGACAGCGCAACGTTGTGCTCATGTCTCCGGGGATGGCCCTGCGTGACGAATCTGGTTACGATCGGACCGGCGACACGATGGCCCTGATCGACCACGCGGTCCGCTCCGGGATCGTGATCGACAGCCTGGATGCGCGTGGCCTGTACCCGGCACCGAACCGCGGGTTCAACGAATTCATGGCGCGGCTGGCCGATGGCACAGGAGGCCGCTTCATCACCGATACAAACGACATGGACGGAGCGGTCCGCAAACTGGCGGGGACGCCGAAAACCATCTATGTGCTTGGATTTTCGCCCGAGGCCCTCAAGCAGGATGGTAGTTTTCACGAGCTTAAGGTGAAGCTGCGCAGCCAGCGCAATCTCGACGTGCAGGCGCGTAAGGGTTACTGGGAACCGAATGCGAAGGAACTGGCACGGCTACAGGCGCAACCGCCGGCGGCAGCGGAGTCGAAGGACACCCCGGAGGTGAGCACCGTCGAGAGCAAGGCGATTGCCGCGGCGATCGGCGCCAACGTCCCGGACCGTACCGAGGTGGCACCGGCGGCGCCTCCGTCGAACGAGCCCGAGATTTCCACGCGCGATTCGGCGGTATCGTTCAAGGTCCAGACCAACCTGGTGGAAGTTCCCGTCGTGGTGCGCGACCGCGAAGGGCACCCGGTCGGCAATCTGCAGAAAGACGATTTTCGCGTGCTGGATAAGGGCAAGCGGCAGCCGATCTCGAGGTTTCGCGTGGAGAAGGCGGCCGGGCCGGTCGCGCCGCAGACGGGGAGTGGAAAGGCCGAGCCCTCGGCTACGCCGGAGCCGGCGTCGGCTTCAAGGCCCGACCACTACATCGCCTTTGTCTTCGACGACATCCATATCCAGATCACGGATCTGCCGCAAATCAGCGCTGCGGTCAAGCGATACCTGGGCTCGTCTCTCGAGCCGGGAGATCGCGTCGCGTTGTACACCACGTCAGGCAAGGTGGCGGTGGATTTCACCACCAGCGCGGATGCGATCGGCGAGGCGCTGCTGCGGATTCGTCCCAATCCCAGACACGGAAGCGCTCTAAGATATTGCCTGAACATCAGCTATTTTCAGGCGGTGCAGGTGGACCACCAGGTTTCGACTCATCCTATCTATCCGGACGACCTGGCGAAATCGGCTGCGCTCAACACCGCGTTCTATGATACGGGACGGTGCATGCAGGTGCCGGATGCAAAAGCGATCTTCGACATGGCCCTGCAGGAAATCCGCGATTCCTTGGTGAACGGGAAACAAGAAACGCGAGCGACGCTGATGGTGCTGCAGAACCTGGTGCGGCACATGGCCCTCATGCCCGGACAGCGGAGCATCATCCTGGCCTCGCCGGGGTTCTTCGTTTCGCCGGACCTGCAAGACAAGGGGACCGATCTGCTCGCCCTCGCGATCCGCGCGAAGGTGCTCATCA
>CAZBQQ010000113.1:15367-18726 GCA_964493965.1 uncultured Solibacteraceae bacterium
GCACCATGAGTCCCATGACAATCATCAGCATCGCGAGCGAGAACACGACTCCCAGAGTCCAGTTGAGCCACTTCTTTTCGGGCCGGTTGACCCAGTAGTAGAGCAGCGCGGAGAGCAGGAACGCCTGGGGCACCACCTCGAGCCACCCTGTGATCTGCCCGAACACCGGCAGGCGGGTGTAAATCATTCCCTCGACCGATCCGGGCGCCGGCCCGAAGGTCGAGAGGATGCCGAGCGCCACAAGCATCCACGACATCACCAGCCAGCCGTTCTTCTTTCCGAACAGGCTTTCTCGCAGCGGGTAGAAGACCAGGGCGAAAATCAGGCCGCGGATAGGCTGCAACAGGGGCCCGGCCATAAGCCAGGGGTCATTGAACTGGCGCATCCAGCACGCCAGCTCCGGTCGGGCGAACGCGGTTTTGTAGTCCAGAAAGGAAGCGGCAAGCGCTCCCATGAAGATGTAGGTGATTGTGTGCGCCACCATGGTCCGGGCGGCCAGTCCCCAAAAGCGCGGTTGCGGAGTATCCATTCGGGACATTCCACCACGGCGCGGCCCCGGAATCAAGCATGGGCGGTCTGATTCCCCGGCGCGCTACGCTGGAGTCGGGTCTTCTCATGTCTGTCCATAAACGTCTTTGTTGTTCCCTGTCTCTCTGCTGCGCGCTCGCCGCGGCCCCGCCGGCCGGCGTCGAGGATCGCATCGACCAACTGCTGGCTCGGATGACGCTCGACGAGAAGATCGGGCAGATGTCCCAGGGCACGGCCCTGGGCAGCCCGGTTTCCGAACGTAGCCGGCAGCAGATTCGCGACGGCCGCTGGGGCTCGTTCCTCAACACCATCAAGTTCGAAGACCGCGCCGAGGCGCAGCGCATCGCGCTCAAGGAAAGCCGCCTCGGGATCCCGCTGCTGTTCGGGCGGGACGTGATCCACGGGTATCGCACCATGCTTCCCATCCCGCTGGGGCAGGCCGCCACTTGGGACCCGGATCTGGTCGAGCAGGGCGCGCGAGTGGCCGCGCGAGAGGCTTCTTCGGTGGGCATTCAGTGGACCTTCGCCCCCATGATCGACATCGCCCGCGATCCGCGCTGGGGCCGCATCTCGGAAGGGATGGGCGAAGACCCGTACCTCGCCAGCGCGTTCGCAGCCGCTATGGTTCGCGGCTTCCAGGGCTCCGCGCTCGACGCCCCCGGCTCCATCGCGGCCTGCGCCAAGCACTATGTGGGCTACGGCGCGGTGGAGGGCGGGCGAGACTACAACAGCGCGTGGATTCCCGAAATCCTGCTGCGCGACGTCTACCTGCCGCCGTTCCACGCCGCCCGCGACGCCGGCGTCGCTACGTTCATGAGCGCGTTCGAGGACCTCAACGGCGTTCCGGCAACCGGCAACGAATTCACGCTGCGCCAGATTCTGCGCGGCGAGTGGAAGTTCGACGGATTCGTGGTGAGCGACTACAACTCGGTGGGCGAAATGGTCGCTCACGGCTATGCCGCGGACCACAGCGACGCGGCCCTCAAGGGCGTCCGCGCCGGCCTCGACATGGAGATGGGGACCAGCGATTACCACGACCACCTCAAGGCGCTGGTTGAAGCCGGCAAGGTGGATGTGAAGCTGATCGACGAGGCGGTGCGCAACATCCTACGCGTCAAGTTCCGGCTGGGACTATTCGATAAGCCCGTCCCTGCGGCCGCGGACGCCTCGGCGCTGCTCGCGCCGGAGTCCCTCGAAGTCGCGAAGAAGCTGGCCGCCGAGAGTGCCGTCCTGCTCAAGAACGATGGCGGCGTGCTGCCGCTGGCGAAGTCGATCGGCAAGCTTGCCGTGATCGGTCCGCTGGCCGACAGCCCGCGGGATCAGATGGGCTGCTGGACCATCGACGGCGTGAGCGGAGAAGTGCGCACGTTCCTTGCGGCGCTCAAAGAGAAGTTGGGCGCCGAGCGTGTGCTCTATGCGCCGGGACTGAAGACGCCGCGCGATACCAGCCGGGACGGATTCCCCGCCGCGCTCGAGGCTGCCCGCGCCGCCGACGCCGTGCTGCTTTTCATTGGCGAGGATTGGAACATGGACGGCGAGGCCCGTTCGCGCGCGTTCCTCGACCTGCCTGGCGCTCAGACCGCCCTGGCGCATGAGGTCGCCGCGACGGGCAAGCCGGTCATCGTCGTGATGGAGGCAGGCCGGCCGCTCACTTTTGCGGACACGGCGGCTGAGGCGAAGGCGGTACTCTACGTCTGGAATCCCGGCACCATGGGCGGGCCGGCCGTGGCCGACCTGCTGTTCGGCGACGCCGTGCCGTCCGGGAAACTTACGGTGACTTTCCCGCGGACCGTGGGCCAGGTTCCTCTCTACTACGCCCACCTGAATACCGGGCGCCCGCCCACCCCGAACGATCTCGGTATACCGCCCGGGACGCCGATCAGCCCGCGAGGCTTCGTCTCGAAGTACATCGATGTCGATTTCACGCCGGAGTATCCTTTCGGTTTCGGGCTCTCCTATACGACGTTCGAGTACTCGAACCTGCGCCTCTCCGCTCCCGAAGTCCGGCTGGGCGGCCAGTTGACGGTGACGGCCGATGTAGCCAACACCGGCCGGTTCGAAGCCGAGGAAGTGGTTCAGCTTTACGTGCGGGATCTCGCCGCCAGCGTCAGCCGCCCGGTGAGGGAGCTGAAAGGCTTCCGGCGCGTCCGCCTGAAGCCGGGCGAAAAGCGGAGCGTCGCCTTCACGCTCGCGACGGCGGACCTGTCGTTCCACAACACGCGCATGCAACTCGTCACCGAGCCGGGACAGTTTCAGGTGTGGATCGCGCCGGACTCCGGCGGTGGACTCCCCGGCGAGTTCAAGATCGGCGAGTAAGCCTGGGCTACACGTTGCCGGCCGGCGGCGCGGCGGGAGCAATCCGGGCGCCCGTCGAGCGCAGCTGCTTGATCAGGCCCTCGGAGACGCCGGGCAATCCGCGCAAGTCGTCCCAACCTCGTAGCGGCCGGCGCGCGACAATGGCCTCCGCGGTAATCAGATTCACCCCTGGCAGCTTCTCTATCTCGACGGCGGTCGCCGAATTCAGATCGACCCATCGCAAGGCCGGCTCCGGCGCGGCCTGCCGCCTGGCTGGTGGTCTGTATTTCCCCTGCCGCATAAACACCCCTCGCCTGATTTTACGCAATCCCGGACCCTTGCGCCGCATAAAGTCGGCCGCCCGGCGATGTGCGGTAACCTGGACGCAGACCTTAGCGTCCAAGCAGCGCGGCAATCCATGCCGAGGAGGGTACAAACGTGCGGGCTTTCTCGATCGCGAGCCTTATGGCGGTGCTATTCGGGGCCGGCGTCCTGGCCCAAGACCAGCCGGCGAGCCCCGCGGCTCCTGCGAACTC
>CAZBQQ010000114.1:0-17909 GCA_964493965.1 uncultured Solibacteraceae bacterium
AAAAGCAAATTGAACTGATTGGGCCGGAGAACCAGATCTGGGCCGTGGGCGCGGGCTCGGCCGAGCTCGCCGGGGCCGCGCCCCAGACCGGAAACCTGGCGAACGTGGCCACCGCCCTGCGCCTGATGGAGACTTTTCGGATCGCCGCTCAGGCTGGTGCCGGAGTCCGTGTCACGGCGACCGCCCGCTGCCGGAACGAAGGGGACGCGGGGTCGCTCTCGGGCGCGCTGCGCTTCTTCGCGATGCTCGCGGGGATCAAGACGTCGAGCGGAGTCCGCATCGAATCGAGCGGCGTCGAGGTGCGGATCGACGCCGACATTCCGCCCGAGACCATCGAGAAGCTGGCCGGGCGGACTCAGCGCTGAGGGATCTCGACCACCACGTCGCCGCGCACCATGGCCTGGCAGGCCAGGCGCGAATGCAGGGTGAGCCCCTCGGCCATGTACAGGCGGTCGGCCTCGAAGTCGTCCATCGCCGAAAGATTCCCCTCTCCCTCGCGGACGATCACGTGGCACGTGGTGCAGGCGCAAGTACCGCCGCACGAATGTTCCAGTGCCACGCCGAAATTCAACGCCACGTCCAGGATCGAGCCGGGCAGGCCGTGTTCACGGTACGGGAGCTTGCGCATCTCGAACTCGGCGATCACGCCGAGCGGTAGAAAGGTGACTTTCGGCACTCAGAGCGATTATATCCGCCCGGCTACGGCGCGAAGTACCCGTTGATGTCCAAAATCACCTGCGTCCGGTTGGCCACAAATACGTTGATGGCGCCCCCCGTCCCGGCCGGCACGATCGCGGCATTGGCCACCACCGCCCCATCCCAGGAGTTCAGCGTCGAGACCAGCGGCTTGTCTGCCCCCGCCGGCCACGCCGTCAGGTATTGCAGCATCCCATCCGGCACCACCGTCACGTTCAGCGAATACGCCGCCGCCGTCGCTGGAATCCCGCACCCGCTCGACGGGATCGGGAACGAGCGCACTTCGCCGTCCCCCATCTCCGGCCCTCCAAACGGACCCGCCGCCCCGCGCGTGTCGGCGACCCGGCACGGAGTGACCGGATAGAAATTCAGCCCGCCCGCTCCGCCCGGAGCCCCGAAGTAGCCGTTCGTGTCCAGCACCACCTGTGTCGCATCCTCGGCATACACCGAGATGGCCCCGCCACTCCCCGCCGGAACGAGAGCCGCGTTGGCGACCACCTTGCCGGTCCACGAATTCAGCGTGGAGACGTTGGGCTGTGTCTGCCCCGTGGGCCAGGTCTTCAGATAGCCCAAGTAGCCGGCGGGAACCACGGTCACGTTCATCGAGTACGCGCTGGCGGTCGAGGGCAGTCCACAGGAGCTGGAAGGAACCGGGAAGTCCCGGCTCTCGGCGCCGGTCAGCTCAGGCCCGCCAAAGGGCCCCGTTGGATTGCGTGTATCGGCCACCCGGCACGGCTGCACAGGGTAGAACGCATAATTCCCCGGCGAGTCGAAGTAACCGTCGATGTCCAGGATCACGTCGGTGGGATCGGTGACATACGCGTTGACCGCGCCGTTGGCACCCGCAGGCACGATGGCTGCGTTGGCCACCACGATTCCCCCAAAGGAGTTCAACGTGGAGACCAGCGGCTTGTCCTGTCCCGTAGGCCACAAGGTGAGGAAAGACAGCGGCCCCTTCGGCACCACGGTGACGTTCAGCGAGTACGCCTGGGCAGTAGACGGAATCCCGCAGCCACTCTGCGGAACAGCGAACGAGCGCGTCTCCGCCGCCGCCATCGCGCCAGCGCCGCCGCGCGTATCGGCGACGCGGCAAGGGGGAACCGGCACGAACCGCAGGCCAGGGCTCGGAGTCCCCGCCTGCCGTATGGTCACCGGAAGTCCCGCCACCGTCATCGTGGTCGAGCGCACCTGGCCTGGGTTGGCAGCGACGAAGATACTCAACCCTGCGCCGCCGGCTCCAGCGAGCGGGCTCACGACGGTTGCCCAGCTTGCCGCCGGGACGGAGGCGGTCCAGGGACAGCTCCAGGGGGCGCTGAGAATAACCGCATCTGTGCCGCCCTGCACGGGGAACGTTTGTGGAGTCGAGGTGATTGCGTAGGCGCAGGGCGCGTCCGCCTGCGTAATCGTGACCGCGACGCCGGCGATGGCAAACGTCGCCACTTGCAGCGGGCCGCCGCTCGGTTCCACGGCCAGATTGATGGTGGCCGGGCCCACGCCCGATGTTCGAGCAGTGATCCAATAAGGGAGGCCGGCGACGCCCCACCAGCAGCCCGGTCCCGTCTGGATCGAGACAGGCACCGTACCGCCGGCGCCAGGCACCGTCAGCGCGGTCTGATCGAGCTGATACCGGCAGGAGGGGTCGGCGGGAATCAGGGCGCGGACGCTACCTTGGCTATCGGCAACGAATACTCGACCCGTGCGGTCCACCGCCAGGCCGACCGGGGATAGCGGAACGCCCAGAGCCGGGCCTCCATCCCCCGAGCCCGACCCACCGCCCGCGATCCTCTTGATGATGCCGTCGGTAGTAATTTTGCGGACTCCGGAGTCGGCAATGTAGAGGTTGCCGGCGGCGTCCATCTTGACATCTTTCGGCATGCAAAGGCCGGCGCTGATGGCCGGACCGCCGTCGCCCGAAAAGGCGCACGTACCGGTGCCGGCCACCGTGTTGATGATGCCGTCCGGAGTCACTTTCCGAATTCGCGAGCTTCCGTCAGCGATATAAAGAGAGCCGGAAGCGTCCACCGCCAGGCCGCCGGGCGACACCTGCGCGCTGGTAGCCGGGCCGCCATCGCCGGAGTAGCCCCAGGTGCCCCATACGTCGCCCGCGACGGTGGTGATAATACCGCTGAGAGAGACCTTTCGGACCGCGGGGCCATCCGAGATATACAGATTGCCGGCGGCGTCCAGCGTCAAGGCTTCTGGAAACGTGAGCTGAGCGCTGGTGGCCGGGCCTCCGTCGCCTAACTGGCCCGCGACACCCGTGCCCGCCACCGTCGTCACCGTACCGTTGGGTGCGATCTTATAGACGATGAACTCGTAGGCCGGCGCGAGATACACGTTGCCTGCGGCATCCGCCGCGATCGGTCCGCTGCGAGTCCCTGTGATGCTGCTCATGGTGCCGTCCGGCGCCACCTTGGTGACTCCGATCCCGCTGGTGCCCTGGGCCGCGTAAACGTTCAGCGCTCCATCCACCGCCACACCGGTTGCAGAGATCGGCGCATACGTCGTGATGAGGTACCACTCCTGGCCGGCGGACGCAGCCTGGGTGGTGAACGACACGAGTGGGGACGAACTGGCGCCGCTGCTGTTTCTGGCCACGACCCGCCAGCAGTACATCGTTCCGGCGACGAGCCCGCTTGGGGAGTAACTGGTCTGAGTGGTGGTACCCAACAGTTGAGGATCCCATGGGGTCCCAAAGTAGACGTCATACGACGCCGCTCCCGGCACCGCCGTCCAGGTGAGGGTTGTGACCAGGGAGACGCCCGTGTCTCCATTGGCCGGCGAAAGAACAGCCGGCTGAGGCAGCGCGAGATGGACCGTCGTAGTCAAGCTACCCGCCGCACCGGCCGGCGCGAGACCGTACCAGCCAGGCACACTGACGCTCCAAACCCCCGTGTAGGTTCCGGGGGCCATGGGCGCGGTCACGTTCATAATTCCCGTGTACGTCGAGCCGGGAGCGATCTCAGGAACGGTAATCTGATTCTCGCTGAGGAAACCGGCCGGCAGGGTGTACCAAACCGTCACCCCCGGGTTCGAAGCCGGAGCAGGCAGCTCCCCGGCGTTGGTCACGTCGCAATTCACCTGGAACTTCGAGCCGCTCAGAAGCGAGTTCGGCATGCTGCATGAGGCACTGACCTTCGGACCGGTCACCGGGGTCAGTGGCCCGGTAGCCGCCAGCGCGTACGCCTCTGAAGTTACGCCCGCCATTGGAGCGCTGGCCATCTTGAGGGCCAACACGAAGTCGCCCGCATTCCAGGCGCTCACCATCTCCACGTCCTGAATGTCCTGCGGTGAACCACCGTAGAATCCGTTGCCGCTGTGCGCGTCAAAAGCACTCAGGTTGAAAAGGTTGAATGAGGATGTGCTTCCGCTCACATGGCGGTTCCAGACGAGCGTGGCGAGGTGGCCGGTGGGGCCCGATACCTTGTATAACTGCGAGCCGCCGGCTTCCAGGCTCCCGGTGGCGTAGTACAAGTCGCTCCGGGCGTTGTTGAGACTGGTGTAGCCCCATCCCGAGTTGTTGCTCCACCCCCCTCCGAATTTGCCGGTGTTGAGCAGGACTGCTTTCACGGCCAGCGGGTTGGTAACCCCGGCGCTCTCGAGCAGCGCGGCGGCTCCGGCTACGTGGGGTGCGGCCATGCTGGTCCCGGTCATGCTCACGAAATCATCGCTGGTCCCGGCGACGGCGTCCCAGTTGTACGCGGTGGAGTAGATGTTCGTGCCTGGCGCCGCCAGATCGGGTTTATACCTGCCTCCCGCAGTCGGGCCGCTGCTGCTGGTGTAGTTGATCAATCCCGAGTCGTACGACTCGGCGTTTGCGACCGTGATCCCGTTGTAGGCGATGCCCGGGCTGGTCACGCGGTAGTTAGCCAAGCCGCCATTCCCAGCGGAGATCGTAATCGTCAGCCCGTAGTTGTCGATGTACTGATCGATCGACTGCGTGAAGCCGTCGTCGTCGTCGGTGGTCGGGCTGCCATAGCTGTAGTTGAAGATCTTCAGCGGGGTGTTCGCGACCGCCCAGTCCAGCGCCGCAAGCACATCTCGCGGATCCGATTCCGCCCCCACGGGGTCGCAGGAGGACGACACCCTCAGCTTGTAGCCCACCTTCAGGTTGTACAGCGTACCGATTCCCTTGGCCACGCCCTGATAGTTCGTCCAACCGGCGGAGCCCTGGCTTGCCACGATCCCCGCCACATGGGTTCCATGACCGAACTCGTCCTGAGCCGAGCCGGCATCGTCCGCAAAGCACGTGTCGGTGCTGCCGCTGTCCAGAAACACCTGGCTGATGATCGACACCCCCGCGAAGGCCGGATGGTTGGTCCTGACCCCGCTATCCAGGATGCCCACCGATTCGCCCTGGCCCGTGAAGCCCGCGTTCCAGAACGCCGGTGCGCCGAGCGCCGGGACACTATTCGCGAGCTGCGGGTATTGCTTCTCCACCAGAAACACGTGGGCGATTGCCGGGTCTGCTTCGAGCGCCCCGATCGCCGGCGCTGGAATCTCGGCCGCGATCGTGTTGATTCCCAGGTAGCGGGACACGTGCATCGCCCCGAGGCCGCGCAGCCGGCTTTCCATCACGTCCTGCTCTGGTCCGACTGCTTGCTGGATCGCCTGAAACGCCTGCTGCCGCGTCCGCAGAGTTACGGCCTCCGCGGCCTTCCTGGCCTGCCGCAACTCTTCAGAGCCGGTGAGCGCCCGCTCGGCCGCCTGCCGGTACCGCGACTCCGCCACCTGCCGGTACAATGCATTGGCGCTCTCGGCCCGCTCCAGGATCTCCTGCTGAGGCTGGCGCTCCAGCACGATGAACACCGCAACCGTAGCCTCCGACTGAGCCCGCGACAAAACCCGCGGGTCGATCTTCGGCGCGGCGCCCGCCGCGGTCAACGCCGCGGCCAGCCCCAACAACATCGGTGCGATCGTCCGTTTGCTCATGGCGCAAAATACCCGTTGATATCCAGAATCACGTGCGTCCGGTTGGCCACGAAAACGCTGATCGCGCCCCCCGTCCCCGCCGGAACGATCGCCGCATTGGCTACCACCGCGCCATCCCAGGAGTTCAGCGTCGAAGCGAACGGCTGCCCCGCCCCCGTGGGCCACGCCGTCAGATACTGCAGCATCCCATCCGGCACCACGGTCACGTTGAGCGAGTACGCCGCCGCCGTCGCCGGAATGCCGCACCCGCTCGACGGGATCGGGAACGACCGCGATTCGCCGTCCCCCATCTTCGGACCCCCAAGAGGACCCGCGGCCCCGCGCGTGTCCGCCACCCGGCATGGCGTAACCGGGTAGAAGTTCAGCCCGCCCGCCGCGCCGAAGTAGCCGTTCGTATCCAGCACCACCTGAGTGGCATCCTCGGCGTACACCGAGATCGCCCCGCCGCTCCCGGCCGGAACCAGAGCCGCGTTAGCCACCACTTTGCCCGTCCACGAATTCAGCGTGGAGACGTTGGGCTGCGCCTGCCCCGCGGGCCATGTCTTCAAGTAGCCCAGGTAGCCGCCGGGAACCACCGTCACGTTCATCGAGTAGGCACTGGCCGTCGAGGGTAGTCCGCACGCGCTCGATGGAACCGGGAAATCCCGGCTCTGGGCGCCCGTCAGCGCTGGCCCGCCGAAGGGCCCTGCCGGGTTACGTGTATCTGCCACCCGGCACGGCTGCACGGGATAGAACGCATAGGTGCCAGGCGAGTCGAAGTAGCCGTTGATGTCCAGGATCACGTCGGTGGGATTGGTGACATACACGCTGACCGCGCCGCTGAAACCGGCGGGCACGATGGCGGCATTGGCCACCACGATTCCGCCAAAGGAGTTCAAAGTGGAGACGAGCGGCCTATCCTGTCCCGTGGGCCACAAGGTGAGGAAAGACAGCGGGCCTTGCGGCACCGCGGTCACGTTCAAGGAGTAGGCCTGGGCAGTCGAGGGCACACCGCAGCCGCTCTCCGGCACCGCGAACGAGCGGGAAGAGTTCGCCGTCATCGTCGGGCCGGCGGAGCGGGTGTCGGCGACCCGGCATGGCGTGACCGGAACGAACCTCAGCCCGCCCACCGGCGGACCGCTCTGCTGCACTGTGAAGCTGAGCCCAGCGATGGTGAGCGCGCCGGAGCGCGCGCCGCCGGCGTTGGGAGCGACCGCGTAGCCCACGCTCCCGCTGCCAATGCCCGACGCCGGTCCGTTGAGAGTCACCCAGCCAACCGGGTTGGAGGCCGTCCAGGGGCAGCCGGCTCCGGTCGTAATCGTGATCGAACCCGTGCCGCCCGCCGGCAGAACGGAACTGGCGCCCGACCCCAGAGCATAGCTGCACGCGCCGTCTCCCTGGGTGACCGTCACCGCTACCCCGGCGATGGAGATCATGGCCGTGCGCAATGCTCCGGAATTGGGCCCCACCGACAGGTTGATCGTTGCCGGACCCTGGCCAAACGTCCTGCTACCCATCCAGTACGGAAGGCCGGAGACTCCCCAGCCGCAGCCCGCGCCGGTCTGGATCGAAATGGAAAAGCTGCCGCCATCCCCGGTAGCCGCGATCGCGGTCTGGTCGAGCCCAAACGAACACGAGGCAGGCGTGGGCACCAGGACACGGATCGCGTAGTTGTCCGTGTCCGCTACGTACACGTCGCCGGAGGAATCTACCGCAACGCCCATCGGCGTGTTGAATTGTGCGCCCGTGGCGGGGCCTCCGTCGCCCGAATAGCCCATGAGGCCGTTGCCCGCTATGGTCGTGATCGTGCCGTCCGCTGCCACCTTGCGTATGCGATGGTTGTTGCTGTCCGCGATGTAGAGGTTGCCCGCGGCATCAAGCGCCACCCCGCCGGGGAGGTTGAGTGCAGCGCTTGTGGCCGGGCCGCCGTCACCCGAATAGCTTTGGTCCCCGTTGCCGGCCACCGTGCTGATGATACCGTTCGGTGCGAGCTTGCGAATCGTGATGTCCGCGATATACAGATTCCCTGCGGCATCCAAGGCTAACTGTCTTGGCCGGGAGAGTTCCGCGAAAGTGGCCGGACCGCCGTCACCCGAAAAACCCGGCGTCCCGTTGCCCGCCACGGTGGAGATGGTTGCCGCGGTCACCTTGCGAATCCGGCTGTTCGCACTATCTGCGATGTATAGGTTGCCGGAGGCATCCACCGCCACGCCCTCCGGATCCCAAATCTGAGCGCTGGTGGCCGGACCCCCATCGCCCGAGAAGCCGCCATACCGATTGCCGGCCATTGTGAAGATGATCCCGTTCGTCGTCACCTTCTTAACCAGAGCGCTGCCATCCGCGATATAGAAATTGCCGGCGCTGTCCAGCGTAACGGCGTTCGTACTATCCAACGCGGAACTGGTGGCTAGGGAAGCATCGACACTGCCGACCGAATCCTCGTATTGTCCATTGCCCGCCACGACGCGGATCATCCCGTCCGGCGTCACCATACGGATCCGCCAGTTGTTCGTGTCCGCGATGTAGAGGTCGCCAGCCGCGTCCAATGCCACCCCGTACGGCTGTGCGAGCCAGGCCGCTGTGGCCGGGCCGGTGTCGGGCGGGCGGATCGGATTGCTGATGCCGCCCCCTGCGACGGTGGTGATGATGTAGCGAGCCTGCCCCGAAGCCGGAGCCGTGGTTGTATAGGACCAGACGGGCGAGGAACTCGAGCCGCTGCCGCTCTTCGCCACGATCTGCCAGTAGTACACCGTTCCCGGACGAGCCCCATACACGGTAAAGCTGTTCGTGGCTGCCGTGCCCAGGAAGGTCGGAGGCAGGGAGCGTCCGAAATACACGTCATAAGAAGTCGCGCCACTGGCCGCGGTCCACGCCAGGGTTTGCGTCGTCGCGACCGCGGTGGCGCCATTGGCCGGCGAAAGCAGCATCACGGGAAGGGCGGGCTGCACCGTCAGAGTAATGTTCGCCGGGACCGCCAATCCGAAACCGCCAGTCAGGTTGATGCGAAAGTTATAGGTCCCCGCCACCGTCGGCGCGGTCAGGTTGATGCCGGCGGACGGCGAAACCGAGCCTTGTGGCAGGTCCCCAAAAGACATCCCGGTATCGCCGGAGAAGCCATCGGGCAATGCCGCCGCCCCTGTCACCGCGGACGCAGGAAGATCCCCGCTGTTCGTCGCGCTGCAGCTCAGGGTGAACTGCGAGCCGCTCGGGATGGAGGCGGGCGCGTTGCAGGCGAGGCTCACCTTCGGGCCCTCTATCGGCGTCGCAGCCGAGCTGAAAGCGAGCGCGTAAGGTTCGGAGCTGACGCCCGCGAGCAACGGACTTGCCATGGCCACCATCACGACAGCGTCGCCGGAGTAGGTAGACGACAGGGTCTCGACGTTCTGAAGGGCGTCGGTGGAATTGGTGAGTTCCTCGCCGGTATCCCTCCGATAGAGATGCAAGCCAATGTTGTTGAACTGGGGCGTGCTTCCACTGATGTGGCGGTTCCAGGTGACGGTCGCATGGAAGCCGCCCCCGGGCGACACGGCGTAGTACCGGTAGCCGCTGGCCGCCAGGCTGCCGGTGCTGTAGTACAGCTGCCCGGCCGCCGAATTCAGGTTCGCGTAGCCCCAACCCGCCCAGTCGGCCCACTGGCCCACATAAGAAGAGTCCCGATCGACGGAGTTGATCAGCACCGCCTTGATCGCGAGTGGATTGGTGACCCCGGCACTCCCAAGCAGGGCGGCTGAGCCGGCGATGTGGGGCGCTGCCATACTGGTGCCCGTGTGGGACACAAAATCGTTCGCAGTCCCTGACTGCGCATCCCAGTCGAAAGCGGCGGAGACGATGTTCGTGCCGGGCGCGGCAATGTCGGGCTTTAGCCTGCCGCCAGTGGTCGGGCCTCGGCTGCTGCTGTCGTTGATAGTGCCCCGGGTAACCCAGTTCGCCACTGTGATCCCGTTGTATGCAATCCCCGGGCTGCTCACCGTGCGGTAATCCGGACCGGAGTTCCCCGCGGCAATCGCGATGGTCAGCCCATAGGTGTCGATGTACTGATCGATGGATTGCGTGAAACCGTCGTCGTCCGCTGTCGTGTCGCTGCCGTAGCTGTAGTTGAAGATCTTGAGCGACGTGTTGCGGACCGCCCAGTCAAGCGCCGCCAGCACATCGCTCTGATCAGACTCCGCCCCAACCGGCGGGCAACTGGACGAAACCACCAGCTTGTAGCCGATCTTCAGGTTGTACAGCGTGCCGATTCCCTTCGCCACGCCCTGGTAGTTGGTCCAGCCCGCCGAGCCCTGGCTTGCGACGATACCCGCTACGTGAGTTCCGTGCCCTTGCTGGTCCCCGGCCGTGCTGGAACTGTCCGCAAAGCACGGATCTGTGCTGCCGCTCGCCAGGAAGATCTGGCTGATGATCGGGACTCCCGCGAACGCCGGATGATTCGTCCTAACCCCGCTGTCCAGGATCCCCACCGACTCTCCCTGCCCTGTATAGCCCGAATACCAGAACGCGGACGCACCCAGAGCCGGAACGCTGGTCGCCAGTTGCGCATACTGCCTCTGGACTGCAAACAGGCGCGCGATCTCCGGGTCCGCCTCCAGCGTCGCGATCGCCGATGCCGGGATTTCAGCCGCCAGCATGTTGATTCCCAGATACCGCGAGATGCGCGTCGCGCCGAGCCCCCTCAGCCGGCCTTCCAGAGCATCCTGCTCCGGCCCGACGGCTTGCTCGATGGCCTGAAACGCCTGCTGCCGCGTGCGCAGCACCACGGCCTCCGAGGCTTCCCTGGCCTGGCGCAGTTCCTCGGCGCCGGCCGGCTGGCGAACCCGCGACTCCGCCACGTGCCGGTACAGCGCGTTGGCGCTCTCGGCCCGCTGGAAAATCTCCCGCTGCGGCTGGTGCTCGAGAACGATAAAGACCGGAACCGTCGCCCCCGACTGCGCTCTTTCCCGCACCCGCGGGTCAATCTTCTGACCGAACACCGTCGGCGCCAGTGCGATCGCAGCCACCAGCGGTGCGATCCCCATAAACATCCCCCGGCCCCTATTACGGATGCACATATCTCCTCAGCGCCGCGCCTTCGAGACGAGATTATACCAGCAATCCGGGCAAACTCCTCTTAATCATTGGAATGGCGTCACTCGCGCCCGCGAGGTTACGCCATCGCCACCACCGAACCGCGCGCGTAAGCAAGCGGACGCCCACCCACCCCTCAATCTGCTAGACTGCGCCTGATATGGCAAAGGGCGAGTTTCAGAACGCGAAACGCGATCAGTCCAGCCTGCTCGCGCCGCTCGAGAAACGGGCCCTGCTGTGGCTCGCGTACCGTATGCCCGAATGCGTGAATTCGGACCACCTCACGGCGCTTGGATTCGTGGCCATGCTCCTGACCGGCGTCTCCTACTGGCTGGCCCGCTGGAACCGCGCCGCGCTCATCGCCGGAATTGTCTGCCTCGCCCTCAACTGGTTCGGCGACAGCCTGGATGGCACGCTTGCCAGGGTCCGCAACCGCCAACGCCCGCGCTACGGCTTTTATGTCGACCACATTACAGACTCCATTGGGACTGCCGCGCTGCTCGGCGGCCTCGCGTTCTCGACTTTTATGAGTGAATGGGTCGGACTCTGCCTGTTAGTCGTTTTTCTTCTGATGTCTATTCAGTCCTATCTCGCCACTTACACCCTCGGCACATTTCAGCTTTCATTCTGGAAATTCAGTCCTACCGAGTTGCGCGTCCTGCTGATCGCGGGTAACATCGCGCTTCTGCTGCGCGGCCCGATGGCGCGACTCGCCGGCCGCACTTTCCTGCTGTTCGACATCGGCGGCATCGCCGGGATCGTGGGCATGACCGCCATGCTGATCGTCTCCACCCTCCGCACCACCCGGACCCTCTACCGCCTGGAGCCTCTCGAGAAGCCCGCCCGTGCGGAGAGCAAGTGAAGGTGCCCTCCAGTGGCCCATTTGGGCGCCGGTGTTTGATCCCGGTCAAAGAAGACCCCGAAATCCGATGATGTCCCGGGCCCTAAGTTTGCGCTGGCTCAAATTCAACCTCGTCGGCGCGATCGGGTTCGTCGTGCAACTCTTCGCGCTGAGGATTCTCCACGGCGGCTTGGGGATGAACTACCTGCTGGCCACCGCCCTGGCCGTCGAGATCGCGGTGCTGCACAACTTCGTGTGGCACGAGTTGTACACCTGGCGCGACCGCACCCGCCAAACCACCGGCGGCACCCTGGGCCGCCTCGTCGGGTTCAACCTGACGAACGGGGTTTTGTCCATCGCAGGCAACCTTTTGATCATGCGAATATTGGTCGGCCGGCTCGGCATGAACTATCTGGCCGCCAACGTGCTATCGATTCTGGCGTGCTCGTTAGCCAACTTCGCGGCCAGCCACTGGCTGGTCTTCCGAGGGCGCGAGCGCGGTTGAGCCCCCGGGATCGATGCCCTCTCGCCCACATCTCCCGTAAAAGCTTTATAATCAAAGGCGCTCTTAGTTATGGGTGATACAATACTGGCATAGCTCCAGGAGGAGGAACACACCTTGGGAACCAACTATTCTGCCCCGCCACCGCCGCCCGCCGGCGACCACGGATGGAACCTGAAAACCGCGATCCTTTTCGGCGCGGTCATCGCCCTGCTGTTCGCAACTATCTATCTCTTTATCGAACTGGATCGCACCCAGTCCGACTTCGTCAAATTCCGTGACACCACGCTCTCCGAGATCGCCCGCCTGCGTGAGTCTTCATCGGTGACCACGGCCAATAGCCAGAAGAGCCTCAAGACCATGCGCGAGGAACTCGAAGCCGCCCAACGGCAAGCCTCCATCGCGGTCGGACAGGCCAAGACGGAAGCAGTCGAGAAGGCCCGGCAGCTCTCCGCCGCCGTCGCCGAAGAGCAGCGGCGCCAGAATGCCAAGCTGAGCGGCGACATTTCCGAGGTCAAGCAGGCGACTACCGAGGCGTCCACCAAGATCGGCGAAGTTTCAACCGACGTCACCGGCGTAAAGTCGGACGTGGCGGCCACCAAAGAGGAACTGGCGAAGACCGTTGCCGACCTGAAGCGCGTCAACGGCGACATGGGCGTGATGAGCGGCCTCGTCGCTACCAATGGTAAGGAGCTCGACGCCCTGAAACAGCTCGGCGACCGTAACTACTTCGAGTTCAACCTGGGTAAGACCAAGGCACCCCAGAAGGTCGGCGACATCGCGGTCCAGTTGAAGAACACCGACCCCAAGAAGAACAAGTTCACCATCACCGTGATCGCCGACGACAAGACGGTGGAGAAGAAAGATAAGAACGTGAACGAGCCGGTTCAGTTCTATGTCGCCAAGGCCCGGCAACCTTACGAGCTCGTGGTCAACGAGGTAAAGAAGAACCAGATTGTCGGATACCTCTCGACGCCGAAGGTGCAGCAGTCGCGCTAGCCGCGACCCTTCAGCAGCGAGCCGCGACCCTTCGTTACCGAGCCGCGACCGCAAGGGAGCGGACAGATTTTCGGCTTAACGCCTTCTAATTTCCGGGGCGGATCTTGCGGTCCGTCCCGGTAAAATCTGCTCGCCTTCCCATCAGAATTACACGCACTCCCCACTGCCCCGCCCTGCTTGCAACAACTCATCCCTGCGTCGCCGCGGCCTCCCGATTGCCTCTGCCGGACCACCGTGCGTACCTCCAAGACCGTGGTCCACTTCGCGGCAGCCGTCGCGCTGCTGCTTTTGATGGACGCCTATTCGATTCGTGAGATCCGGAGCCTGAGGGCCGAAATCGCAACCGCGGAGCGGTCCATAGCACCCCCCGCTGCCAGACTGCGCCCGCCTATTCGATCGGCAGCGCGGACACGAGGAACTTCCCCGGCCGCTGAATCTCGATCTTGATCTTCTCGCCGAGCGACAGGTTTCCGCTCAGCGTCAGGTCGTAATGGGACCGCAGCACCTCGAAGATGCGCGCGCCTGGCGGGTCTTTCAGGCTCTTGTGCATATCCCGCACGCTAAAGGACGCCCCACCCGTCTGCCGCGCCAGGCCCTCGAACAGCCAGCGCTCGGCGCCCACCATATAGACCGGGTAGATCGAGACGGCGTTGCGCCGCGCCAGCTTCAGAACCTGTTTGTCGTTCATCCGGCTGTTCCCTTCGAGGCCAGTGGTCAGGATCACCAGCACGCGCCGGAACGTGGCCGCCTCAAACCCGCCGTCGATCGCCGCGTAGAGCGCATCGAGAACATGCGGCGCGTTGCCGTACTTGACGCCCCCCAGGGCCCGTTTGAGAAGCTCGTGGCTGGAAGTGAAATCCTGAATCAGGTCCGCCGACGAGTGGTAGGAGACAATCGCCATCTGCTCCTTGGCCTGCAGCTGCTCGATCATGTTGTTCGCAAGCGGCCGCACCATTTCCCCCACCGAACTGGTATCCAGCAGCAGCATGACGTCGATGGCGCTCGCAGCGAACTGCGCGTCCTCCACAGTCCGAGGCGTGCGATCGTCGAGCACGGTGAATTCGCCGGCCTTCAAGTCGGTCACCGGCTTGCCCGATTTCTCCTCGATCACGGTCACCACCAACTTGGTGGATCCGAGCACCGGCACAACCGGCAATGCGAGCAAGAGCATCCATCGCAACATAGCTCCACTCTAGCGCGTGTGGGGCAGGACTCCAGTCCTGCAGCGGGTCTCCAGACCCGCCCGTCCCAGCACGCCCAAATTTGCGTCACAGTGGAACCATGGGCGACCTGACCGGCCGGACCGCGCTGGTAACTGGGGCGAGTCGAGGCATCGGAGCGGCAATTGCGATGGCGCTAGCGAGCGAAGGCGCGGCGGTAGCTATCAACTATCGCGAGCGCGCTGCCGCGGCGCAGGAAATCGCGCGCCGCGTCGCAGCCTGGGGCGGCCGCGCCGTGACCGTCCAAGCGGACGTCACCCGATCCGCCGAGGTCGAGCAGCTGGTCCGCACGGTCGAGGCCGATCTGGGCCCCATCGACATCCTTGTAAACAATGCTGGCATCGCCCGCGTGCAGCCCATCGATCAGGTAACCGAGCAGGACTGGGACGAAGTCCTGTCCGCAAACCTGAAGTCCTGCTTCCTGGTGACGCAGGCCGTGGTGCCCGGCATGCGGGCCCGCCGCTGGGGACGGATCATCAACCTGTCCTCGGTCGCAGCGCAGACAGGCGGAATGGTCGGGCCGCACTACGCGGCGTCGAAGGCCGGCCTGCACGGCCTGACGCACATCTACGCATCGGTGCTGGCGCCAGAAGGCATCACGGTCAACGCCATCGCTCCCGCGCTGATCGATACCGAAATGGTGCCGGACTCCTTCCGTGCCCGCAAGGACCTGATCCCCGTCGGCCGCCTTGGCACGGTGGAAGAAGTCGCGGAAGTCGCCGTCCTGCTCGCGAGCAACGGCTTCATCACCGGGCAGACCATCAACGTGAACGGCGGCCGCTACATGAGCTAGAGCCTATGCGCCTCCCGAAACTCGCTGTGCTATCTGCACTCGCGATCGTCCCCGCCCTCGCGCAAGAGATCCCGGTGAACTACCCCACCTTGCACGGCTACCGCTTCATAAGCATGTCCCTCGACAACTTCCCAGAGCACGTCTACGAGGTCAAGGATCACGGCGTGGCCGTCAAGATGAAGGGCCTCCGCTTCGGCCAGTTCCTGCGTGCGGCCGGATGGGGACGCACCGCGCGAACTGAGGGAACAAGCTACCAGGTCCGCATCCAGGGCCGCAGCCGCGCGGCGACCTTCGACCTCGCTGACGTCGAGCACAGTTCTTTCCGCCGACAGGTCCTGCTTATCCGCGAGCGGGACGGCAAACGCGTCCCCTGGGAGGACCGCCCGCTCCTGGTCGTGATCGACGAGAATCTCACGGTCACCGAAACCATTCCCGGTGTCCTCAGCGTCCGGGTCTTCTAGCGTCCCTACACACTCGTGAAACCCGCCCGCTCCAAGCCGCGCTGCGCTTCCGGGTTCTTCATAAACGTATTCCACACAAACCCCGTGCGCAGGTTCTCCGCCATCAGCAGAGTGATCCCCGTATCGATTCCAACCACATCCGTGTCGTACCACTTCTTCAGGGGATTGAACGCATTCACCAGCCCGTACCGGCTCCACGCCACGGAGCCGTAGCGGCTCTTCATATTCTTGAGGACGCGCAGGCAGGCCTGGGGCTGAAACGGCAGCGACCCTCCGGCGGCGCTCGGAACCACCGTGCCATCAATCGGCCCGATCTCAGGAGGGCCGCCCCACACCACGTATCCATGTTGAGAGTCGGACGCGGTTATGCCCCACAGTTCGTCGCTGTAATCCGGGAATCGCTTCCCGAACTCGACGCAGAAGCGCCGATGGACCTCGGTAGCCGTGACGGAATTCTTGAAGTAGTCCGCATAGCGATCCCGCTTGCCGCGGAAGTCAAACCACGCCTGCGAATACTGATGGACGAAAAGAGGAGCGTAGGAACCGATATACCGAAGCCCTTCGTATTCGAATATGGTCCGCTTCCAGGCATTCCAGGTCTCCACCGGCAGCGGATGCGAGGAAGAGCCTAGCCCGAGCAGGTACATCATCATGTGCTCGCTGTAGTAGTCCCATCGATACGGCAGGAAACCGGCTTCCGGCATCCATCCATGCGGCAGCAGCGAAGTGTCTTCCGAGAGCCACGTCCAATCGATGCGATTGAAAATCTCATATGCCAGGCGGGTGATTTCGGCGTACCGGAAGTGTTCGCGGCAGGTGAGCACTCCGCACAGCAGGATGGCGGTGTCGACGGAGGACACCTCCGAGTCCCAGGTTCTCTCGCCCGTGTTCAGGTTGGCCCAATGGAAGAAGAACCCGCGGTGGGTGGGCATCTTCCGCGCCAGGAAGTACAGGGAGGCGACGGCACGCTCCCGCGCATCGCGCAGCGCGACCCAACCGTTCTGCTGTCCGATGCAAAGCGCCGTCAGGCCGAAACCCGTTGCCGCGATGCTTGCGACCCCGCCCTTGTCGGACGTGCGGACGTTGCACCGGTCCTTCACCAAACCGGTTTGCGGATTGGCCTGCTCCCAAAAGAACTGGAAATTCGCCTTCTCCATGTCTTCCAGAAACTGGTTGTCCTCGGGTGACAGAACCGCCGGAGCGGAGGAATCCGGCGCAGGGCCAGGGCTAAGCGGCACCGCGGCGGCAGCAAGGACCTGGCGTAGAAGCCGGCGGCGCGAGAGCACGGGCGATCCCAGATTGTCTTCGCCCACGCTTTCAATTTAACAGGGCGGGCCCCGCGCGGGGCCGATGTGTCATAAACTCGGGGCGTGGGGGCGTGGGGCTCTGGCCGGCGAAAGGCTGTCGGGATCGCAGTCGTTCTTGCCCTCGGTGTTCTTGCCCTCGTATTGAAGCTGGAATTGCCCCTGATCAAGGGGGAGAGATCCATCTCCGGCGCGGTCCTCGTCGCGAGTGCGGACCCGAGAAAGCAGCTGCCCGTCCCCGACGCGGAGATCTCGGCGCGAGCCGGCGGCAGGATGGCGTACGCCCGGTCCGACGCTTCGGGGTTCTTCCGGCTGAACTGGCGTGCCGGAGTGTGGCCGGGGGAAACGCTCACCATCGAATTCCGGCGTCCGGGCTACCAGCCCCTCGAAATCACGCAACGGGTCGGCAACCAGCTCTATATCGCCCGTATGACGCCCGCCCCATCCGTCAGGCCGGAATCGCAGGCGGCGGAAATTTCCGTGGCAGACGTTCGCGTGCGGTATTCCGTGAAAGCCACCACCACGGTTGAAATCGGCAGCACGGCCAAGACCTTCGAGGTCTTCAACACCGCCAATGTGCCCTGTAAGGGGCCGCCGTGCTCGCCGGATGGCAAGTGGCAGGCCGCCACCGGATCGATATCGCTAAACGCCGGCGATGGCCACGCCTTTCAGGACGTGCGAGTGTCCTGCATCGCGGGGCCTTGCCCCTTCACGAAAGTGGAGACGGCCGAGCTCGACCGTGGCGGCCCCAGGATCGACGTTTCGGTTCGCGCCTGGAGCGACACCGTCACTTTCCTGGTGGAAGCCGAGGTGGTCCACACCATGATCGGCGACGCCATTCGCGAAGCCTACCCGTCGATCTTCGGCTCGGAGTTGACGTTCACCTTGCCTCCCACCGGCGAGGGGCCGAGCATCGAAGCGGAGTTGGACGGACTCGCGATCGTCTTCCCGCTGGGTCCCGATCTCCGCCTTTCCTGGGCCGTTTGCACTGTGCAGGCCCCTTCGAACGCCACCCGGCTTTATAGCTGCAAGCTCAAGCCGGGATATCGATTCCGCTAGCGGCGCGGAGGTTGTGGGGCAGGACTCCAGTCCTGCAGCGGGTCTCCAGACCCGCCTCCGTC
>CAZBQQ010000115.1:0-17822 GCA_964493965.1 uncultured Solibacteraceae bacterium
CTCACGGTCGCGGTTCGGTGCTGAGCGCCGTCACTCTGTAACCCGTGCCGTGAGCCGGCCTCGCGCGAGGCGGATGGCGATCGCTGAGGGCGGCGGGGCGTCGGCGGCGTCCTTCAATATGCGGCCCTGGTCGTCCTGGACGATGGCGTAACCGCGGTCTAGGACGCGCAGGGGGCTCAATTGCTGTAACTCGGCGGCTAGCGGCTCGTAACGTCTTCGGGCTCGCGTGAGCGCCGCCCGCATGGTTTCGACGGACGTCCGGTTGGCGGCCTCCAGGCGCTGGCGGGTCTGGGCGAATCGCAGCCGCAGATCCAGCGCCTTCAGACGGGCGTCCAACTCGCCCCAGTGTGCCCTCGCCACCAGCAGCAGCGAGCGCATGCGGGCGCGCAGCTCGTAGTCCACTTCGTCCACGCGCTGGAGCGAGCGGCCGATGCGGCGGGATAGCAGCGAGGTCGCGCGCTCGATGCCACGCTGGTGCAGCTTGCGCATCGCGTCCGACAGACGGTAGCGCAGGCTTTGGCGCAGCTTCGTCTCGGCCGCCTCGATGCGCTCCACCACGTGCTGGCGGGTGCCCACCACCAGTTCGGCCGCGGCCGAGGGCGTGGGAGCGCGCAGATCGGCCACGAAATCGGCGATGGTGACGTCGGTCTCGTGTCCCACCGCCGAAATCACCGGTATTGGGCAGGCCGCGATGGCTCGCGCCACAGCCTCCTCGTTGAAGGTCCAGAGATCCTCGAGCGAGCCGCCGCCCCGGCCCACGATGAGCACGTCCGCCCAGCCCGAGGCGCCGAAGTGTTCGATTCCGCGGCAAACGTCCTCGACCGCGCCTTCGCCCTGGACCTGGGCGGGGAAGAGCCGGATGTGTAGGCCCGGGAAGCGCCGCTCCAGGATGTTGAGCAGGTCGCGAATGGCGGCGCCGGAGGGCGAGGTGACGATGCCGATGCGCCGGGGGAAGGCCGGGATGGGCCGCTTGCGCGCCTGGTCGAACAGGCCTTCGGCCGCCAGCTTCTTCTTTAGCTGCTCGAAGGCGAGTTGCAGGGCGCCGCGGCCCTGGGGCTCCAGGGTCTCGACCAGGAGCTGGTATTCCCCGCGGACCTCATAGACGTCGATGCGGCCGCGGGCGATGACGGCCACGCCGTCCTGGGGCTTGAATTTGAGGTAGCGAGCGGTCTGGCGGAAGCAGACGCAGCGGAGCTGGGCGTCCTGCTCCTTTAGGGTGAAGTAGTAGTGGCCGCTGGCGGCGAGGCGGGTTCCGGAGATCTCGCCGGTCACCCAGACGTCGGCGAACTCCCGCTCCAGAAGGCCGTGGATGGCGGTGTTCAGCTCGGCCACGGTGAAAACGCGGCGGGAGGGCTCAAAACGAAACGCTATCTGCTCCATAAAAAAAACCTTCTTGACCGTGCCTACCCCATTCGTTATTCTAGGGAACAATTACGGTTGAGGCATCCCCCAACTGGTTGAGTCATTCGTGCGCGTGTGCATACATCCCTAGGGAGGATAGATGAGTACTAAGAGTCCTAAAGAAGCAATAGAAATCGCCAAGAAAAACGACGCCAAGCAGATCGACCTGCGGTTCAGCGACATCCCCGGTCTGTGGCATCACGTCTCTTATCCCATCAGCCAACTGACCGAAGACGTCTTCGAAGAAGGCTACGGATTTGACGGCTCGAGCATACGGGCTTGGGCGGCCATCAACGAGAGCGACATGCTGCTCATGCCGGACCCGAGCACGGCCATCATGGACCCGTTCGGCGAGACGGCGACCCTGGTCATGATCGCCGACGCGGTGGACCCGATCACGCGCCAGCACTATGAGCGCGATCCGCGCTGGATCGCCAAGAAGGCAGAGCTGTACCTGAAGAACTCGGGCATCGCAGACACGGCCTATTTCGGCCCCGAGGCGGAGTTCTTCATCTTCGACAACATTCGTTTCGACCAGGATCAGCATTCCGGCTACTACTTCATCGACGCCGAAGAGGGCCGCTGGAACAGCGGACGCGAGAAGGACAACCTCGGCTACCGGCCGCGGTACAAGGAAGGCTACTTCCCGGTTCCTCCCACGGATCATTACCAGGATCTGCGCAGCGAGATGGTGCAGGTCATGATCAAGTGCGGGCTGAACGTGGAATGCCACCATCACGAAGTGGCCACGGGCGGTCAGGCCGAGATCGACATGCGGTTCGCTCCCTTAACCGGCATGGCGGACAGCCTGATGCTGTACAAGTACATCATCCGCAACGTCGCCAACCAGTACGGGAAGACCGTGACGTTCATGCCTAAGCCGCTGTTCCAGGACAACGGCAGCGGCATGCACTGCCACCAGAGCCTGTGGAAGGGCGACACGCCGCTGTTCGCGGGCGACGGCTATGCGGGACTCAGCCAGATGGCGCTGTGGTATGCGGGCGGGCTGCTGAAGCATGCGCGCGCGCTGTCGGCCCTGATCGCGCCGACCACCAACAGCTACAAGCGCCTCGTGCCGGGCTACGAAGCGCCGGTGAACCTGGCCTACTCGCGGCGTAACCGTTCGGCCGCGGTCCGCATTCCGATGTACTCCTCGAGCCCGAAGGCGAAGCGGCTCGAGTTCCGTCCGCCCGATCCGGCTTGCAATCCGTACCTCGCTTTTTCGGCGATGCTGATGGCGGGCCTGGATGGCGTGCTGAACAAGATCAATCCCGGCGAGCCGCTCGACAAGGACATTTACGACCTGTCCCCCGAAGAGCTGCGCAACGTGCCGTCGATGCCGGGCTCGCTCGAAGAAGCGCTGAGCTGCCTGGAAGACGATCACAACTTCCTGCTGAAGGGCGATGTCTTCACCGAGGAACTGATCGAAGCGTTCATCGATTACAAGCGCAAGAACGAGGCGGACGCAGTTCGTCTCCGTCCTCACCCCTACGAATTCGCGCTGTACTACGACATCTAGGGAGTTTTCTGCCGGGGGCAACGTCGTTGCCCCCGGCAGAGCCTTCAGCTTTCAGCCCTCAGCTTTCAGCCCTCAGCTTTCAGCTTTCAAACCGCTCCGTCCTTGGCCCTTGGAGTTAATTCACGGAGATCCGACGATCTTGTTCGTGCTAGAATCGCCGCAGTGTCTGTAACGGTGCGTCTTGCGCGGAGGAAAGCGGTGACTGCGGAACGACGTTCGATTCTCCTTGTTGCCTTGGTTGGTTGCCTGTGCGGCATGCCCGCCAGTGCGGGGACTCTGTTCAGTGACTTGGGTTCGTCGCCGCCAATCTACGACTCTGGAGGTTGGGTTATAAGCGGCAGCTCGAGCATTGTGCCCGTGACCCAATCGGTGGCGGATCTGTTCAGGGTGTCCGGAAGCGGCAGCCAGGTGGTGTCTGAGATCGACCTGGCCGTCGCCGCCATCCCCGGGAGCGTCCTCAACACATTCACGGCGAGCATCTACACCGACAACAGCGGCGCCCCGGGCGTTCAGGTCGCGAATGCCCAATGGTCGCCTCTCAACACGAACATCGTGACCTGCTGTGCCTTGGTGACCATCTCTGGAATCACGGGCGTCACCCTCGAGGGCGGCCAGTCGTACTATTTGGTGCTGGGCGCGGTCAGCCCGACCGACAATAGCGCGGACTACTGGGCCTACAACAACCAAGGCGTCACCGGCGATGTGAAGGTCATCGATAGTGGCACTTCGTTCGACCATCCCAGTTCGACGCTCGACGCCTTTGCCGTCCTGGGCGGTCCCGCGGTGCCCGAACCCTCCAGTGTGCTGCTCATCGTGACCGGCCTGGCCGGCTTTCTCGCCGCGCGCCGCCGCCGGCCTTAGGGGGCGTAGGGGCTCCGCCGTTGCCGTGGGTTCTCCCCAACGGCGAAGAACCGCTTACCCGGGTCGCACACTCGCACTGGCGTCGAGACGAGTCTATGGTTGACAACCCGCCGCAGGCTGCCAGCCTGCCCCACAAGGCTTACGGTCGCGGCCCTGGGCGGCGGCGTCTTGAGAGAAGAGCCGGGAGGATTCCGCCGGCGCCGAAGAGGGCCACGCTGCCGGGTTCAGGGGCGGGCCTATAGGCAACGGTGTGATCGTCGGATTCCAATCCGCCGCCGCCCGACTCGGAAAAGACGATCTGGTTGAAGTAGCCGTTCAGATCGTAAAAGTTGAGATAGGCGAACTGCTCGCCCGCGTCCTGGCCGTTGAAGTTGACGCTGGGGTTTCCACAGAACGGGTTCGAGCCTGTGCAGGCGCCAACCAAACCGATGAGATCCGCGGGCATGAAGGAGTAGACCAGGGTTCCGTTCTCGTAGAACTGGATCGAATTTCCCGCATCCAGCGCCGAGAGCCACAGGCCGAAGTAGTTCACACCGGGCACCCCGCTGCCCGCGCTGAGCGTCACGCTGTAAGGGCCGCCACTGAAGAGCTCAGGGTAGCGTCCCGTCCCGCCGGCTCCGCCGTACTGGTCCGCGGCATAGGAGAGAAAGCTGCCGGCGTACACTCCCGTGATCAGGCCGCCGGTTCCGAAGTCGGTGGTGAAGCCACCGCCGTTCCAGGAATCGAAGGTCTCCGTCCCTATGAGGCACCCGGCTCTTCCAACGCAGATCAGGGCGGGATCGGGCAACTGCACGCCGGCCGGCTCGTAATTTGTTACGAACGTGTCGGCGCAAGACAAGCCGGACACGATCAGTCCGATAGCAAGGGCTCGGTGTATAGTCAATGCCTTCGTCTCCTATGGGCGTGGGCCGAACGGGCCTATTCCCGGTTCCTATTTGAACTTAGCAGGTCCGATGTTCGGAAATAAAGATACCGAAAGGCAACTGGGTACTAGGCTCTGGGGCTGAGGGGTACCCGGCCGTTCGCGGTTATCGCGGACGGTGGCGGGCTGTGGGAAGATCGGACCAGTTGACTATGAGCGGGCTGGTCCTACAGATCAATCTTTCGCTCGGCGGGCTGCCGAAGCGGCCGGTGGCGGAGGCGATGCTCACTCCGCTGGGATTCGAGGGCGACGACCACGCACACCCCGGCGTGCATGGCGGCCCGTTGAAGGCTGTTCTTCTCGGTGCGGCCGAGGCAGCGGACGAACTCATCGCGCGCGGCTTTCCTCTGTTCCACGGCGCACTGGGGGAGAACCTCACCACGCGCGGGCTGGACCGCCGCGATCTGCGGAGCGGGATGCGGTTCCGGGTTGGGGGGGCAGTCATCGAACTGACTGAGTTCCGCACGCCTTGCTCCGCGCTCGATGTCTATGGACGCGGGCTGCGGGCGCTGATCCCCGAGAAGGGCGCGCTGCCGTCCGACCCGGGCTGGGCGATAGGCGGGTTCTATGCATCCGTGGTCGAGACAGGGCGGGTTCGCGCAGGGGATATAATCTGTTTGGTAGACACAGCCGTCTGACCGCCGACATGCGAAGACCCGTGGAAGAGATCGAGTTCCGCGACCCGGCGCGGGCGTCGGACTCGCTGGCGCAGTTCATGGACGGGCTGCCGCTTGAGTGGCAGGATCGGACCTGCTCGCTGCTGGCCGCCTCGCCCAGTCCGGACGAGGCGCTGCATTATCTGGAACGCCTCCACGAAGAACAGCCTGCCGGATTCCAGAGGATCGCGGAAACCGGCTCGGGGCTGCAACTGCTGGTGGCGGTTTTTTCGCATAGCCGCTTCCTCTCCGAAGCCGTGCTGCTCAACCCGGATTGGATCCAGGAGCTGGCCGAAGGGACGGCGCTGCAGCGGCTGTTTCTGGCCGAGGACTACGCGGGACTCCTGGAGAAGACGCTGGCCTCCGAAGGCCCCGGGCTGCCCTCGCCGCATACGCTAGCGCTGTTCCGGCGGCGGCAGATCCTGCGAATCCTGCTGCGCGACGTCACCGGAATGGCGGACCTTCCCGAGATCACCGACGAGCTGTCGAGCCTCGCCGATGCGATTCTGGGCGGCTGCTACAACCGGATACGCGACGACCTGGCGGCCAGACACGGGCTGCCCAGCGATCCGCGGTTTTCGATTCTGTCGCTCGGCAAGCTGGGCGGCCGCGAGCTGAACTACAGTTCCGATATCGACCTGATGTTTCTGTACGCGGCAAACGGTACGACGGCGGGGCCGAATCCTGTTTCGAACAAGGAGTTCTTCAAGAAGGCAGCCAACCAGTTGACCGACTTGCTATCCACTTACACGGCCGCGGGCATCTCCTACCGCGTGGATCTCCGGCTGCGGCCGGACGGGCGGTTCGGCGAAGTCACCAGCTCGCTTGATGGCGCCAAGGGTTACTACCAGGACCGCGCGCGCGACTGGGAGTTGCAGATGCTGGTGAAGGCGCGCGTGTCGGCCGGCGATGCGGACCCGGGCGGCGAGCTGCTGGATGCCGTTGAGCCGCTGATCTACTCGAGCACGCTCGATTTCTCGGTGGTGGAAGCGGCCTCGGAAACGCGCGTCCGGATCCGGGAGAAGATGGCGGAGCGGCGCGGCGCCGCGCAGGGCTTCAACATCAAGCTGGCTCCGGGCGGCATCCGCGACATCGAGTTTCTGGTGCAGTGCCTGCAGCGGCTGCACGGAGGCCGGGAGCCGTGGGTGCGCCACGCCGGAACGCTGCTGGCGCTGTCGCGACTGCGGGACAAGGACCTGCTTTCGCCCACGGAATACTCGGAGCTGGCCGGCGCCTATCAGTTCCTGCGGCACCTGGAGCACCGTCTGCAATTCGACGAGGACCTGCAGACGCACACGGCGCCGACGGATCCGGACGAGCTGGCGAATCTGGCGCGCAAAATGCCGGGAGCGCATTTCGGAGGCGCGCCTACGGCCGAGTCGCTGCTGAGCGAGTTGAACCGGCGGCGGGAATCGGTGCAGGCCATCTACGAGCGCGTGATTCACGCCCAGCAGCCGATTTACTACACCACCGCCGCCGCCGAGCCGGTCGCGTCGGAGAGCGCCGTCGAGGCCGAGGTGGACGAGCCGATCGAGCAAGGCGCGAGCAACCTGCTACGGTTTCTGGACCAGCGCGCGCCGCAACTCGCCGCGGCGGTGGCGCGGAGCGGACTGCGCCGGGGGCGCGTACACTTCGAGCACTTCCTCGAGCGCATCCTGCCGCATCCGGACTGGCTGAACTGGCTCAACGGCGACCCACAGCTGGCTTCCTACCTGCTCGATATCGTCGAGCACAGCCCATATTTCGCCGAGCAGTTGATACGCTATCCGGAACTGCTGGCGGAGCTGCGCAACATGCGGCAGGAATCGGGCCAGGACCTGCCCTACCTGGTGGAGGCGCTGGCCAGCGACGATCCATCGGAGCTGCGGCGCTTCTTCCGGCGCGGGATGTTCCGGATTCAGGCGGAAAGCATCTGCCGCCAGAGCGAGGTGTTCGCGGCGCTGGCGCGCACTTCCGACCTGGCCGACGCCGCCGTCGCAGGGGCTTACCGCATGGCCGTCGAGCAGGTGACCGCCACGCGCCCGCCCGGTGCGGCGTCGTACAAGCCGAAGGACCAGATGCTGGCGATCGCGCTGGGGCGTCTCGGCATGCGAGAGTTCGATCTGGCCTCGGACGCCGATTTGATTTTCGTCATCCCGGACCAGGACCTCGCCGAACAGCTGTTCTGGACGCGCGTCGCCGAACAGATGATCTCCATCCTGACCGCCTACACCGGCGAGGGGATGATGTTCGCCGTGGATACGCGCCTGCGGCCCAACGGGCGTTCCGGCGCCATGGTGCAGTCGGAGACCGCCTACAGGAACTACCTGGCCAACGCCGCCGAGGCCTGGGAGGGCATCACCTACATGAAGTCGCGGGTGGCGGCGGGCGACATGGAGCGCGGGACCGTCTTCCTCAACGAACTGCAACAGGTGGACTGGCGGCGATACGGACAGAGCGGACGCTCGCGCAAGCAGCTCCTGCAGATGCGGCTGCGGCTGGAGAAGGAACTGGGCGGGGACAATCCGCTCAAGGCTGGACGCGGCGGTTACTACGACATCGATTTCGCGCTGATGTACCTGCGGCTGAAGGGCGCGGGAATCTTCTTCAAGGTGCTGAACACTCCGGCGCGCATCGACGTGATCGAACAGATGGGGCACCTGGAGCGGCCGGATGCCGATTTCCTGCGCGACGCGGCGGGCTTCTACCGCGCGCTCGATCACGCCCTGCGGGTATCGAGCGGCCACACCGAGGGGACGCTGCCCACCAGCGGCTGGGCGATCGAGAACGTCAGCGCCCTGGTGCGCCGCTGGACCCCGGAGCACCTGCACGACCAGCCGCTCGACGTGGAGCTGGCGCAGATACAGGCGCGCACGCGGGAGTTCTTCGACCGGCTCTTCCATATTTGAGAGCGGTCAGCGGTCAGCTGTCGGCTGTCAGCTAACGGCACGGGGGATTCGTGGAAATCAATCGGCGGGAGTGGATGATTGGGGCTGGCGCTCTGCTGGCGGAGCGGGCGGCGGCTCGCTCTGAGAATCCGCCGGCAGGCTGGTTCAACCGGCCGATGCGGTGGGCGCAACCGGCGTTCGTCGAGGATGACCCGGAGCGCTACGACGCGGGGTTCTGGCTCGACTACTTCAAGCGGATTCATGCGGACGCCGCTTGCCTCAGCGCGGGCGGGTGTGTCGCGTTCTATCCGACCCACGTTCCTCTTCATTACCGGAGCAAGTTCCTCGGGACTAGCGATCCCTTCGGCGAGATGCTGGCGGGGTGCCGTGGGCTGGGCATGAACGTGATTGCGCGCGTGGACCCGCACGCCGCGCACCAGGACGTCTACGACGCGCATCCGGACTGGATCGCCGTGGACGCGAATGGGCGTCCTCGCCGCCATTGGGCGACGCCGTACTTATGGGTTACATGCGCACTCGGACCGTACAACTTCGAGTTCATGACCAGCGTGATCCGCGAGATCATGACTCTCTATACGGTCGATGGCATCTTCGCCAACCGGTGGAGCGGTTCGGGGATGTGCTACTGCGAGCACTGCCGGCGAGGCTTCAAGGAGTTCACCGGCCTCGATCTGGGGGCGGCGGGCGAACCACAGCCGCAATATATCGCGTGGCGAAAGAAGCGGCTGCTGGAACTCTACTCGCTGTGGGATGGCGAGATCAAAAAGCGCAACCCGGATGCCGCGTTCTTCCCTAACGGATTTGACGAAATTCGCGACTCCGTTTCAGTCCCGATTCTCATCGCGGACAAGCAGGCACGGTTCGGGAACACTCCGGTGTGGCAGAACGGCCGGTTTGCGAAGGCGGCCCGCTCGACGTTCGGTTCCAAGCCGATCGTGGGCCTGTTCGGCGTGGGGCTGGAGGCCCCGTACCGCTGGAAGGACTCGGTTCAGAGCCCCAACGAAATCCGGGTCTGGGCTGTGGAGGGCATCGCGCAGGGGTTCCGGCCCTGGGTCTCCAAGTTCAATGCCAAGCCGCTCGACCGCCGCTGGATCAAACCCGTCGAGGAGTTGTTCGTCTGGCACTGGAAGAACGAGCAGTATCTGCGCAACGAACGGTCGCTGGCGCGCGTTGGCCTGGTGGCCGCGCCGCGTGCCGCGGCGGACCACGAATCCGGGTTCTATCAGGCACTGGTGGAGGCGCGGGTCCCGTTCGAGATGGTCGCCGCCGACAGGCTCGATGCCGAAAGCGTGCGGCCTTTCAAAGTGCTAGCGCTGCCGAATCTGGTGAACCTGTCCGATGAGCAGTGCGCGCAATTGCGGTCCTTCGTCGAGAGCGGCGGAGGGCTGGTCGCCACGCACGAAACCTCGCTCGGAGACGGGCGCGGCGGTCGGCGGGACAACTTCGGGCTGGCCGGCCTTTTCGGCGCGTCCTTCGGCGGAAACGTCATCGAACGGCAGCAGAACGCCTATCTCAACCTCGAAGACCACTCCCATCCGATCCTGGCCGGCCTGGAGGACGCGAGCCGCATGATCCACGGCGTGAAGCGCGTTGAGATCCGCACGCCGCCGGGTTGGCGCGCGCCTCTCATGACGGTCCCCAGCTATCCCGATCTGCCTATGGAGGAAGTGTACCCGCGCGAAGCCAAGACCGACATTCCCGGTGTAATCGCGCGCGCGGCGGGCGCCGGCCGGGTGGTCTATTTCCCGTGGGACATCGACCGGACGTTCTGGGAGGTCATGAACTACGATCACGGGAGAGTTCTGGCGAACGCCGTCCGCTGGGCCGCGAACGAAGAGCAGCCTCTGGAGGTGAAAGGGCCAGGCATCCTCGACGTGGCGCTGTGGCAACAGCACTCGTCGGTGGCGGCGCACCTGGTGAACCTGTCGAATCCGATGGCCATGTCGGGGTCGTTCCGCGAGATTCTGCCGGTAGGCCCGCAGAAGGTGCGGATCAAGCTGCCCGGCGGCGCGAAGGCGCGCGGCGTGCGCATGCTGGTCGGCGAAGGGCAGGCGTCGTGGCTTCAGACCGGGCCCTGGGTCGAGACCACCACGCCTCCGATTGAACTGCACGAGGTAGTGGCGGTGGACGTATAAGCATCGGACGAGCGATTGGACCGCTTCCGCCGCTCCGCCGATTGACCTGCACGAGCTAGTGGCGGTGAAAGTACAGGGACGGAAACGCAGTTTTACATCTCCTTTACATCTCCGTGATGGGGCGGCTCACGCAATCGCTTAGAGTAGAGCCAAGGGGCACTGTGGGCCGGGGAGGGGTGTTGTGGGGAATTTCTACCTTGGAGTCTGGCACAGCCGGACGGCAATTTCCGATGACGAGGCACGCCGGCAATATTCTCTGCTGAGCGACGGCAAATCAGCGCCCGGCAAGTTCGACTCACAGGTGTATGCCTTCTACTCCCGCCTCACCGAGCGTTATCCCGAAATCGACATGATTGCGGAAAGCGACATCGATACCTCTCCCTGGGCTTGCGCCATCGAGATGTCCGGCGGCCATGTGATCATGGCGATCCGGTCTGAGGAAGCCGAGGGACTCGTCCCCGACCTGCTGAGGCTAGCCGGGCAGCACGAGCTGGTGTGTTTCGATCCCCAGGCCGGCAAGGTTCACCTCCCTCCGCACCTCAGGGCGCGGCAAGCCGGCACTGCCGGATAGCCGGCGGCAAGCCCTACCACGGGCGCAGTGTTACAATTCTCCGTGACAAGGCGGCTCGGCTCAGCCGCACAGAGCTACGTGTGTCGATGATCGCGCACCTCAAATTGCTTTACCGGAAATCCGGCCGGCTCGACAAGGTGTTCCTTGTCGCGCTGGTCGCGGCGACGATCTCGAACTATGCCGCCCCCGCCGGCGATCTCTCGGTGCTGCTGATTTTCCTGGCCTGTTTGCTGGGAATGGCGTGCGCCTTCAAATGGCTGGTGGTGCTGCTCAAGAAGGTCATCTGGAGGCTGCGTTACCGGCTGGTGGTGGCCTACCTGTTCATCGCGGTCGTGCCCATCCTTCTGATCGTGGTGCTGGTATGGCTCGGTGCCTATGTGCTGAGCGGGCAGATGGCGGCGTATCTGGTGACCTCCGAGCTTGAGAGACAGACGGCGGAGCTATTGATGCCTGCGCGCGGTTTAGCCTATACCGCACCCGCGATCCGCGACCAGCAAGCGAGCTGGCTGGCCTCCGCCCTACGGAGCCGCTTCAGCGGCCTGGCGATCCTGGTCCGCAGCGGCGGCCAGGTGTGGCGATACCCGGTGGACTCCAGCACCGATCTGCCGGCCGAGGCTTGGGGCGACGCGAGCGGCATGGTGCGGCGGAGCGGGCGGCTTTATCTGTGGGGTCACGCCCTGAACAAGGCTAGCGACGGGAGCAAAGCGACCGATGTCACCGTGATCGCTCCGGTGACGCCGGGCACGCTGGCCGAACTTCTGCCGGGTCTGGGAGACCTGTCGCTGCGCAGGATCGAACACGGTGCACCGCTGGACACGCTGGCCGATGGCACGCTGTCCGAGCGGTCTTCGCTGCCGCCCGCGGTCAACGCGTTTGACCGGGACATCGTATGGGCAACCGCGGTCCCGGTGGCGGTGTGGGAGTCGCCCGAGAAGTCCGGCCAGGACACGCTTGGGATTGTGACGCGCTACTCGGCCGTGCTGGGAACCATTTTCGGCGGCAAGACCGGCAAGACGGAGTTGACCGCCGGGGAGACCGCCGCGTCGCTGGCTGCGACGATTTTCTGGGTCGTAGGTGTGCTCTTCTTCGTGGTCTGGGTCGTGGGATTCTGGGCCGGCGTGCGGCTCACACGCACCATCACGGGCGCGGTGCATGCGCTCTATCTGGGCACCGAACGGATCCGCGTGGGAGATTTCTCGCACCGGATCGTGGTCCGCGGCGACGATCAACTCGCCGGCCTGAGCACGTCGTTCAACCGCATGACGGAAGATCTGGAGCGGCTGGTCGAGGTGGCCAAGGAGAAGGAGCGGCTGCAATCGGAGATCGAGATCGCGCGCGAGGTGCAGAACCAGCTCTTCCCCAAGAGCCTGCCGGTTTCAAAGACGCTGGCGCTCGCGGCGGAATGCCGGCCGGCGCGGCTGGTATCGGGCGACTATTACGACTACGCGACGGTAGGGCCGCGGCTGGCCCTGGCGATCGGTGACGTGGCGGGCAAGGGGATCTCGGCGGCGCTGCTGATGGCGACCCTGCAATCCACCATGCGCACGCAATTGCGCGCCGGGCAGGCGCTGGCGGCGAGCGCGACGAACGGAGGGCCGGTAGCCGCGCTGTCGCCGGCGGATCTGGTTTCGCGCTTGAACCAGCAGTTGTTCGCGTTCACGCCGCCCGAGAAGTTCGCCACGTTCTTTTTCGCGCTCTACGACGACGCAACCGGACTGATGACGTACACCAATGCGGGGCACCTCCCGCCCATCCTGGTCCGCCGCGGCAAGGCGACGCGCCTGGAGGTGACGGGGACGGTGGTGGGCGCATTCTCCTTCGCGGAATACACCGAGAGCACGATCCAGCTCGAGCCCGGAGACCTGCTGGCCTGCTTCACGGACGGCGTGACCGAGCCCGAGAATGAGTTCGTGGAGATGTTCGGCGAGGACCGGCTCACGGACGTGATTCTCAAGCACTCCAGTTGCCCTTCCGATGAAATTATCGCGGCGGTGATGAGCTCGGTGCGGGATTGGACCGGTTCGCCCGAGTTGCAGGACGATATGACGCTGCTGCTGGCCAGGAGGGTGTGCTAATGGAACCTTGGCGGCCACGGCAGGCGGGTCTGGAGACCCGCTGCAGGACTGGAGTCCTGCCTCACGGAAGGACCGTATGCACCGGCTGAGGCAGCGGCTGCTGTGGCTGGGCGGCGCGATTGCGTTCGTGCTGGCCACGGGCACCATCGGGTTCACGTTCCTCGAAGGCTACGACCCGTTCGATGCCTTCTACATGACGCTGACCACCATCACCACCGTCGGCTATGGCGAGATCCAGAACCTGAGCCGCGTGGGCCGCATCTTCAATACGTTCGTCATCGTGTTCGGCGTGACGACGATGTTCTTTGCCATCGGAGCGATGACCCAGACGGTCATCGAAATGGAGTTGGGCGAGTTTTTCGGAAAGCGGCGGATGAAACGCATGATCGACAAGCTCGAAAAACACTACATCGTGTGCGGCTACGGCCGCGTGGGGCGGGCGGCGACGCGCGAGTTGCAGCAGGCGGGCGTCCCCCTGGTGGTCGTAGACCGCAACCCGGACAAGGTGGAGCGCGCGATCCGCGAGGGCGCCACTGCGTTCTGCGGAGACTCGACGCAGGACGCCACGCTCATCGACTCGGGCGTGCGGCGCGCCAAGGGCCTGATCGCCGCGCTGGCCACCGACGCGGACAACCTGTTCCTCATCCTCTCGGCCAAGACGCTCAACCCTGCCTTGAAGGTGGCGGCACGGGTGGGCGATGAGCAGGCCGAGCCCAAGCTGCGGCGCGCGGGAGCCGACACCGTGTTCGCGCCCTACACGCACGCCGGCCACCAGCTGGCGCTGTCGCTGGTGCGGCCGCACGTGGTTCAGTTCCTCGATGTGGCGACGAAGAACTTGGGGCTGGACGTGGGCCTGGAGCAGTTGCGCGTCTCGGCGGGCTGCGAGATGGCGTCGAAATCGCTCAAGCAGTTGCAGCTCCGGCGCGACCTCGGCGTCATCGTGCTGGCCATTCGCAAGGCCGGCGGCGAGATGCTCTTCAACCCGCCCGCCGAAGCGGTGGTGGATGCGGGCGACTTTCTGATCGTGATGGGCGAGCATGAAAACGTGCGTCAACTGGAGACTCTGCTGGCGGAGGTGAGCGCATGAAAGTCCTGACTGCGGCGCAGATGCGCGAGGTGGACCGCCGCACCATCGAGATGGGCATTCCGGCGATCGTCCTGATGGAGAACGCCGGACACCGCGTGGTCGAGTTCCTGGCGGAAGCTTTCGCTCCGCTGGCCTCGCAACGCATCGTGGTCCTGTGCGGCAAGGGGAACAACGGCGGCGACGGCATGGTGGTGGCGCGGCAGCTGTGGACGCGCCTGCGGCCGCGGTCGCTCTCGGTAGTGCTGGCTGCCGCGCCGGGCGAGTTGAAGGACGACGCGCTGGCGAATTTCCGCATGCTCCAGGCGTGCGGCTGCCCGGTGGTTCGGGAGATCCCTACGGAGATCCGCACCGCCACCATCGTCATCGACGCGCTGCTCGGCACGGGACTCAAAGGCGCGGTCGCGGGCCCGATGCTCGACTGGGTGCGCGAGGTGAACGCCGGCTTCCCGTTGGCCAAAGTCGTAGCCGTGGACATTCCGTCGGGCATCGAGAGCGACAACGCCACGACGGTGGGCGAGACCGCGCACGCGGATTTCACCGTCACCTTCACCGCTCCCAAGGTGGGGCAGGTGCTCGGGCCGGCCTCGACGCGCGTGGGCAAGCTGAAGGTGGCGGCGATCGGCAGTCCGCCGTCGTTGTACGAAGAAGACGATGCGGCCTTCCTCTCGCTGGTGGAACCGGCCTGGTTCGGGCCGCTGTTCGCCCCGCGCGTTCCGTGGGCCAACAAGGGCAACTTCGGCCACGTGCTGGTAGTGGCCGGCTCGCGCAGCAAGCCGGGCGCGGCGGCGATGAGCGGCATCGCGGCACTTCGGTCGGGCGCGGGATTGGTTACCGTGGCGTCTCCGGAGTCGGCGGTCCACGTCATCGCCGGCCATGCGCCGGAGCTGATGACCGAACCGCTGGCCGAAAGCGCTGCCGGCTCGATCGTCGACGACGGGTACCTGGTGCGGCTGGCGGAGAAGAAGAGCGTGGTGGCCGTGGGGCCGGGGCTGGGAACGGCTCCCGAAGCCGTGGAACTGGTGCGGCGGCTGGTGCGCGAGTGCGCGCAACCGATGGTCGTCGATGCCGACGGCATCAACGCGGTGGCCGGTACCGCGTTCGAGGGCGGCGGGCGTCTGCGCGTGCTGACGCCGCATCCCGGAGAGATGGCACGGCTGACGGGGAAGTCTATCGAGGAGATACAGGGCGACCGTGTCGCGGCGGCCCGCGGCTTTGCCACCGAGCATCATGTGGTCCTGGTGCTGAAGGGCTTCCGCACGCTGATCGCGTTCCCCGACGGCCGGGTCTGGATCAACCCCACCGGCACGCCGGCCCTCGCCACCGGCGGAACGGGCGACATTTTGACCGGAACCATCGCCGGGTTCCTGGGCCAGTTCCCCGACCGGCCGGACCGTGCCGTGGCGGCCGCGGTCTACGTCCACGGGCTGGCGGGGGAACTCGGCGCGGCGGAGCTCGGCGAGAAGTGCCTGGTGGCTACCGACCTGTTGCGCTACTATCCGGCGGCGTTCCATGCCTGCGTTCCGAACGCGCTCTGAGGAGGAGACCATCGTGCTGGGCCGGGAGCTGGCGCTCGGGCTGCCCGCGCGCGCGGTGGTGCTTCTCATCGGCAACCTCGGAGCAGGGAAGACGACGCTGGCCAAAGGGATCGTCGAAGGTCTCGGCGCGGCGGCGCCGGAAGAGGTCTCGAGCCCCACCTTCACGCTCATCCACGAGTACGGCGGCGGGCGCGTGCTCCACGTGGACCTCTACCGCATCGACGAGGAGCGCGAGCTGCGCACGCTCGGGCTGCCCGATCTGATGGAGCGCGAGGCGGTGATGCTGGTGGAATGGGGCGAGCGGTTTCCGCACCTGTGGCCGCCGGACCGCGTCGAGATCCGGCTGCGGGCGCTTGAGGGAGACGAGCGGGAGATCGTGGTGGGGGCTTAGTCTATGTTTTTTTCTCGGTGGTTGCTCGTGCTGGCATGCGTGGGGGCGGCTCTGGCCCAGACGCCGAAAATTGGCGGCGACTATTCGGGCATGCTGAGCACCCTTCATCTCAAGCTGCATCTGAAGACGGGCACGGGCGGAGCCTTAGAGGGAACGCTGGACAGTACCGATCAGGGCGCGATGGGCCTGCCGTGCACCAAGTTCCACCTGGCGGAGGCGGCGCTGTCCTTTGAAGTGCCGAGCGTGGGCGGTACCTGGCACGGCACGGTATCCGGCGATGGCGCGACGCTGAGCGGAAGCTGGTCGCAGGGCGAAGAAATGCCGCTGGTGTTTCGTCGCGACGAGCCATTCACGACTGCTGACAAGCCTTCGCGCGTGGATGGGATCTGGCTTGGAACGCTCGAGGCGGGCGGCACCGAACTCCGTATACAGGTTCAGGTGAAAAGCGACCGGGCCGGGAAGGAGTACTGTTCACTCGACAGCCTGGATCAAGGCGCGATGGGGCTTCCCTGCGACAAGGCTCAGCTCGACCGGGACCATTTTTCGTTCGAAGTGCCGGTGGTGAAGGGTCGCTGGTCGGGAACGCTGGCGGCGAGCGGCAATGAGCTGGATGGCACGTGGTCGCAAGGGCAGGATCTGCCGCTGCGGATGACACGGCAGACGGTGGCACTGGTCGCGAAGGCGACGGAACCGCTGAAGTATGACTCGACTGCGGGTCCCGTACCCCTGGCTGATTTGAAAGCGGTGCTCGACCGCGATCTGGCCGCGGCGCTGAAGGACGGGGCGCTGGCGCCCGCCACAAACGGCGGCGTGGTGATCGGCGCGGTGCAGCATGGCGTCAGGCGGATCTTCACCTACGGTCCGGTGAAGGAGGATTCGATCTTCGAGATCGGCTCGATATCCAAGACCTTCACGGCCCTGATCCTGGCGCAGATGGTGGCGCAGCACAAGGTGAAGCTCGATGAGCAGGTGCGGGAGTTGCTGCCTCCCGGGACAGTGGCGAAACCCGCGGGGGCGGAGATCACCCTGCTGGATCTGGCGACGCAGCAATCCGGCCTGCCCCGGATGCCGGATAATTTTCATCCGGCCGACCTGCAGGATCCCTATGCGGACTACCGGCCGGCGACGTTGTACGAATTCATCGCCAAACATGGCGTAAGCAAGCCGCCGGATGCGCGGTTCAATTACAGCAATCTGGGGCTGGGTCTGCTGGGCCAGGCGCTCGCGAATCGTGCGGGCATGGCGTATCCGGAATTGCTGAAGGCCGAGATCACCGGGCCTCTTGAGCTCAACGACACGGTGGTGAACCTTTCGCCGGAGCAGGAAAAGCGGTTCGCCACGGGCTACTCCCCACAGCACCGGGTGGCGCACTCCTGGCATTTCGATGCGCTGGCCGGGGCGGGCGCCATCCGATCGACAGCGAGCGATATGCTGACGTACCTGGAGGCGCAGCTGCATCCCGATAAAGTCCGGCACGCGGAAACGCTCGCGAGCGCGATCGAAATGTGCCACGAACTGCGAGCGGACGCGATGCCTGGAATGAGGATCGGACTGGCCTGGCTGTTCGAAGCCAGGACAGGCGGGTTTTGGCACAACGGCGGAACAGGCGGATACAGCAGCTATGCTGTTTTCAATCCGAAGGAAGACTACGCCGTGGTGGTGCTTTTCAATACGACGGCAGGCGGGGACGGACCCTTTGCGGACCGATTGGGGCGACACGTAGCGGATCGCCTGAGCGGAAGGCCTGCCATCACGCTTCACGACTGAGGTCCGCTCGCTGA
>CAZBQQ010000116.1:0-5578 GCA_964493965.1 uncultured Solibacteraceae bacterium
CTTCCATTCCGCCCGGGCGGCGACGAGTTCCTCGCGCGTGTAGCAGCGGCCCACGAGGTTCATTATGGCAGGGCGGAGCGCTACGACGCCTTCCTGAAGCGCTTCACGTTGATGTCAGCCTCGCGCCGGCGGACCTGGGCCAGGTCGTAGTTCATCTGGAGGCGCAGCCAGAATTCCGGCTCGCTGCCGAAGGCCTTCGAGAGCCGGACCGCCATTTCGGCCGAGACGCCGGCCTTACCGTTCACGAGGTTGTTCAACGCCTGCCGGGTGACGCCGAGGATTTTCGCGGCCTCAGTGACCGTGAGTCCGAGCGGTTCGATGCAGTCGTAGCGGACGATTGCACCGGGATGAGACGGGTTCTTCATAGGCATGGATGCACCCCTTAGTGGTAATTCGCCAATTCCCGCTGACGGTCACGGACCAGAAAGCCGCCAGGCTGCCTTTGAGCGGATGCAGGCGATATCCGGGAAGGTCGAGCGCCTGGGGCCGACTCGGCGGCTTCTAGGGCTGACAGAACGCGCCGGACCTTGTCGCGCAATGCCGGAGCGATCCGGCTCGGATCATCGTCTTCGTGCAGCCGTGAGGCCCCAATGGCGGAAGCTCCGGATCACACTCGATTGTATAGTGACAAGTGTCGCTTGTCAACCGTTCAGGATGTGGAGGGCTGAAGCTTCGCGCTCCAAAGAGGTACGCTGGTCGGGTGGCGTGGACGAAGATCCTGGTGCGGGGGACGAACTGGCTCGGCGATGCCGTGATGTCGCTGCCTGCTCTGCGCGCGCTTCGGCAACGCTGTCCAGAAGCCCGGATCACGGTGCTGGCGAGAGGCTGGGTGGCCGATCTGTACCGCCGAGAGCCTTGCGTGGACGAAGTGCTGGTGGCGCCACAGAAATGGCGCGCGCTGCGTAGACAGCGCTTCGACGCCGCGATCCTGTTTCCCAATTCGTTTCGGAGCGCGCTCGATGCCAGGATGGCGGGGATTCCGCGCCGCATCGGGTACGACCGCGACCGGCGCGGTTTCCTGCTCACCGATCCCATACAGCCGCCGAAGCCGGGCGAGACGCCTCCGCACGAGCGGTTCTACTATCTGGAGTTGCTGCGGCGGGCAGGCATCCTCGACGCACTGCCTCCAGCGGAGCCGATCCTGCTTCACGGTGCGGAGGAAGCCCGCCGCGCCGGGATCGAGATGTTTCGACAGATGGGAATGAGTGGGCCCGTTGTGGGCGTCAGCCCGGGAGCGCAGAACAGCCGCGCCAAGCAGTGGCTCCCGGAACGCTTCGTGGAAAGCTCGACACGCGTTGCGGCCGCGCTGGGCGGTGGCGTCGTGATCTTCGGCTCGGCGAGCGAGGGCGCGTTGTGCCTGGGGATGGCCGAGGAGCTGCGGCGCGCGGGCGTCCAGGTGCTGAGCCTGGCGGGAGAGACCACGCTGGCGCAGTTCATCGAACTGGCCGCGGCCTGCCGCGTGTTCCTCACCAACGACGCCGGCGCCATGCACGTTGCGTCGGCGCTGGGCGTCGCCACGGTCGCGGTGTTTGGCCCCACGGATTTTGTCGCCACCGCGCCCGCCGGACCGCTCTCGTCGATCGTCCGGGCGGGAGTCCACTGCAGCCCGTGCATGTTGCGGGATTGTCCCATCGACCACCGCTGCATGACCGGCGTGACGGCGGAAAAAGTGGCGGAGACCGCGCTCGAACTGGTGAAATAGGGGATCGTGGACACCAGGACCAAGATCCTCGACGCCGAGGCGGCGATCGCGGCTGCCGGCGCGGCCAGGCGGGCGGGGAAGACCGTCAAGCTGGTGGCGGGCACCTTCGATCCGTTGCTGGCGGCGCATGCCCGCAGGCTGCGCGAGATCGCCGGCGAGGGCGCGGTCCTGTTCGCCGCCATCCAAGAGCCGGATGCGGCGCTGCTCACGGCGCAGGCGCGCGCGGAGTTGGTGGCGGCACTGGGAGTGGTAGACTACGTGGTGCTCGGCGATGTGCCTCTCCGGCCGGACGAGGTTTACCGGGAGGAGGGCGCCGATGCCGAGCGCACGCGGGATTTGATTCGGAATGTTCAGAAACGGCAGAGCTAAGAGTTCGGGCGAAGGACCGCGCATCCTGGTGGTCCGCCTCAGCTCGATGGGAGACGTGATTCACGCCCTGCCCGCAGTCGCCACGCTCAAGCACAGTTTTCCCGGATCGGTGTTGAGCTGGGTGGTGCAGCCGCGTTGGGCTCCGCTGCTCGAAGGGAACCCTTACGTTGACCGCGTGGTTCCTTTCGACCGCCGCCGACTGACGAGTTGGGGCGAGGCCTGGACCCAACTGCGCGCGCTGCGTTACGATTTCGCGGTGGATTTGCAGGGGTTGATGCAATCGGCGCTGATCGCGTCGCTGGCGCGCTGCGACCGCATCTACGGATATCACCGGACCCAGGTGCGGGAGAAAGCCGCGGCTGCCTTTTACTCGAACGAAGTGCGCACGGCCGGCGGGCACGTGGTGGATTCGAACCTGGAACTGGCCGCGGCGGCCGGCGCCTCGACCATGCTGGTGACGTTCCCGCTGCCTGCAGGCGTTCCGGAAGGCGACCTGCCGGGCGGCGAGTTCGTACTTGCGAGTCCGCTGGCGGGTTGGGCGGCCAAGCAGTGGCCGCTGGAGTTCTACCGCGGCCTGGCGCGGCGCCTGAACGAAGAGTTGGGCGTGGCGCTGGTTCTGAACGGGCCGGCCGCCAGAGCCCGCGAGTTGGAACAGGTGGACGGCGCGTTCGTTCATAGCTCGGGGCTTCCCGGCCTGATTCACGCCACGCGGCGGGCGGCCGCCGTGCTGGGGTTGGATAGCGGCCCCGCGCACCTGGCGGCGGCGTTGGCGAAACCGGGCGTCGCCATTTTCGGCCCGACGGATCCGGCCCGCAACGGCCCCTACGGAGACACCTTCACCGTTCTGCGGGCGCCGGGGGCCGTGACAACTTACAAGCGACGTCAGGAACCCGACGCCAGCATGCTGCGGATCACGCCCGACGCGGTTTTCGAAGCGCTCAAGGTGCGGTTGCAGGCGCGGGGCAGGCCAGCGGGGTGCGCTTCGGAGTGATGCCGGGGTTTCCCAGATCCTACGCGCACGCGGTCGCCCGACTGCGCGTCCTTTTCGGGTTCGCGCTGGTGGCGGCGTTTGCCTGGTTCTCCGCACCGGACGCGCGCTCGCTCGCCTGGGGGCTGCCGGTGGCCGCGTTGGGACTCGTCCTGCGGGCGTGGGCGGCGGGCCACCTTGCCAAGAACCAGCGGCTGGCCACCAGCGGGCCCTACGCTTACGTGCGCAACCCGCTCTATCTGGGGACCGCACTGGCGGGGGCAGGCCTCGCCATCGCCTCGCGCCAGGCACTGCTGGCGGTGTTGTTCGCGGTGGTCTTTGGCCTGGCCTATTTCCCCGCTATCCAACTTGAAGAAGAGTATCTGCGCGAGCTGTTTCCCGAGTATCCGGCCTATGCGGAGCGGGTGCGGATGTTATGGCCGCGCCTGGCGCCAGGCGGCTCCCCGAGGCGGTTCGAGTGGCGGTTGTACTGGAAGAACGAGGAATACCAGGCGCTGGCGGGATTTCTAGCGGGGGCGGCGTGGCTCGTCTGGAAGGCGAGCCGGTGATCTTCGGCCGTGTAATCCGTTTCGTCCGCTTGCTGACGCGCGCGCTGGCACCGAACCGCGACCCTGAGGGAGTGAACGTGACGGTCAGAGCACTTATAGCTTTTCGTGGCTAGAGCCATAAGTCGAGGTTCGCGGTATACTCCCGAATAGTAAGTTCACACTCAGAAAGGGTACTGTCTCCATGACTCCACGTGTGCTCACGCTCACTACTTTCCTGCTCGCGACGATGTCGCTGTCCGCGCAGCAATACAAGAACCTCACTTCGCTCGCCACCTTCAAGGTCGCTCCGGGCAAGGAAGCAGCCTTCGTGGCAAAAGGCAAAGCGTTTGTGCCGGTCCTCGACAAGCTGGTCGATGCCGGCGTCGTGCTGGCTTACGGTATCGACGTGGACATGTTGCACGCGCCGGCAACGAACAACGTCGTTTTCTGGGCCGACGTAGCGGATTTCGCCGCGCTGGCCAAGGCGGATGACGCCATCGACGGGTTCATGAAGAGCAATCCCGCCATAGTGGGGGACCTGTTTTCGATGAGCGACATGTCGGCGCACGCCGACTTCGTCCTGCGTTGCTGGGAGGAAGGTCACGGTGCCGCGCCGGCGGGCGCGATGCCGGTCCAGGACATCGACATGGTTCAGGTCAAGCCGGAACGAATGCAGGAATACCTGGAGATGTTCCGCAAGTACGACAAGCCGGTTTTGGACAAGTTGGTCGCCGACGGTGTCATTTATGCCTACCAGATACTCACCGAGGCCGTGCACACCATGAAGCCGGGCTTTGTCTGGCAGGTCACAGTGCTGCCGGACCTGGCTGCGAAAGACAAAGTGCGCGCGGCGTTCGTGGAGTCCTACAAGAAGCTGCCGGACGGCGAGCGCGAAATGCTCGAGAAGCTGGCTTTCGATATGACCGAGCAGGGCAGCCACCGCGACGATCTGGCCACAAGTGTGGTCTTTCGCCAGAAATAGTGCCCGCGTCCCCGCGTTGACGGGCGGTGCCGTGGTCTGGTGTGATACTGGCGATGCCCGGCTTCGACGCGATTGAGGACAATCTGCACGCGACGCTGGCGGCCTTCGCAAGCGCGAAGCCATCGGGTGAGACGCGCCCGCTCGAGGGCGTCGCAGTGGCGTCGTCGGCGGTGCAGTATTCGATGTTTAACTCGGCGGTGCTGACCGCGCCGGTCGCGAGGCCGCGGGAGCTGAGGCGCCGCATCGAGACGGCGGCCGGTTTCTTTGAGGCGCGCGGGTTGGGCTGGTCCTTCTGGGTTTGCCAGGGCTGGCTCGAGAGCGGAGTCCGCGGCGTGGTCGCCGACATCTTCTACGGCTGCGGCCTGCATGAGGTGGCGGAAATGCCTGGCATGGAGGCCCAGGGGCTAACGCCGGCGGTTCGCCCGCTGCCCACGCTCGCGTTCCGCCGGGTGGGCGACGCGGCGACGCGCGCCGATTTCAGCGCCATCATGACGATTGCCTTCGGGCTCCCACCACCGGTGGCGCGCCAGATTTACGAGCCGGAAGGAGCCTGGGACGCCGGTCTCACGGGCTGGTTGGGATACTCGGGGGATGTTCCGGTGACCAGCGCGGCGACGTTCGCGACCGGCTCCGCGGTGGGCATTTACGCGGTGGGCACTCCGCCCGAACATCGGCGGAGAGGATTTGCGGAAGCTGTGGTGCGGCACGCGGCGGCGGAAGCGGGCGCAGACAGGCCGAGCGTGCTCGAATCGAGCGAAGCTGGACTGTTACTGTACCGGAGGCTGGGTTACCGGACGGTTACACGCTACGCGGTGTTCGCGACGTAGGTCCGCTCCCTCGCGGTCGCGGCTCGGAAACGGAACCGCGCGCGTATGGGAGTTGGGCACGGAACCGCGCGCGTCAGCAAGCGGACGCAAACGGATTGCACGGTCGAAGGTGTAGTGCAGGCCGGGTGGTTTGTCCGCGAAGCGGCTGTCACTCAACCGCTTCGCGGACGGGATTTTGAGCAC
>CAZBQQ010000116.1:5678-17689 GCA_964493965.1 uncultured Solibacteraceae bacterium
GTTTGTCCGCGAAGCGGCTGTCACTCAACCGCTTCGCGGACGGGATTTTGAGCACCGGCTGGAGAGGGTATGAAATATGAAGAATTGGAGCCCGTGCCTGCATGAACTATGAATCCCGGAAAGCATGCCGGGGCGGCGTGTCGGGGCTCGGCTACCAGCGGTGCGTGGATGGTGTCTGTCAATCGCCTCACATCCAGTGGGACGGAGCGAGGCGTGAATGAGTTTCAGTGGAATTGATCGGAATATCTTTATCGGATCAGAAGCACGGTCAGGGCGGAGCCGGCCCCGACCACCGTCAGCACGACCCCGGCCGACCAGAACCAGCGGCGGCGCGTCAGCAGGGACAGCGAGCAGAACACGATGGCGACCTCGAGGAAGACTTCGGCGAAGTGGAACCGCAGCGCGTGCCGGCCCTTGACCTCGCTTTCGTGCTCGAGCTCGCGCGCCTTGTGCGAAATCTCTTCGGCGTCCTGGCGATAACGGTCGACGTTCGCGTCGTATTTCTTGGCAGCCACAGCCGCGGCGGGGCCGGGGACTGTGCGCAGCATATCGGCGGCGGATTCCGACTGGTAGCGGCGGATGGATTTGCTCTGGTAATAGGCCCACTGGTCGGAGGCCTTCTGCTGCTGGAGCAGTTCCTCGGTGATGCTCACGTTGCCCAGTACGGAGACTAGCGCCAGGGCCGCGGCGACGATCGCCATAGTGGCGCCGACGGTGCGGTCGAACGGTTCGCGTGCTTTCTCAGCTGCTTCTTTGAGTTCTTCATCGAGCCCCATGAGTTCCACAGTATCATGGCTCTGATGCCTGAAAACGAGCTGCGCACTTACACGAGCACGGTTCTGGGACGCACGGGCCTCGGCGTCGGCCGGCTGGGAGTTGCTTCCAGTTACGGAGTTCCCACGGACGCCGTGGAGCGGGCCTTCGAACATGGCGTGAACTACTTCTATTGGGGCAGCGCGCGCACGAAGGCCTTCGGAGAGGCGCTCCGGCACCTGGCGCCGCAACGGGAGCGCTTCGTGCTGATGATCCAGTCGTACACTCGCGCTGCGGGGTTGATGGCCTGGAGCCTCGAGCGGGCGCTCCGGGCGTTGCAATTCGACCACGCCGACCTGCTGCTGCTGGGGCTGTGGAACAAGCCGGTGCCGGCGCGCATCCTGGACGCCGCTCGCAAGCTGAAGGATCGCGGACTGGTGAAGCACCTGGCGGTTTCGACGCACAAGCGGGTGCTGGTGCCGCAGATCGCGGCCGGGAGCGATTTCGACGTAGTCCACTTCCGCTACAATGCCGCGCATCCCGGCGCCGAGCAGGACATCTTCCCCCACCTGCCGGCTGCGAACCTGCCGGGCCTGGTGGCATACACGGCCACCAGTTGGGGCCAGTTGATAGGCAAGAAGAGCTTCCAGTCGCGCATGGCCCGCACGCGGCCGATACCGGCGGACGAGAAGACGCCCACCGCGGCGGACTGCTACCGTTTCGTGCTCACGCGGCCGGAGGTGGATGTGTGCATGACCGGTCCGGCCAACGGCGCGGAGATGGACCAGGCGCTGGAGGCGCTGACGCGCGGCCCGATGTCCGAAGACGAGTTGGACTGGATGCGGTGCGTGGGGCGGGCGGTGCTGGGGAAGTGAGCCCCCTGCTCATCGTGGCAGCGGTGGTGCTGATGGTGGCCGGCACTTCGGTAACGCTGATCGAGCTGGAGATTGCGAATCAGGTCGAAGAGGGGCTGGACATCCCTTTGGAAAAGCGGCCGTCGTGGATCGGGGGATGGGGCAAACAGCGCATGACGGAGTACCTGCGAGTCCACAGGAAGATGTATCCACGGAGCCGTCTAAGGCTGTGGCTCTGGGCTTCGATGGCGACTGGAGCCGCGGGCCTTCTGGCCGGCGTCATCGCGGTGTTGTGGCGGGTCTAGACCGCTACCGCCTTGCTGGATTCGCGCGCGACCAGGTCGAAGGGGACGATGACGCGCTCGGGCGGGACCGGCTCCTTGGTCTCGAGCATGCGGAGCATCAGTTCCGCGGCGCGTTCGCCCATCGCGGCGCTGCTCAGGTCGATGGTCGAGAGCGGCACGCGGAGAATGTCCGAATAGTGGACGTTGCCCGCGCCCACCACTTCGATGTCGTAGGGGACTTCGAGGCCTGCATCGAGGATCGCCTTGATGGCGCCCACGGCGACGGCGTCGTTGAAGCACACCACGCCATCCAGGCGCGGATTCACCGACAGCAGTTGCCGCATGGCAGCGCAGCCGGTGGCGTCGCTGGTTCCGCCTCTGACGACGTAGCCGGGCGCGGATTTCAGGCCGTGCCCGCGCAGGGCGGCCACATAGCCCCTGGAGCGGGCGGCGCCGCTGGAGGTCTCGGGGCCTTCGATGTGCGCGATGTGCCGGCAGCCGCGAGCGATCAGGTGCTCGGTGGCCACCGTGCCGATCTCCTCGTCGTCGGCGCCGACGTAGTTCGCCGCCACCTCGGGGAAGTCGCGGTCGACGAGCACGAAGGGCATCTTGTGCTTTTCGAGTTGGCGGAACAGCGCCATCTCACCGGGGGCCTGGGCCGACGCCAGGATGATCCCTTCCACCTGCGTGCAGGACAGGAGCAGATGCACCGCCTGGCGCTCGCGCTCGGCGTCGCCCTCCGAGTTCGAAATCAGTACCGTGTAGCCGGCGGGCTGCATGCTATGGGCGATGCCGCTGGCCATGCGGGCGAAATGGGTGTCCGTCAGGTCCGGAACCACCAGTCCGATAATATGAATCCTACTTTCCACTGCCATACTCCTTAAGTGCGCTCTGACAAAGGATACGCCGGAAGGGGCCGCTTCCGCAACGTTAAATTAAATTCGGGACAGTATACTCATTCACCGATTTCATGAAGGCCGGAGTCCGGTCTCGAGCCGGCGCCTCCCCTCCGACGCCCAAACGAGCCTCTCCAGCGACTTGCGGGTGGGGGCCATCGGTCGGCGCGGCTCGGTCGATCAGTCCTACCCGGGTTTATGAAATTGGTGAATGAGTATACTGTCCCGGGTTTTCCTGTCCCGGGTTTTCCAGCGATACTGTAGTGTATGCCGTTTGTTTCCATCCCCGAGGCGATTGACGAGATACGCGCCGGCCGGATGCTCATCGTGGTGGACGACGAGGATCGGGAGAACGAAGGCGACCTCACCGCCGCGGCCGAGAAGATCACGCCCGAGATGGTGAATTTCATGGCCAAATACGGTCGCGGGCTGATCTGCCTGGCTCTAACCGGGGAGCGCTGCGATGAACTGCACCTGCCGCTGCTGGCCGCCAAGAACACCTCGCAGTTCGGCACCGCATTCTGCGAGACCATCGACGCGCGGGAGGGCACCACGACCGGCATCTCCGCTGCGGACAGGGCCCGCACCATCCGCGTCTCGGTGGATCCCAAAGCGCGGCCCGCCGACCTGGCGCGCCCCGGTCACGTCTTTCCGCTGCGGGCTCGCGACGGCGGCGTCCTGGTAAGGGCGGGGCAGACCGAGGCCGCAGTGGACCTGGCGCGCCTCGCGGGTCTGGCGCCGGCCGGCGTCATCTGCGAAGTGATGAACGACGACGGCACTATGGCACGCTCGCCGGAACTGGTGGAGTTCTGCCGCGAGCATGGCCTGAAGATGATCTCGGTGGCGGAGCTCATCCGCTACCGCCTGGCTCACGAACGCTTCGTGCGCCGCCTGGCCGAGGGGTGTCTTCAGACCGAGTTCGGCCCGTTTCGCACCATCGCCTATACCAGCTCCACCGATCCCGAGACGCACCTGGCGCTGGTCCACGGCGATGTGGCCGCGGGCGAGAACGTACTGGTGCGAATGCACGCGCGGTGCGCTTTCGGCGACGTCTTCGGCTCGACCACCTGCGATTGCCGCCGCATCGTCCAGGCTTCGCTCGAGCGGATCGCAGCCGAGGGCGCGGGGGTGCTGGTGTACCTGCACCACACCGGGCGCGGGGTCCGCATCGCTCCCTCGGAGACCGGTATCGACCAGATCGTGGCGCACACGCGCGAGCCCGTCAACTACACCAGCGCGGACGGCCAGCGGCTGCTGCAATACGAAACCGGAATCGGCGCCCAGATTCTCTCCGACCTGGGACTGCGCACCATCCGGCTGCTGACCAACCATCCACGCAAGGTGGTGGGACTGGAAGCCTTTGGCATCCGGATTACGGACCGCGTGCCGGTGTAGTGAATAGCCGTCAGCGATCAGCTGTCAGCCATCAGCTACGGAAAAGGCCGCTCCACGGGCTCTGGGTGGCGCCGCAGCGAACGTCCTATCCGCCATCAGCTATGAGCTATCAGCTACTGAAAAGGCCACCCCACGTCTTCCCGGTGGGTGCCGCACTTGGCCTCGACACGGGAAATAGGCCGTCCGAAAGCTGACCGCCGCTGCAGCCGTCAGCGATCAGCTATCAGCCATCAGCTACTGAAAAGGCCACCCCACGTCTTCCCGGTGAGCGCCGCAGTTGGCCTTGACACGGAGAGATGACCGTCCGAAAGCTGACCGCTGATAGCTGACAGCTGAAAGCTGAGATCGAAAAGCACCGACCGCTGTCAGCGGTCAGTGTTTCTCGATCTCCGGCTGGATGTGGTCGTCCGACGGCTTCTCGTTGTGAGCCGCCAGAGGGGCGCCGGAGTCCTTGCGCACGGTGAGCGAGCCTCGGTCGGTCCCCACCACGATCGTCGGGCCCTGCCCGATGCTGCCCTGGATGGAGCCGCCGCCGTGGTGGTGCTCCTCCGATACCGCCTTGAGCGCATCGCCGTAATCGTTCGAAACTTCGCCGTGGCTGGTCGCCGCTTTGAGGTCGAAGGCAGCCTTCTCGGGCAGCGTGAGCTCCACCTGGCCGTTGTGGGTGTGCGCGTCGATCTTCGAGAGCGGTGTCGCCAGCGGACGGAGCGAAATGTCGCCGTGATCGAGCGACAGTTCGAGCGACTGGGTGAACTTCTCGATCTCGACGTCGCGGGCCCGGCTGCTGGTCAGCCGGATCGGCCCCACCAGGTTCGTAGCCTCGAACTTCCCCAGGTCCATGTGAATCTCGCCGGGCGTCCGCTCCACCCTCAGTTCGGCGTTCGGTCCCACGATGCGAAGCGCCTTGGCCAGGTTCTTGATCTCCAGGTCGCCCGAATAGGAGCCGTCGATGGTGACTTCGCCGCCGATCGTGTCCAGCTCGATGTCGCGGCCCTTGCCGCCCTGAATGTCGACCGTCCCCTTGATGTTGGCGGCGCGGAGCAGTTCGCTCTTCCGCACGTCGCTCAGGCGCACGTTGCCGCCGATGTTGTCCAGGCGCACGGACGCCTCGTCGGCTGCAATCTCGACGCCGCCGTTGATGGCGGTAACTTCGATGCTGTCGTTATTGCGGCCGCGGACTTCCACGGAGAGGCCGCGGGGAACGGTCACCTCGAGGTCGGTGGTGACGCGCTGCTGGCCCGTCAAGCGGTCCTGGTTGGTGCGCACCACCATCACGTCGCCGTTGACGGCAACATCGACTGGTGTCTGCCGGTCGGCCTCGTCGGCGTCCTTGTCCTGAAGAGCGCGGATGCTCTTGCGTCCGCCGGCCGTCACCTGCGCGGTGTCCGCGCCGGTAATCCGAACCGACCCGTGCAGGTTCTCGACGAGCACGCGGGTCGCTTTTCCCACATCGACCTTCTTCTCCGGAATCGTGAAGTCGAAGGAGTGGCCGAAGATCTCGACGCGGTTGGCGCCGACCACCCAGTTGCCCCAGGGACGGTCGAAGTTGACGTAATAGAGCCCGGAGCCGATCAGGCAGAGGAAGACCACCAGCGTCCATTCGCCACCGGCGAGGCCGGAGCGCGGCAGAGGCTGGCCGCGCACCGCCCACACCAGAATCTCGAACAGCCGCAGCGCGCCCCAGCCGATCAGCACAAACGGCCAGAAGCGGGCCGCCAGGTCGAGCAGGGGCAGATCCGGTCGCAGCGTGCTCATCAGAAACCATACCCCGATCAGGATGAGCAGCAGCGGTCCCGCCAGCGATCTCCTTTTCATAGCGAACCTCCTGCCGGCGTGCGGCTGTCGGATGCCGGCGTGCGGTGGTCCGGCACCAGGTGCTCCAGCAGCAGCAACAGGCCGTAGACGATCAGCAGAGCTGGCCAGGTCTTGTAGAAGGGCACCTGGCCCCAATATTCGGCCACGAACAGCAGGCCCAGCACGATCAGCAGAATCGGCCCGCGCGCGGCGCGAATCAGGTCCCCGCTACTGGCGCGCATCGTGGGCCTCCTGGTTGTGCCCGGAACGTTCGGCGTTCGCGCCCGCCAGCCGGCAGTAGAGCATGTAGGCTCCGAGCGCGATGAGGCCTACCGGCCACCACCGCACGATCTGGTCGAAGCGCCAGAAGCCCATCGTGTTCAGCAGGAAGATCCCGCCCAGTACGATCAGCACGATCGGACCCACCGGGAATCCGACGCCCTGTGCACGCAGCGGGAGGACGCTGGAGAATTCGTCCACCGGTTCGCCGAGTTGCCGTTTACGCGCCGTGTGATAGGCCTCGAATGGCATGTAGAAATACCAGATGGCGATCAACAGTCCGAACAGCGGTTCGTAGCCGTTGATCGAGCCGGAGGCCGTGATGCTGATCAGCAGGCCGAACACCACCACGTGCACGATGCCCTTCGCATACTGACCGTTGTAGATGGCGCCGACGCCCGGGATCAGCCCGAGCACAAAAGCCAGCCCCGGAGAGATGTCGCTCGCGGGGCGAGGCGGAGGAGGCTGAGGAACCACTATCTGCTGGGGCGCGTGGTCCTCGCAGACCACTGTCCCCTCCACCGCCCGCTGGCAGGTCTGGCAAAGCGGCTTGCCACAGGTTCTGCAGAAAGCGACTGCCGATACGTCGGGATGCTTATAGCAATTCATGGCCTTTGTCTCCTATTTCTGTGAAGCGTTCGCGCCGGGCGGCTGCGGCGCCGGCTGGGCGCCTTTCCGGCTATCGCGCGGTGGGGCGGGGTGCTCCTCGCCGGTTACGCGCGCGCGCAGCTCTTGTTCTTTCTGCTTCCATTCCCTGAGCTGCGTTTGAATCTCGTAAACGAAGCGGAGGTTCTGGTAGAACTTTGTCGTCCGCTGCCAGGTGCGGTAGGCTTTGTCGTCGATCGCCTGCCAGACCTTGGCCGGGCGGAGATCGTCGAGCGTGAGCTGGCGCGGCGAAATTCCCGCGTACCGGCCCAGAAGCGAGAACGACAGGATCGTCATCGCGAAGCCCATGGCGAAGCGCGGCTGCAGGACCGGTTGGATCCAGCGGTGCAGAAACTCCCGCAATCCACCCGGCTGCTGGGCCCGCGCATGGTGCGCCGAAGGCAGGTTGAACAGAATCCGCGTCAGAAGTTCGGGCGGCGGCTCGACGTCGGCCACGCGGCTGATGAAACCGGACGCCGCCGTGACGTCCCGCGCCAGCTCGGCGCAGTTGGCGCACTGGGCCAGGTGATCTTCGAGCTCCACCCGGGCGCCGGAGGCCAGCGTGCCGTCCACGTAGTCGCAAAGCAGGATTTCCAGATCCGCGCAATTCATATGAGGATCCTCTGCTTTCGCAAAATGCGGGCCAGCTCGGCCCGTCCGCGGTTGAGCCTGGACTTCACGGTGCCTTCCGGCACCTTCAGCACCTGGGCAATTTCCTTATACTCCAGTTCCTCGATGTCCCGGAGGATCACCGTCTCGCGCAGTTCGGGGGAAAGCTTGGCTAGCGCGCCTTGCAGCAACTCGCCGGCCTCGCGCCCGGCCAGCAACCCATCGGTACGGGCGCTGGCGGCATTGCGCTCTTCGATCATCGGCAACTGCTCTTCAATGGAATCCGTCGCCCGCTCGAGGCGGTTGCGGCGGTAGTTATCGATCAGCAGGTTTCGGGTCAGGCGCGACAGCCAAACTACGAAAGTTCCCTCTCCGGTCCGGAAGGTCTTCAAGGTGCGGAAGACGCGCAGAAAAACTTCCTGCGCCAGGTCCTGCGCTTCTGAGTCCTTCCCTGTGAAGCGGTAGCACAGCGAGTACACGCGTCGCGTGTGGGTCTTGACCATCTCTTCCCACGCGGCGTCTTCCCCGCGCAGGCACCGCTCAACCAGGCTATAGTCCGGATCCAAGGTTCTTCCCGGTTTCCTGTCGGCTAGCCACCGATTGGCTGGCCAGGCGAGACTTGCCCGCAGGCCCGGTGTCCCGGGCATGAGAGCATGAGCGATCGTCGCACTGGCTGCCATAAGCTTGCCTCGCACGGTGAGCCTTTCCGCGCCCATCCGGCCGTGGGATCCTGCCCCCGGGCGGTGCGCTCCAATTCAGGCTTCCACTTCAAGTTACGAGGCCTTATCATAGGAAGTTCGCTCGATTCTGCCCTTCAGGAATGCAAGGTTCCATTCTAGCCCGATTAGGACTCTCTCGAAACGGAAACGCGACCGGCGCGTCTTCATCTCCCGATCCCGCCGCGCCCGGGCCCCGGAAGGGCCTTTCGAAGATCTGGCGATACCTGCTGGCGCTGGTCGTCCTCGCCGTTTTCGCGGTTTGGATACTGCACGAGCGCTGGCACCACACCCGGTTCGAGTGGCGCGCCTTCGCCGCCAGCTTTCTGCACCTGGACTGGCGCTGGATCGCTCTGGCGCTGGTCCTGTCCGTGGCGACCTGCTATGGCCGGGCTCTCCGCTGGGCGGTCATGCTTCGCCCCCTGCGGGCCCATCCGGACGTCTGGGCCATCTTCAAGGCCACCGCGATCGGTTTCACGGCAGTGGTGCTGCTGGGCCGGCCCGGCGAATTCGTGCGCCCCTACCTCATCGCGATGAAAGAGAAGGTTCCTGTCTCGTCGCAGCTGGCGGCGTGGGTTTTGGAACGCCTCTGCGACCTGCTGGCGATCCTGCTGGTGTTCGGCTTTGCCGTGAGCCAGATCCAGGCCTCTCGCGCCAGCCTGGGGCATACTTTTCGGTGGGTCCTGACCACCGGAGGCTACGTGGTCGGCATCCTGGCGGCCATCTGCCTGCTGCTTCTGGTCATGATGGCCCGGTTTTCAGGCATCATGCGGACCCGGCTGGTGGCTGCCCTCGGTTTCCTGCCCAAGCGGCACCACGAACGGGCTGCCCGCACCGTGGGGGCCTTCATGGACGGAACGGCGGCTACGCAGGACCAGGGCTCGGCCATCCGGTTGTTCCTCTACACCGTGCTCGAATGGGGGCTCATTGTCCTATGCTTCCTCTGCATGTTCAAAAGCTGCCCCGAGACCCGGACCTTCGCGCTGCAGGATATTGTGATTTTCATCGGATTCGTAGCGTTCGGGAGCGTCGTCCAGATTCCGGGGGTAGGTGGTGGCATGCAGTTGGTGGCGGTGGTGGTGTTGAACGAGCTGTATGGCATTTCTCTTGAGGTTGCTACCAGCATGGCCATCGTCGTCTGGATGGTTTCCTTTGTTGCGATCGTCCCTGTGGGCCTCGGCTTCGCTTTCCACGAGGGCATTAACTGGCGTAAACTGAGGGATTTGGAACACAAAGCCGAGCGCGCCCAGGCGAGTCTGGAGGCCGGCCTTCCCGGCGAGGAGCCTACGCCATGACGGAGCCAACCCCATGACGGAGCCAAGCCCATGACCTGTCCTTTCTGCGGACATCTGGAAGATCGCGTCGTCGACTCTCGTGAAGCCAAGGAGGGGGACGTCGTCCGGCGGCGGCGCGAGTGCCTGAGTTGCCAGCGCCGGTTCACCACCTACGAACGGATCGACGAGATTCCGTACATGGTCGTCAAGAAGGACGGCCGCAGGGAGAAGTTCGACCGGCAGAAGGTCCTTGGTGGTCTGATAAAAGCCTGCGAGAAACGGCCGGTGGCTATGGGAAGGCTGGCGGAGATTGTCGATGAAGTGGAAGGGCTGCTTTTCAACAGCGCCGAGCGGGAAATCTCGACTACATCCATCGGCGAACTTCTAATGGAGCGTCTGCGGGTGCTCGACAAGATCGCCTATGTCCGGTTCGCCTCTGTCTATCGCGATTTCCAGGATGAAGAGGCGTTTTTCCACGAGCTGAAGGCCCTCATGCGGCAGCAGAAGCGCAGCTGACCTGCCCGGGCCGGGTTCCCGGTGAGAATAAACCAGGGGCCGGATCACTCCCCTAGCGTGCTGCCAGCCGCAACAATAGACTGTAACCAAAAGCGCTTGAACACATCTTCAATATTAGGGCTTAACTTCTTAACAGATCGATGGTAAGATCGATAAGATCAAAGACGGCCCTCAGCCCCAAAGGTGCAGCCGTCAACTAAAGGCCGGAAGTGACCGGTAGCCACTAAGGATCAGCAATCAACCCCCGAGGAAAGGCGGAAGTCCGACTTTGACCCTGGACCGGGGAGGTGAACCAAACCGTGGACCATTTTGAAGACCAATTTTTGACTGAGGGTCAGGAGACTCTTGGCCTCCCGTTCGACGAGGAGGCTGCAAAGTTTTTTGACGCCGAGGCGGAAGACTTTCATTCGGTCCAGCAGGCCGAGGAGTCCATTTACACGGACGACCCGGTACGCGTGTACCTGCGCGAGATGGGCGCGGTGCCCTTGCTCACCCGCGAAGGCGAGGTCGATCTGGCGCGCCGCATGGAACGCGGCAAGTTGCGGATGCAAAAGGCCATCAGCCGCTCTGCCCTGGTACAGCTCGTAGTTGTCGGTCTGGCCGAGCAGTTGAAGAAGGACGCTGCGGAACTCGACGATATCATCGACCTGGGCGGGGAAATCGAAGAGGGAACGGCGGCCGATGAGAAGAGGCGGGCGGACGCCCGTCAGCTGTTCGCCGACATCGTTGCGCTGCACAAGAAGCTGCAACAACTCTCGGAGAAGCTGGAAACCGTCCCCGTCACCAACAAGAAGGTGCGGCGGCGCAGCCAGGCCAAACTGGCCCGGGCCAAGGTGGAGACTTCGCTAGCCATCCGCAAGGTCCCCTTCCAGCTCAGCAGGTGGAAGGAATTCACCAAGGAAATCGAGCGCGCGGCCGAAGACATGGCGCAGCGTGACGCGGAACTGAGAAGGCTGCTGGAGCGGAACGGGCAGGCCGCCCAGTCCCGCGTGAAGGAACTGCGGAAAGAGATCCGGAATCTGGAGCGGGTCGCCGGGGCGCCCCTGGGCGATCTTCGGCACACGTTGTCGGTCATCCGGCACGGTGAGATCGAAGCCGAGCGAGCCAAGAAGGACTTGGTCGAGGCCAACCTCCGCCTGGTGGTTTCGGTCGCCAAGAAGTACGTCAACCGTGGGCTGCATCTCCTGGACCTGATCCAGGAAGGCAACATCGGGTTGATGCGCGCCGCGGACAAGTTCGAGTACCGGCGAGGCTACAAGTTCTCCACCTATGCCACCTGGTGGATCCGGCAGGCGATCACGCGCGCCATTGCGGACCAGTCGCGCACCATTCGCATCCCGGTCCACATGAACGAGAGCATGAACAAGTTCCTGCGGGCGAACCGCGAGCTCGAAAAGGAACTTGGCCGCGCACCGACCAACGACGAGATCAGCCGGCGGATGGAGATCTCGGTCGAGAAGGTCCAGAAACTCAAGACCATCTCGCGCGACCCGGTGTCCCTGGAGACCCCGGTCGGCCGCGACGGCGAGTCCGCGCTCGGCGATCTGATCGAAGACCGCTGGGTGGGATCTCCGGTGGATTCGGTGATCGAATCCAACGTGCGGGATGAGACGGCGAACATCCTCAAGACCCTATCTCCCAAGGAGGAGAAGGTGATCCGGCTGCGCTTCGGGATCGGGTGCGAACGGGAGCACACGCTCGAGGAGATCGGCCAGGAATTCGACGTCACGCGAGAAAGAATTCGCCAGATCGAGGCGAAAGCTCTTCGGCAATTGCGGTCCCCGGAGCGCGCACGTCATTTGAGGGCGCTTCTGGCCGCTCGGTAACCACGTTCGCAAATCTGCCAATCAAGGCCGGAGCCAAAGGGCTCCGGCCTTTTGTCTTGTGGGGATGGCTACCGCTGGCTTTTGTGGGGCAGGTTGTCCAACCTGCGGCGGGTTGGTAACCCGCCTGTAAGTCGCTGCTTAACAGGTCGGCCGGGCGCCGGTTGGCAACC
>CAZBQQ010000117.1:0-12234 GCA_964493965.1 uncultured Solibacteraceae bacterium
CGGCGCAGCACTTCGCAGCGGGACTGAAAGTCGGCCAGGCGTTCCTCGCGCCGGGGCATGAGCGCGAAGCGCCGCTCGACTTCCGCCTTGGTGCGAGCGATCAGATGGTAGTCGAGCTCGTTCAGTTGCTGCAGGCGGCCATACAACACGTCGCCAATGGCCTCGCGAAGCTGCTCCTCGGGCTGGACGTTGGTGTCGCCGTCGTTCGAGCTGAGGGACGGGGCTACGTTCTGCTTGACGTACTCGAAATGCAGTCGCGGAAAGGCCGGCCGGAGAAAGTACTCGGCCGCGACGAGGCTCTCGTCGAACATGTCAACCAGCCCCACAACCGCCATCTTCCGCAGCACGTCCACGGCGGCCCGCAAATCCGTGAAGGCGGGCGGACGGGTGTAGGCGCCGCCGTTGGCGATCACGCTCACCTGGACGTCATTCACCGCCTCCGGATGATCCTCGATCATCATCTCGAAGAACTGCCGCGGGGGCATCGATTTCGCGGCGGCGCTCATCTCGTCAAAAGACTCCACTCTGCACAGGTAGTTGTAGACCGACCACAGACGCTGGATCGGGTCGCGCAGGAAACACAGGTCGAAGAAGATCAGTCCGGGAACGTCCGGCTTCGGATAGTTCAGATGATGGCTCGATACCGCGACGATGTCCGGGTGAGCCGCGAGAAACGCGACCAGGTCCGCCTGACGCAGGAAGGAGTCGGACGCCGGGCCGTGGACGGTCGCAAACCGCTCGCCGAATGCGCGGCGCAGAACGTACTCGAGCGTGCTGCCGGCGTTCTTGAAGATGTGATAGTGTGCGATGACCCAGCGGTTGGGCGCGGCAGGAACGATGAACGCAGATCCCTCGCCGCCGTTGGTGTGGTCTTCGATGTTTTCCATCCCGATAGAAGATTACCATGGCGGCCGCGGCCGCAGCCGCGACCGCAGCTGTCAGCTGTCAGCTTTCAGCCGTCAGCGAACCCCGGACGCAACCGCGAGAGCACTGGCCGGCCGCCACCGGGTTTGGCTGATAGCTGACAGCTGAATGCTGAAAGCTGCGGGCGCCCGCAGGCGCCCGCTTACTGCATCATGACCGAGGCAGGCTGCTCGCCCCGGCCCAGGACCCATTCGTAGACCTGCTTCATCTCGTTCGCCGCGGAATCCCAGGAAAAACTCCGCCTGGCCAGTTCCCGTCCCCGCTCTCCCATCGCTTTGAGGTCCGCGGCAGGCAGCCAAAGCAGCCACTGCAGGGCATCGCGGATCTCGAGCGGCCCGGTATCGGCGATGGACATCGCGGCGCCCGCGTCGAAGCCCTCCGGAAGGTTGCACGCCGGGGTCATGAGCGCCGGCAGTCCATTGGCCCAGGCTTCCAGGACAGCCGCCGGCAGGCCCTCGCTCCTGGAAGGGAGGACCAATGCCGACGCTCTGGCGAAGGAGGCGGCTTTCGCCGCGCCACGCTGGGGACCGGCGAAGACGACCGTTTTCTCGACACCCAGGGCATGGCACAGACGGCGAAGCCAGTCGCCGTGCCGGCCGTCGTCCCCACCGGCAATCACCAGTTTCCAGGAGCGGGCGGAGGTCTCACGCCGCAGTTGCGACCAGCCCAGCAGCAGTTCGCTGAGACCCTTCGCGGGCTGGAGGCGGCCCAGGTAGAGCAGCACCCGGGCATTCGGTCCGACCGCCTCCTCCCAGGGTGGATTCGGCGGCGCGGGCCGGGGAGGAATTCGAACGCCGGTGGGGATAACGCAGATCGGGTTCTTCAGCCCGTACGACCGGATGGAACGGGCCTCCGCGCGGGTCAGGGCATGCAGGCATCGAGCGCCGGTCAGGTGGTCGTTCTCGAACAGCGCGCCGGCGACGCGCTTCTTCCAACGCGACTGCGCCAACGCCCAGGAGTCGAGCATGCCGTGCGGACTGACGATGTATGGCCTCCGCTCGCGACGCGCCCAGCGGAGGGATGCGACGGACGGGTACATCCAGACGCCATGGGTGTGAACCAGGTCCAGACCGCCGGAGAACAGGCGATCCACCAGGCTCGGCGAGTAGCCGAAGCGCCGCGGCCCAACCACCTGGCCGGCGCAAACCTGGAGACCCTGCCACGCGGCCCGGTCCGCAAGCCCGTCCTCGTCATCTATCCCGAATAGCTTGAGCTTGATAGGATCTATGAGCTCAAGCGCTTTCGCAAGCTCGCACAAAGCCGGGAACACGGCTCCGTCGGAGGCAGTCAACATTCCTATCGTCATGGTGTGGCAATCTACGGCATCGCAGCTCACGGCCGGCAGGCCGGGACGGCTTCCTCCTTCTCGATCTGCTCGAAGGATTCGGTCCCGTCGCTCCGGCCATTCCCTCCGAAGATCCCCGCCAGTCGCTCCACGGCGAGGTCCAATACGTCGACACGGCTGTTCAGAACATCCAGGCGCGTCTTCACGGTCACCTGGGCGTTCATGCCGCCTCCGACAATCAGGTTGTCGATGGCGAGGCGGGCAAAATCCGAGAGGCTACGGACGCCTTGGGACTCGCACACGTCCCTCAGCGCGCCGTATTCGTCGTCGGACAGTCGAATGCTGATGGTTCGGGTCTTTCGTCTGATCACGGGCATGCCACGGCACTCCGGGGGAGAATGGGACGAATAAAAGTCCGGTCGACCTCGACGGCGACCGATCGCTGCAACAGCGTTACCGACAGCACAATGCGAGACTCCTTCTTTACGGCGGTGAGGATCCCCTCGACGCCCTCCAGCGCTCCGTGCTCGATCCGCACGCGTTCGCCGGTCTTGAGGAACGGCCAGGGGATTGCCGGCAGCCCGGACTTTACCAGCGCCTGGATGGACGCCAATTCCTCGGGCTCGACCGCTTGAGGGGTCTTCCCCGAGCCGATGATCGATATCACGCCCGGAGTCGTTAACACGGTCACGCGGCTGGACGGTTGAAGACGGCAGAAGACGTAACCGGGGAACAGCGGCAGGTCCACGTCCTGGACACGGTCCGACCAGGTGTTCCGGCTGCGATAGAGAGGGAGGAACTCCTCAATTCCTTTCGACCGCAGGGACGCCGCCACCATCTTCTCGCTCCGGGACCGGACGTGAAGAGCGAACCAGGGCGCGGCGTGGTCCGCCGGGTTTTGCGATTCGGTTTCGCTCCGCTGCGGACGGCTCGGTGTCGCGAGGGGCGCCCCGGCTTCGGGGGCCGGCGGACGGAGGGCCGTCCCTCCACTCCCTTGTTTCGCGAGCGTGATGTGAGCGGGCGTTGGTCCCATTCCCTGAATACAATTGTCAGAACGGCGGGGTAAGGTTCTCACGGATTCATAGGCTGATAGAATGGTCTTTTATGGGCCTCCTCTCTCGTGGTGCACTGTTGTTGTGTCTGGCCGGCTTGGCGGCATTCCCGCAAACGGCGGAAAAGAAAGAGGCGGCCCCGGCCCGATCGGCCCTCGACAAGGCGACTCTGGAAGCCTACGTGCGGCACCTCTTCGTGTGGGGCAAGAACATCAAGGTCGAGGTGATGGATGCGAAGCAGTCCCCCGATCTGGCGGATTTCTACACGGTGATCGTGCGGGCGTCGGCCGGCCAGGCGAGCCAGGACGAGAACTTTCTGGTCTCGCACGACGGCCACAAGATCATGCGAGCGGTGATCTTCGACGTCAACCAGAACCCCTTCAAGCCGGACCTGGACAAGCTGAAGACGCAGTTTCAGCCGAGTATGGGGACTGAGGGCGCTCCCGTCGTGCTGGTAATCTTCACCGATTTCGAGTGCCCGGTCTGCAAGCAGGAAGCCGAGATGCTTCGCCAGAATCTGTTGAGTGCGTACCCCAAGGAGGTGCGCCTGTACCTTAAGGACTTCCCCCTGGTGGAGATTCATCCGTGGGCGAAGGCGGCGGCCATGGCGGGCCGGTGCGTCTTCCGTCAGAACCCGGCCGCCTTCTGGGACTACCACGATTGGGTCTACGCACATCAGGCCCAGATCACGGTCGACAACTTCAAGACTCAGCTCGACGATTTTGCGGCGACCAAAGACAAGCAGATCGACGCGATGCAGCTCAACAGTTGCGTTGCCTCGAAGGCCACCGAGGCGGAGGTGGACCGCAGCCGATCCGAAGGAAAGGAGTTGAAGGTAAACGCAACTCCGACGATGTTCATCAACGGGCGGCGGATCGATGGCCAGATCCCGTGGCCCAACCTGCGGGACATCATCGACTACGAGATCGAATACCAGAAGACGGCGAAGAACGCGGGCGAAGACTGCGGCTGCGAGGTGACGCTACCGTCGCCGCTCGGCAAGCAGGCGCCGGGCGTCACTGCTCCCTGAGCGCCGCGACCGGATCGATCCGGGTTGCCCGCCGCGCGGGCAGGTAGCAGGCAACGAGCGCCAGGGTGGCCAGCAGCGACGGCGCGCCGATCAACAACGCCGGGTTGTCGGCACCGGTTTCGAAGACGTTCGCCAATTGAGCGGTGATGGCGGGGACAGCGCGGGCCATCGCGGTCGCACAGCCAAAGCCGAGTACCGATCCGGCCGCGATCAGCGCTACACCCTCGCGCAGCACCAGCGTCCTGACCTGCGCGCCCCGCGCCCCGAGGGCCATCCGAATCCCGATCTCCTTACGCCTTTGCACCACCGCGTACGCCGTCACGCCGCCGAGCCCTACGCAGGCGAGCAGCAGCGCCAGCAGGCCCAGAACCGCATAGACGGAGGAACTCCATTGGACGAAGGAGTTCATCCGATCGAGGTTCTCCCGCATGGTGTGCACATCGAAGAGCGTCAGGTCGGGATGGAGCGATGTCAGTTCGTCGCGCACGGCGGCGAGGCTCGCCCGGCCCTCGGCGCCGCGCACCAGGATTGTGGCGCGCGGAGCTCGGGTCCGGACAAACCAGTCCGCGGTGAGCGGCACAAACATCGTCGCCACCGGCTTGGGCGGAAAGAAGCCCGAACGGGTATCGCGAGTGATGCCAACCACGGTGTACGCGGAGTCTCCCTCGCGAATGCGGCGGCCAATGGGATCCCCAGCGCCAAACAGCATGAGCGCGGCGCTTTGATTGAGGATGGCCGGCGCCGCCGTTTCCGGAGGCCCGTCGCTCCGCTCGTCCCGGCGGTCGAACTCGCGACCGCGCAACAGCGGCACGCCGAGGGTCGCGAAGTAATTCGCGCCGATTCGCTCCCGAAAGATGGCGGACCAGACCTGCTGGCCGTCTCGCTCGCCGGTTGACGCCGAGACGCTGGTGTTTGCATAGCTTGCCGCCAGATTGGTAAACGGCACGCCGCCGGCCAGGGCCACACCGCGAACGCCGCGCACGCGGGCCAATGCCTCGGGCAGACTGCCGATGAGGGCCTCCAGCCGTTGCCCGGAATAGCCGTCGCGCACAGGGTCGATCGAGAAGAGGTCGAGGCCGGCGGTGTCGAAGCCGGGGTCCACCCGGGTAGTGTGCTGATAACCGTAGACCATGTAGCCGGTGACCAGCAGAAGCATGAGGGACGCAGCCACCTGGGACACCACGAAGAAGTTGCGGAGGCCGAAGCGCCGGTAACCGCGGAGCGGCGTCTGCGCGCCCTCCTTCAGTGTGGCGCCGATACTGGCGCGCACCGAGGACAACGCCGGGGCCAATCCGAACGCTATCCCGGCGACAAACGAAATCGCCAGTGTGAACACGAGAATGCGGACGTCGGGACTGAAGTCCATCCGAATCGGAATCTGCGAGGGCATCTCGAGAGCGGACATGGCGTGGCCGATCCAGTAGGCCAGCAGAATGCCGCCCAACCCGCCGGCGAGCGACAGCAGTACGCTCTCCGTCAGGAGTTGCCTGATCAAGCGCGCCCGGCTGGCGCCCAGGGAGATTCGCACGGCGATTTCGCGCCGCCTTTGGCCCGCGCGGGCGAGCAGGAGATTGACCAGGTTCGCGCAGACCAGCGCCAAAACCAGCGCCCACAAAACAACGTTGAAGCTGAATACGAAGGCGCGCATCTCGGGAGTGACGAGCATGAGCGTGCCGGCCGGCATGAGGTGGACTTGCCGGGCCTGGCGATCGCGATCACGATCCGGATCGGGCGCCTGCCGGTCCATCGCAAGGGTCACCGCATCGAGAGCGGCGTCGGCGGCCGGCACGCTCACGCCGCGAGGCAGGCGCAGCACCAGGCGGAACATTTCGAGGCCGGGCCGGTGAATTGCATCGTCGCCGAGTTCCGGCGCCACGGCCCCACCGCAGGTCACGGGCACATAAAGATCCGACGGACTCCACGGCCACATGCCCAGAAACTCCGGGGGCGCGATGCCAACGATGGTGGCCAGTTGCCCGTTCACCCGCAAGGGACGCCCTATGGCCTGCGGGTCCGAGTTCAGGAAGGTGCGCCAGAAGCGGTCGCTCACCACCACGACCGGAGGCAGGCCGGGCTTCTCTGTCCGCGGCGAGAAGAAGCGTCCCGCCGCCGGCGTCACTTCCAGGGTCGAGAAATACTCGGGGGAGACGAGTTGCCCGTAAAAGCGCTCCGATCGAGCGTTGGGGGCGCCGGTGGGAGCGACGGCGAAGGGGACCGAGGTGACGAACGCGGTCGCCGAGGCCGCCACCTGCCGCTGATCGCGATAGTGCTCGAAATAGGGGTAGGAAACCTGTCTCCGGGGCGTGACCAGCGCTCCAGGATCGCGAGCGCCCGGGAGCGGGCCCAGCATGGCGTTCGACCCGAGCAGCACCACGCTGCACATACCGATCCCCAGGGCCAGGGACAGAACGGCAACGGCGGCGAAGCCCGGCGAACGGGCCAGAGCCCGCAAGGTGTAGGTGACGTCCTGGCGGATCTCGGCAAGATACTCCACGGGCAGGCGGACCGCGATATCGGCCAGCAGGCGCAGCAGGCCCCACATGCCGTATCGCCGCCAGGCGTCGGGGACGGCGTCCTCACCCATCTGGTCCAGGTCCTCTCCGTAGACCATCCGGAATTCGTGAGGGTAGGCGCTCGCGAGACGCCGATAGAGGGCTAAGCAGACGTTCACTGGACGCTTCATTAGTAGGCCTCTGCCTTGCGCTTCTTGTGTGCCACCCGCACCAGCTCTTCCAGGCGCTCGCATTCCATATCGAGCACGCGCCGTCCCAGCCGGGTGAGCTTGTAATACCGCCGCCGGGCATCATCCAGCTCGGGCGCCGGCCGCTCCTCGGACTCCTCGATCAGCCCGCTGCCGATGAGCTTTTTCAGCGAGCCGTAGAGGGTCGCGGGCCAAAGGCGCACGGACCCATCCGTCCGCTCGAGGACTTCCCGCATGATGCCGTAGCCGTGCTGCTCGCACCCGACCAGCGAGAGCAGAATGTGGAACCAGTTGGTTTGAAGAGGAAGGAAGCTTCGCGGATCTATTGACACAACGATATATATATCGCACAATACCTAGTCGGCGTCAAGAGATTTTGCGACCCTGTTCGGTTGAATCGGAGTGGCTTCAGCAGGGAAGCGGCGCCCGCTGTCGCGCCGATCTACCCCGGAAGCTCGCTGATCCGGCGCGAGTGGTTGCGCGCCATCAAGCGGCGGGCCGAGGCGGGATTGCCGCGCTGATCTAGCCCTGGCGCCGGTACCAATCGAGCGTGCGGCGCAGGCCTTCCTCGAGACTGAAACGCGGATGATGGCCGAGGTCCTGCACCGCGGCGGTTGTGTCCGCCTGTGAATCGTGCACGTCGCCTGCACGGGGCGGTCCGTACTTGGCCGGGATCGAGACCCCCTCTATCTTCTGCAGCGTCTCCCAGACCTGGTTGAGCGTGTAGCGGTTGCCGTTGCCGCCGTTATAGACCCGGCCCGAGACTCCGGCGGCGCGGGCGGCGCTCAGGGTGAGATCGGCCACGTCTTCGACATAAGTGAAGTCGCGCGACTGTTCGCCGTCCCCGAAGATGGTGGGCGACCGGCGGCCGATCAGAGCCGTCATGAACAACGAGATGATGCCCGAGTACGGGCTGGATGGGTCCTGCCGCGGGCCGTACACGTTGAAATACCGGATGGCCACCGTCTCCAGCCCGAAACAACCGGAGAAGGCCGCGGCGTAGTACTCGCCCAGCAGCTTCTGGACTGCGTAGGGCGACTTCGGCCGGGGGAACATGGTTTCCACCTTGGGCAGCACCTCGGTGTCCCCGTAGGCCGACGAGGAAGCTGAGTAGAAGACACGCTTGACACCGCCCGCGACGCAGGCGCGCAAGACCTGAAAGGTTCCGTCGATGTTGGTTTCGTGCGAGGGCACCGGGTCCTTGATGGATCGCGGCACGGAGGGAATCGCGGCCAGGTGGAACACGACGTCGGCGCCGCGAACCAGCGGAGCAATCTCGTCGTAGGAGCGGATGTCGGCGCGATGGAAATCCACCTGCCCGCAAACTTCCTCGAGGTTCTCCTCGTGGCCGCTGGCCAGGGTGTCGATTACCGCGACGCGCGAGGCGCCGCTGTCAAGCAACTTCCTTACGAGAGCGGAGCCGACGAATCCAGCCCCGCCCGTGACCACGTACTGGTTGGACATGAGCCTCTAGTGTAATCAGTCGGCGACCACATGGACAATCTTTACGGCCTCGGACGGGGGCGCCGTGACTGTCTCGCGGATTGCGGCGAGCGGGGCGCGCTGGATCATGCCGCCGAGCACGCCGCGGTCGAGCCGGGCCAAATCCGCGACGGCGAGGGCAAACGCCTCGGGGCCGGCATTGACGCTGCCGAAGACGGTCTTGTTGTGCCGCATCAGCTCGGTGAATGGAACTTCGCCGCTGGCGTTCGGGCTGCCCAGAATGCAGTAGACGCCCAGCGCCGCGAGCGCGCCGAAACCCGCGAAGGCCGCTGCCGCCGATCCCGTGGCTTCGATCACGATATCGGCCGAGACGCCGTCGAGCCGCGTGAGGTATCGCACTCCGGCTTGCCCGGCCAGGCGCGCCCGTGGATGATCCGGCGGCTCGAGCGAGTAGACCGACGCTTCCAGCCCGCGCAGGTTCAGCACGAGCGCGGCCAGCATCCCCACCGGGCCGGCGCCCAGAACGAGGGCGGACCGCGCGCCGGGCTCGTGGATCCTCAACGCCGTTTCGACCGCCTTCTCCACAACGCTCAGCGGCTCGATCAATACGGCGCACTGGGCCAGGCCGGCAGGCACGCGAACCAGGTCGCTCTCCGCGTCGACGGCGTATTCGCGCAGGTAGCCGTGGCGGCCGAAGATCCCGGTTTCGGTGTAGCGGCCGCTCAGGCACAGATCGCGGCGACCGCGCGCGCAGGAAGCGCAAGGCGGATGGCAAGGTCGCCGGACCATGGGAACCACCCAGTCTCCCCGACTCAGGCCGGCGACAGCGGTCCCGATCTCCACGACTTGCCCCAGCGCTTCGTGGCCGAGAATGAGGAAGTCCTCGCCGGGGGGCGGGTAGCCGTGGCGGAACGCGGCCAGTTCGCGGTCGCTTCCGCAGATGCCGCTTTCCTGGACGCGGAACGCCACCTCGTTCGCCGAGCCCAGGGTTGGTTCGGAGCCGTCGCGCACCACGACTTGCCGCTGCTGGTAATCGAGACCCGCTACGCGCATCGACTAACTAACCTCCCCGTGGCGCGCGCTTCAGCGTACAGCCGTGGGCTCCCGGAGCGAAGGTTGTGGGGCAGGTTGTCCAACCTGCGGCGGGTTGGCAACCCGCCTGTAAGTTTCTGCCTAACAAGTCGGCCGGGCGCCGGTTCGCAACCGGCGCGCAGGATGCCATCCTGCCCCACAAGTTTCACGCCCCCTTACGTGCCACGGCGACGATCGAGAGACCGCGCCAGGGCAGGAGGGGATCCACCCGCCGCCAGAACCACACCGATTTGTCGAACAGCTTCAAGGTGACCTTGCTGATCCGGTTGCGGCGGAGCAGTCCTCCGTAGACCATCCAGGCGAGCGTGCCGAACTTGTTCAACTGATACAGCCGCTCCACGCGGAATCCGGCCTTCTCGATCATCCCGACCAGGTCGGAGGCCCGGAAGCGCCGCGCATGACCCAGGGTGCGATCGATCTGGCAGTACAGCCCGGGATTCTGCGGGACCAGCACCAGCAGCGAACCCCCGGGCTTGAGCGTGTCATACAGGGCAGCCACCGTGGCGGCGGGATCTTCGAGGCACTCGAGCACGTTGACGCACAGTACGGTGTCGAAGCTGTCGCGCATTTCCTCGAATTGGGCCGGCACGGCTGGATCGAGCGGCCGCACGCACACATTGGGAGTGCGCAGGAAGCGGTTCCGCAGCGCGTGAAGGTAGAGAGGATCGCGCTCACCCGCCACATACTGGAGTCGCCTGCCCATGAGCCGGCCGGTGAGGCTCCCGAGGCCGGCGCCGACTTCGAGTACCGTATCCCCCAGATGCGGGCGCAGGATGCGCGTCAGCCAGCTCAAGTACTGCGGCGTGCCGGTCAGGCTGTGCAGCATGCCGCGGCCATAGGGCTCGACGTACAGATCGTCGATCGCCCAGAAGCGAAGCACGGTGCCCAGCGCCTTGATGCCGTCCTTCCAGCCGATCTTCTTGCCTTCCTCGTAAGTGCGGCCGTGGTAGCTGATCGGCACCTCGTAGATGCGCAGCTTGCGCTTTGCGCACTTCATACTGATCTCGGGCTCGAAGCCGAAGCGATTGGAGCGGATCGGGATGCTCTTGAGCAGGTCGGTGCGGAAGACCTTGTAGCAGGTCTCCATGTCGGTCAGGTTGAGATTGCAGAACATGTTGCAGGTGACCGTGAGCCCCTTGTTGATCATGGAATGCCAGAAGGGGAGCACGCGGGTCTGCTCGCCGGCCAGGTATCGCGAGCCGAAGACGGCGTCGGCATGGCCGTCGAGCAGCGGGCGCAGCAGGCGCGGGTATTCGGCGGGGTCGTACTCGAGGTCGGCATCCTGGATGAGGCAGAAGTCGCCGGAGGCCTGCTGGATGGCCGTGCGGACCGCGGCGCCCTTGCCCTGATTCACATCGTGACGGAAAAGCCGGATGGAGGGGATGGTCTCGGCCAGACGGGTGAGTATGTCCCAGGTGCCGTCCGTCGAGCGGTCGTCCACGATCACCAGCTCGCGCTCCATCTGTTCCGGCAGAGGCGCGCTGACTACCTGCGCGATCGAGCGCTCCACCACCGTGCGCTCATTGTAGACGGGAATCAGGACGGAGAGCTTCATGGGACATCACCTAGTATAATCGGCCCGTCGCCAGTCGCTCGTCGGCCGCCCCACCCCGGCATTTCCGACGAGCGATGAGCGGCGGGCGACGGGCCTGCCGTTCGTGGTAACAATACAGTTGACAGAGCTATGACCACCACACTTCTTGAATCCAACCTCGCGGGCGTCGAGCGCCACGGACGGGGCAAGGTGCGCGACGTTTACTCGGTCGGCGACCGGCTCCTGATCGTGGCCACCGATCGCATCTCCGCGTTCGACTATATCCTGGCGACCGGCATCCCGGACAAGGGCCGGGTGCTCACCCAACTCTCCGTCTTCTGGTTCGATTTCCTCAAGGACCTGACGCCCACTCACTTTCTGACGGCCGACGTGGACCAATACCCCGCCCCGCTGCCGCAGTTCCGCGACCAGATCGAAGGCCGGTCCATGCTGGTGAAGCGGGCGAAGATGATCGAGGTGGAATGCGTCGCGCGCGGATACCTGGCGGGCTCGGGCTGGAAGGAGTACCGGCAAAGCGGCACCGTGTGCGGCATTCCCCTCCCGGCGGGATTGAAGGAGAGCGACAAGCTGCCCGAGCCGATCTTCACGCCGGCGACAAAGGCGCAGACCGGGCACGATGAGAACGTCTCGTTCGACATCGTGGTGAACCTGTTGGGCAGCGAGCTCGCCGGGCAGCTTCGCGACCTGACGCTAGCGATCTACCGGAAAGCCGCCGATTACGCAGCCGGCCGCGGCGTCATCATCGCCGACACCAAGTTCGAGTTCGGCTTCGTGGACGACACCCTGGTGCTGGCGGACGAAGTGCTCACGCCGGATTCCTCGCGCTTCTGGCCCAGCGAGACCTACCGGCCCGGCGGCGCGCAGCCCTCTTACGACAAGCAGTACGTGCGCGACTACCTGGAATCGATCCATTGGAACAAGCAGCCGCCAGCGCCGGGCCTGCCGCCCGAAGTCGCGGCCCAAACCGGCGAGAAGTACAAGGAAGCGTTCCGAGTGCTTACCGGGCGCGCGCTGTAGCCGTGAGGCAGGCCCCTTCGCCTGCCCGGGCAGGAGAACCATGAACTGGCTCGACATCGTATTCGCTATCGTTCTGATTGCGTCCGTAGTGGAAGGGCTGCAGAAGGGGTTCGCGCGAACGGCCCTGGGCCTGGC
>CAZBQQ010000117.1:12334-17520 GCA_964493965.1 uncultured Solibacteraceae bacterium
GTGGCGAACTCCCACCTCGCGCCCTACGTGATGGGGACGGCGCGCATCATGGTGTACGCGGCGCCCCACGAGTTCAGCGAAGGCTTCCACCGCAGCTACGAGAAACTGCGCGCGCTCTGGGACGACGTGACGCACAAGAAGGGCGACAAGCCGGAGACGGACGAGATGTAGTGAGCCGGCGGCCGCGCGGGGCAGCCCCGGCTCTATTCCACTTTCATCTTGAGCTTCATGTCGTCGTGCCCGTCTCCACAGTAGACGGTGCATTCGATGGTGTATTCGCCCGGCGCCGGAGCCGTCAGCGTGAACTCTTGTACGCCTTCCTTCAGCCGGACGTCCCAGCCCTGCGCCTTCAGCGCCCGAACCACGAAACTGTGGACCGAGCCGTCCTTCCCTTTGGCACTGCCGGCGAAGGCGGTGACCTTAAACGTCACTCGCTCGCCAGACTTCAGCACCAGCGGCCCCTTCTTCCCGCCAGCCAGTTTGAACTGATTGTCTCGGGTGGCCGTCAATTCCACGATTCGAGGGGCTGGCTGAGCCCCGGCGTACGGCACCACCGCCGCGAGCGAGAACACCGCCGCCACGATCGCGGTCGGAATCGTCTTCCGTATCTTCATGCAAGGTCTCCTTTTAGCACGGTGCTCAGAACGCGAAGGAAAGGCTGGTGTAGCCTGTCTGCGCTCGATAATAGGGCTGATACCCGAAATAGGCGAACTTCTGGTTATAGCGGAAGAACTCCCAGCCACCATTCCACTGGAGCTTCGGGGTCACACGGAGCGACAGCCGGGCCATGGGCGCCTGATAGGTCATCGGGAACGTGTTCGCATTGGCCAAGAAAGAAGCGGCCGGGTCTGTCAGGCCCAGGTTTTGCACCGAGCGGCCGTCGCCGGTGTCCTTCGAAATGTTGTATCCCAGGTAGAGCGTCGCGCGCTTCTGGATGCTGGTCCTGGCCATAACCGAGACGTTGTGGATATTGCTTATGTATCGCGAGAAGTTGCCCGGCACGCTGATGATGGTGACCGAGTTCGGCGCCGGCTGCTCGGTCCACAGGTTGGCAAACGTGTCGAGATGGATCTTGTTGTAACTCATATCCAAGGACCAGTGATTGCTCAACGTAAGGGACGAGGTGGCCGACCAGGTGCGCGAGTGGGAACTGAAGTAAGCGGCCGGTGGCGGACCATAAGTGGCGATATACGAGGCCGCATAGTTCGTCTCCGGCGCGTTCAGGTTATACATCTGCCGGTAAGCAAGCCCGAAACGCAAGCGCCTGCTTTGCCGGTAATCGGCTCGCGCCCGGATATTGGTGTAGTGCGCGGGCGCAATGAGCGTCAGGGTGGAGTTATCCCTTCCCAAAGTCGCATCAACATCGAACGAGAACGGCTTCACCGGCTTTACCCGAATGCCAAAAGTACCGGCATTCAAGTGGTTGCTGAGTGAGTTGACGCTTTGGTTATTCGTGGTCCCGTAGCGGTACAAGTCATCGATAAGCCACCGGGCGGAATAGCGGTACTCCGTGTGCAGGCCCAGCCACTTGGCAACGCGGTAATTGATGTCGAGCGAATCGGAAACCCTCTTGTCGCCGATCCGGTAGTCCCAGAAGACGTTCTTCGTGGCGGCAACGTTATTCTGTATGAACGCCGGCGTGTTGGCGCCGTCGTACCGGTTGTTGTCCGCCGAGGTGCTGTTTACGATGGTGAGCCGGCTGGTGGGAAAGAAGCTGATGGTAAGGTCGCCGGCACTGAAGGGTCGCCGCGCGCTGCCGGGAGCGTACGTAAAGGCGGTCGTGGGCTTGCCGGTCCCGCAATTGGAGCAGATGGTATTCTTGGCTGCGCTCGCTCCGGTTTCGGTTTCGGTGTATAGCGAATTCATGTCGGCCATGCTGTACGTCATGCGGGCATTGAGCGCCCACCACTTCGTCGCGCGGTTGAGGTTCGCGAACCAAATCCCGGTCGCGGTATGCATCGGCTGACTGCGGGAGTACGCGGTAACCGTCAAGGGATAGGTCACCGGCAGGGCCGGCTGGAGCGGATATCTCAGGGGCAGCGGGTAGGGCTGGCCCGCAACCAGCGGATCGGTGGTCGTGTCGTCCTTGTAATACTCCCATTGGTGGGTGATGGTGAGCCGGAACCCAAGGAAGTCTAACCGCGTGCCCACCCGGTAGTCGTTGAAGTCTCGCCGTACATTCTGTAAGAGCGGCACCACGCTGCGGGCTAGGCCGCCAATGTAGCCCTCGTAAGTAGAGTCCTGCGGGCCGGTCTGGTGGACCCGGCTATAGCCTAAATCGAGATTGGCCCACTGTGCGAGCGTTACGGACAGATCGTGGTCCTGCAGCGTGCGCTCGGTATTCATCAGGTTGTCGCTGGCGCCGTTATCTCCCGGCAGGTTGGTGTAATCGCTCTTTCGCCAGTTCAGGTCGTATCGGTAGACGTTATTCTTCTCGACGCGCAGATTGGCCATGCTGTACGGGTCGGCCAGCCCCTGAGTGGTTAGCGTCAGGGAATCCAGGAGCAACCCGTGGCCCTCCTTGGAGTTCATGGTGAAGTTACCGCCGAAAACCCGCAGTCCGTCGCGATAGTTCTCGGTGTTCCGGAAAAAGGCCGTGTCGCCGCCCACCTCGGTGAACCGGTAGCCGACTTCAGAAGAATTGGTGACGTTGTAGGCGCCCCAGTCCTGGCCGCTCTCGGTGCCGGCGTGATCCGGCGATGGAGCCACCGCGGGCTGAGCCTGAAGCAGCGCCAGCGACATCATGAACGATAGAAACAAGATAGTTCGGTTCATTGTCGTTCCCTCCTTGCGTAGTGACCCTTACCGCAGGAACCGGTAGTGGACGTTCGATCCGTGAATCGCCACGTGGCACGACGTGCAGCGTTGATAGTGCGGATCAATCATGCTGTGCGTCGCATGGTCCGGATAGGTGACTCCCTTGCTCGATTTCACTCCGAAGTCCCCGGTACCGGTATGGCATTCCAGGCAGAGCTGGGCGACAACGGTCCGCGTGAGTAACTTGGCATTCGTGGAACCGTGAGGCTTGTGGCAGGAGATACAACCGTCTTCCTCGCCGGTCTCGTGTTCGAAGACGAACGGCCCGCGCTTTTCCACGTGGCACTTGACACAGGGTTGATCGTTGGCGTGCGACTGGTTCAGCATTTTTGAAGTCGCCCCCATGCCGAAGGTCGGAGTGAAACCGCCATGCGGGTTGTGGCAGTCCGAGCACTGCATGAATCCCTCGTTGACACGGTGTTTGGAGGGCAGGTCGAACTGCGCCCGCACGTCGCTGTGGCACTGGTAACAGGTTTCGGTCTGGCTCTTGGCCAGCAGGAACCGGGGCGTCGTCGAATGGTGGTTGGAATGGCACGAGGTGCAGGCTATGTCGTGTTCCGTGTGCTCGGATCGCCGGATGTTGGCGCGGTTGAAGTCCTTGGCGTGGCACTTAAGACAGGCGTCGACAATCTCTCGCGGTTTCATAGTCGGAAAGACATGGAGAACCGTGTCCTTCCCCGCGGCGTCGCCGGCGTCCACGTGAGCCTTCAGCGGACCGTGACAGCCCTCGCAGGCGGTGCGCTCCGGGGGTTCCTTGCCCGACGCCATGCTCTTGAAGTGCGGGTTCTTGTAAAACGAACTCCATTCGTCTTCATGGCAGTTCTTGCACTTATCGTTCCCGGCATACTCGCCGGCCATGGGCCTGACGGCTTTCTCAGCCGGGGATGCCGGCCTGCCCCCGGAGCCGGACGGTTCGGCAGCCGCCGCCAGGGCGACACCCGCCTTGGGCGCGACACCCCCAGCCGTTTGAGCGACCAGCGCGCCGCCTGCGGCAAAGCCTAGAAGAGCAATTCTCACGATCGAGAGATTCAGTCGCATAGCACCCCCAAAAGACACACGTATAGCGTGTGCTACAACCAGGTCACTTCCTGTTGAGCCCCGACCCCGACTATCCGCCGTTCCGGTGCTGGGCGCCTTGGCCCCGGAGTTCCTGCACGGAACGGCTCAGCAGACGCAACTCAGGCTTCTCGGCTGGAACTCGTGAACCTGTCAGCCTCTCTGAAGCTTTGCTTGTCGGTTAGCGGCATGGTAGCAGCGGTGGTTTTGGGTCTATTTGCGACTGGTCAAGTATCCTGTTTGACAGGAAAAATATTTCTACTTTTCCACGAACGGTGGTAACAACGCCATTAGTCGAGCATTCTCGCCGCTTTTACACGAGTTGTCTTTACAAGTTATTCACAAAACCTTAACAGAATGCCACTACGGTAGTCACCGCCGTCCACGGCAATTGTTAACTGCTCGTAGCGGCGTGCTTGCGCATCCCGCACCGGCCACCAACCTCTCGCGGCCGCACGCGCGAAAACGCGGCTCCCCGGATGTCGGACAATGGGGAGTGGCTCAACTCCCGGCAATGGACCTCCTCATCTTCGACCTCGACGGCACGCTGATCGATTCGAAGCTCGACCTCGCGCATGCGGTCAATGCGACGCGCGCGCACTTCGGTCTGCCGCCGCTGGACCTCGAGACCGTCGGGAACTACATTGGCAATGGCGCCCCGGTCCTGATCCGCCGCGCGATGGGCGCCGAGGCCAGCCAGAACGATGTCGACAAGGCGCTCGAGTATTTCCTGGCGTACTACGGCGACCACAAACTCGACAACACGCGCGCCTATCCGGGCATTCCCGAAGCGCTCGAAGCCCTGCACCAGGCGAGCGTACGCATGGCCGTGCTCACGAACAAGCCGGTGCGCATCAGCGGCCGGATCATAGAAGGTCTGGGGCTTTCCAAGTATTTCCTGCACGTCTATGGTGGCAACAGTTTCGACCGGAAGAAGCCCGACCCGCTGGGCGTCGAAACATTGCTGGCGGAAACGGGCGTATCCAAGCACCGGGCGCTGATCGTAGGCGATAGCGCTGTGGACGTGCAAACGGCCCGCAACGCTGGCGTCAAGGTCTGCGGCGTCACCTACGGCTTCCAGCCGGAAAGCTTCGCCGCCGATCCGCCGGATATGATAGTGGATCGGCCCGAGGAACTCGCGCGGGCCGTGATCGCCGAACGAAAATCCCGAGGTGTCATCGAGTCATGACTTATCAGCCGGGCACGAAAGCCCCCGCCACTGGCGTTTATTGGTGCAGCGTCTGCAAGACGCCGGCCCAGTTCACGAAAGATCAGGACCTTCCCGAGTGCCGCAACAAGTGCGGCCGCGGGCG
>CAZBQQ010000118.1:0-17460 GCA_964493965.1 uncultured Solibacteraceae bacterium
TCTGGAGAGCCGCCCCACTCCGGCCGTCCGCATCCGGGATAACTAAGTGGCATTGCGCATGAGTGCGTGCGCCACAGGCAACTAGAACGATATCCGCCCGCTCACCTGCAACTCGCGTCCCGGCGTCGTGGCCTCCGTGATGGTGCCGAACTGGGGAGTGTTGACGAAGCGGTTGGGCGTGCCCAGGTTGAGGTGATTCGTGGCGTTGAATGCTTCGCCGCGCAACTGGAACCGCCAGCGTTCCGTCTTGATGAACTCCCGCTGCAGCGCCAGATCGAGCGTCTGCATCCCCGGGCCGTAGACGGTGTTCCGGCCGGCGTTGCCGAACGTGTAAGGAGCCGGCGCGGCGAACGCGGCGGGATTGAACCACTGCATCGCGTTTTGCGTTCCGGGCCCGAATACCGGCGCTCCAGTGTAGTTCGCGCGGATCGGGTTCTCTCCCAGGATGGTTCCTGCGTTGGCCGTGTCGCCGAACACCGAGATCGTGAACGGGAAGCCGCTTTGGATCTGGTAGAGCGTGGATACCGTCCAATCCCTGCTCAACGCACGCGTCCACGAATTCCTCTTCAGAGACGGCACCTCGTACACCGCGCTGACCACGAACCGGTTCCGCACATCACATCCAGGCCCCTTTTCGGCGGCCAGGTCGTTGTTGTTTTGCGGGACGGCAGATTCGAACATGGGCGAACGGAAATCCGGCGCGTCGGTCAGGTTCTTCGAAAAAGTATAGTTCGCCAGCAGCGTGAGACCCGACCTATACCGCCGCCGCACGTTGAAATAGCCCGCGTCGTACCAGCTCCGCGCGGTGTCTTCGAGCAGGTTGATGCCGCTCACCGGGAATGTCGTGCTGGCGACGGTGATGTCCGACGGCAACACCGTGCCATCGACGAACGAGACGGTCTGGTACGGCCGGCGCGGCTGGATCGCTCCCGGTCCGGGGGGCGCGTTATTGATCAGATGGGACCGCTGCAGGTGGAATCCCCGCACGCCCAGGTAGCCGATTTCAACCGTGGTCGATTTCCCCACGCTCTTCTCTATCGACGCGCTCCATTGCTCGACGTACTGCGCCGGTGCGTGCGGATCGAAGGCCGCGAAGCTCACCACCGTCTTCCCCAGCACCGCCGGTCCGAAATTGAACCCGTTGATTTGAGGTACGAAGTTGTTGCTCTGGTTCGTCTCCGGGAAGACGTACGGAACGTTGTGCCGCTCGTTGCACCAGGTGTTCATGTCCACGGGCGTGTAGAAAATGCCGTACGCAGCGCGGAACACGAGGCCAGCCGGCACCAAGTGGTGGGCGATGCCGAATCGCGGCGCAAAATCGTGCGTGTTGGGGTACATCAGCCCGCTCGGGTAGCCGTTCTGTCCTTCGATGAACGCGTGCAGGCCGGTCGCGTCGAGGATCAGGTTGCTCGAGGGCCTGGATATGTCGGCCAGCGCCGATGTGAATTCGTAGCGCAGGCCCACGTCAATGGTAGTGTTGGCCGTGATCCGCCAGGTGTCTTGCGCGTATCCGTCCAAGCCCCACTGCCGCAGGTTCATGCTGGGGATGCCGGCCTGGCGCTGCCGCACCGCCGGGAGGCCCAACAGGAAACTCGCTAGTCCCGATCCGGTCCCGTCATTGGACAGCGTGTCGCTGGTGAACCCGGTGGTGAACTGGTAGTAGCCGCGGTTCTGGAAGAAGCCCCACATCGGCCAGATGAACCGCCGGAAGCTGCCGCCGAATTTCAGGCTGTGGCTGCCCTTCTGCCAGCTCAGCGAGTCGCGTCCTTCCAGAACGGTATCCCAGGCGTGCATCGGCGTGGCGGCATAGGTGTCGCCGAACCCCGAGTAGCCCTGCACATTGAAGTACGGCGCGCCGTACGCCGCCGGGCCTCCGAAGCCCACGCCCTGGATTCCCAGCTCGGCTACGATGTTCTGGTTGTTGGCATTGGTCTCGGAAAAGCGGTTCATCGAGAGCCGCGAAACTGCCACGCTCGCGGTGTTCACGATGTTGCTCGAGATGACGCGGTTCCACGCGATGTTCCCCTGCTGCGACATGTTGTCGTGATACGCCCCGAAGCCCGGCAGGTTCTGCGGCGTGAAGCCGCGCTCGCCGCTGGCGGAATAGCGGCCCGTGAGCGTGTCGCCGCGCTCAAACACCCGGTCGATGCGCACGGTGCCCTGGTCCGTTTTGTGCTCCGCATTGCGAACATCGAGGTAGTTATTGGAGTCCTGTCCGCCGCCCACCACCACCGGCTGGCCCATCATCGTCATGTTCATTCCCATGTTCATTGTGTTGGGCTGCGGAACATATTTCTGGAGGAATGTCGTGGCGACGCTGCTCAGGCTGGCAGCCGGAATCCTGTTCCCGGGGAACTGAGAGCGGACGCCGTTCGCGGTGGTTGTGGGATCGTAGATCGCCACGCCAGACTGGCTGAAGTCGCCGCCCGCCTCGGCCGCGGTGGGCACCGTGTCCAGCATGGTCATCGCCTCACCCATCCGGAAGCCTTCGTAGTTGGCGAAGAAGAACGTGCTGTTGCCTTTCACCGGCCCGCCCAGCGACGCTCCGAAATTGTTCTGCACCAGGTGATTCGTGCCCGGCATCTCCAGGAAGGACAAAGCGTCCATCGCGTTGTTCCGCAGAAACTCATACGCCGTCCCGTGGTAGGATCGCGTGCCGGATCGGGTTACGATGTTGACCTGCCCGCCGCCCGCTCCGCCCATTTCGGCCAGGTAGCTTGCGGTCTGAACCTTGAACTCCTCCACCGCATCTGGCGACGGGCTCAGGTTTAGCGTGTTGAAGGTGGGATCCGTATCCGTGGCGCCATCCAGAAGGAACAGGTTGGCGTTCGGCCGGTTGCCTCCCACGCTGATCGCCGACCGCTGCCCCGGCCTCCAGTACAGCGGATTCATGTCGCCAGTCTGCGCCCCGTGACTCACGTGCGAGCCGGGCACGGTCAAGGCCAGGTCCAGCAGCATGCGGCCGTTCAGCGGCAGTTCCTTGATCGACTCGGGCTCGATCACTTCGCCCAGGGTGGTGTCGGCCGTCTTGAGAAGTTCGGGTGCGCCGACGACCTGGATGGCCTGCTGCTGTTGTCCGAGGCTGAGCGTGAGGTCGAGGCGCATTTGCTGCGCCACTTCCAGGCTGAGCCGGCGCGTGAGCGGTGCGAGTCCCGGCGCTCTGACTTCGAGCTCGTAGTCGTCCGGAGCCAGGCCTGCGAGTTCGAAGAACCCGTTTCCATCAGCCGAGGTTTTGCGCACCGCTTCGGTGCTCATGGATTTCAGCGCGACAAGCGCGGCTTCGACCGGCCGGTTCTGCGGGTCCGCCACGCTGCCCCGCAACGTCGCATAGTTGCTCTGCGCGAGCCCAATTACCGGTAAAAGAAGCAAACAGCCGAGACCCCTCATTTCCCCCACCCCCTGATGATTCTCGATTCTAAGCGAAGCCGGCGGCCCATTCCATAGTGTTGAAATACTACTTCCTGCGGCCGTGCCCGATCCTGCACAGGGGGTTTCGGTTGATAGACTCGTTACGTAGGCACAGAAACATGGACAACACGCCAGCTCAGAATCTCGCCATTCAAGCTCTGCGAAGAGCGTACGCCGCGTTCAACCGGAACGATATCGAGGCAGCCGTGGAGGCGCTCGATCCAGAGATCGAATGGACCGAGCCTGCCGAGTTCCCGGGCGGCGGAACGTATCACGGCCACAATGAGGTGAAGGGCTACCTGGCTCAGTCGCGCGCCGGCTGGGTCGAAGGGAGCAGCGACCCGGAGCGATTCTTAGTCGCGGGCGATAAGATCGTCGTGTTCGTTCATGCCAGAGTGCGGACGAAGGGCAGCAGCATGTGGCGGGAGACGAGCTTGGCTGACGTGTATACGTTCCGCGATGGTCTGGCTGTCCACATGCGGGCGTTCGCCGACCGCCGTGAGGCGCTGGAATGGGCCAGGGGCGGCGGCCCAGCGCGCTAAGAAGGTCACCCTTCGGTCCAACTCTTCGCGCACCGCGGGCATGTGTAAGTGACGGATCTTGTCTGAGGGCGCCAGCACCCTATCAGGGCGCCGCAGTCCGGGCAGTTCGGCAGCAGGTAGGTCAGGCTCCCACTCTGGCAGGACTGGCACAGCGGGAAACCGTCGGCGCCGTAAGCCAACGGCCCCGAGTATCCGCACAGCAGACAGCTAAAGGCAGCGAGCGTCTTGCGAGCAGTCGCGATCTCTTCAGGCCTCATCTAGTGGTCCATCACGCTGCGCCTCCAGAGCGGTAAGGCGGTCCCCTCCAGGGAATCATACTCCGAAATGGTCCTGGTGAGCGAAACAAGAACCATCGTGACCGGATCCACCGCCGGAAGACGGGGACGTTGTCCTCGACCGCTGATTGCCACTCGCAGTAAACCGCCGCGAGAAACGTTAACAGAAAATTGACAATAAAGAGGCAATTAAGCCAGGGCGGTGGACCTCACACATTGCGCGTGCGCAAAGACCTGACTGCGTCATTTCGCGCATCATTGAACCATCCAGATCATTTCAGCTCTTGCTGTAACCACCTGGCTGTGAGGGGCCTGAAATGGTGCCGGATCGCTCAACGAAAGCCCGATGCCCGGAGGGGCGCAGCAGTCCTTGGTACAGCAGCACTCCGACTGAGTACGGCTTCGAAACGCGGGCTGCGTAGGTGTGAGCGCGTGACGGGAAGGCAATGGGGGAACGAGGAAAATGACGGGGATTTTCAGGTTGAATCGATGTGCATTGCTGGCTGCGGTCAGTGCGGCAGCGCTCTTGGCGCAGACCGCTCCCGCGGGGGGCGGAGGCCTTTTCGGGGGCGCAACCCCGATCGTGACCGGAGCGTTCGGGTTTACGACCGACATCAACAACCCGTCGAACCTGACGTTTGGGCCCAAGTTCGAGCCGGTCATTCTGCTTCCTCTCGGCAACCGGTTTCTCTTCGAGACCGAGTACAGCATGGAACTCCCGGTTGAGCGGGCGGACTCCACGCTCGGGCCCGCCATCCTGTCGCACTCGTTCGAGTACATGCAATTGAGCTATTTCGCCACCTCGAACCTGATCATTACGGGCGGGAATTTCGTGACTCCCTTCGGTATCTACAAGGAACGTCTCGATCCGCAGTGGACGCGCAATCTGCTCGACGAGCCGATGATCTTCCCGATCAACGACTATTCGAGCATCGGCGGGATGGTCCGCACGAGCTTCTATCTGAGCCCGAGCGTGAAACTCAACGTCACGGCCGACTACGGAGCGACCGAGGGCGTTGCGCAGATCGGCGGCGAAAAGCAAACCGGTGGCCAGGTTGGCCTGTATTTCCCTGGGCCACGTTTTGAAGTGGGGGCATCGTACAGCCGCAAATTGGGCGACGAGAAGTTCAACGTGGCTGGGATGGATTTCGTCTGGAACGTCCGCCGGACGCCACTCGATATTCGCGGCGAGGCGGTTTGGGCCGATCTCCTTGGCAAGGGGTACTGGGTCGAAGGCGCCTGGCGGCTTTCCAAGGCGACGGGCAACCGGTTCTTCCGCCACTCGCAGATAGTCGGAAGAGCAGAGCAATACTTTTCGCCTGCGCAGGCACAGGATCTCAACGAGGATCTGCCCTCGGTGAATACCAAAGCTTTTACGGCGGGCTTCAACTACTGGCCGACCGACCACGTGAAGGTCGCCTTCGCGTACGGCAGGCAGTTTGATTCGGGCCAATCGCAAGGGATTTGGTCGTTGGGCGTGGTCTACCGATTCACTTGGGCAAAGGGGGAGTAAATGAAAACGGCGGCGCTATTGATCGTACTCGGGTTCTCGGCGTGCCTCGCGGGCAGTCTGCCGGAGGGAGACCAGGTCTACAAGAGCAACTGCACGCGGTGCCACATATCGATGCGGCCCTTTCCGGAGAAGATGTACCGCACCATCGTCCGGCATATGCGGATCAAAGCGGGACTGACCAAGCCGGAGGCCGACGCGGTGCTGGCGTTCCTTTCGGCGATGGGTACGCAAGCCAAGACCGCCGACGCTCGCCATTGAGAAAACACCTCAGGCAGAAGCCATCGAGGTCTTCGGGTTCGTAGTTGGTTGTGCGGGATTGAACTGGGCTGTGGGGCCGAATTAATCGGAGGACATAAAAATGGAATCGGATGAAACGAAGGAAAGAGTCAACGATACCAAGGCCTCGCCGGATGCCGACGGCACGACTCGCCGCGGCTTCCACGTTGGGGCGATCTACGCCATCGGGGCACTCATCACCGCCGCCCTGGGCGCGCCCGCGGCGGCGTATCTGATGCTCGGGCCCAAGGCCCGGAAGAACGAGGATTGGGTCGACTTTGGCGATGTAACCAAGCTGCCCGCCAATCAGCCCATCGAGATGGTTGGCCGGCGCAACCGCAGCGACGGCTGGAAGGTCATCAGCGAAAAGGTGACGGCTTGGGTAGTGAAGTCGCCGGATGGCAGCGTCGTGGCCTTTGGGCCGCGTTGTACGCACCTGGGATGCGCCCACCATTGGGACGACAACCAGGCCAAGTTCGTCTGCCCCTGCCATAACTCATTTTTCGCTAAAACCGGCGCGGTTCTTTCCGGGCCAGCGCCGCGGCCCCTCGATCGCTATAACGTAAAGATCGAAGGCAACAAATTGCTGCTGGGCGGCCTGCGTACGAATTCGGAGCAATCTGCATGAAACGCCGCCTCGAGATCGTCACGGACTGGCTGGAGCACCGCACCGGGCTTCCCACTGTTGCCCGCCGGTTCCTCTACGAAGAGATCCCGGCATCGAGCGGGTGGCGTCAGGTGTTCGGCAGCGTTGCCGTGTTCCTGTTCCTGGTGCAGGCCTTCACCGGCGTGCTGCTGGCTTTCAACTACGCGCCCACTCCCGGTGACGCCTACAACAGCATGCGTTACATCCTGACCGAACTGACCGGCGGCAGGCTCATACGCGGGCTCCACCACTGGGGCGCCAGCATGATGATCGTGGTGGTGGTGCTGCACATGATCCAGGTCTTTCTCTATGGCGCGTACAAGAAGCCGCGCGAAGCCACCTGGATGGTTGGAGTGGTTCTGCTCCTGCTGACGCTCGCCTACGGCCTCACCGGGTACCTGCTGCCGTGGGACAACCGCGCCTACTGGGGGACCGTTGTGACTACCCAGATAGCCGCTCAGGCGCCGCTGGTCGGCCCCTACCTCACCCGGCTGCTCGGGGGCGGGGGAGCGGTGGGGGTGGTTACTTTCGCACGTTTCTTCGGATTGCACGTCCTGCTGCTGCCTCCCGCCACCGTTCTGCTGGTCGTGCTTCACGTTTATCTGGTGCGCAAGCACGGCGTGGCGCCGGTCCCGGGTGACGAACTCGTGCCCAAGAAGAAGTTCTATCCGCAACAGGTTTTCAAGGACACGGTCGCTGTCTTCATCGCCTTCGCTGTTCTGTTCACCCTGGCGGTGGTGGCGCGTGTGCCCCTGGAAAAACTGGCGGATCCGTCCGACACCTCCTACATCCCTCGCCCGGAATGGTACTTCCTGTTCCTGTTCCAGACCCTGAAACTGTTCAGCGGACCGCTCGAAGTTGTCGGCGCCGTAGTGTTGCCCGGCCTCGCGGTCACCACGCTCATGCTCGTGCCGTTCATCGACCGCAGCCAACTGGTAAAGGTTACCCGGCGGACGGTGGCCTTTGCGTTCGTGGTCCTGGCGGCGGTGGCGTGGACCGGACTGACGACCGTCGCCGTTGCGTCGACACCGCGCGAGGAGGCTGCCACGAAAATCGATTACTCCGGCCCGACGGACTGGCTTCAGCTCTCGCCCGAGGAACTGACCGGCGTCGCGTACTTCCGACAGGAACGCTGCGCGAGTTGTCATGCGACCGGCGACGGGGCCTCCAAGGCGGGCCCGGATCTCACCCAGGTCTCAGTGCGTAAGGATGCTGGGTGGATGATCGATCATTTCAAGCGTCCTGATGCGAAGCGGCCGGGCTCCTTCATGCCGCCCGTTCAGCTCGACGACGACCAATTGAATTCGCTCGCCGCATTCTTGCTGAAGCTGAACCCCAAGAACGCTTCCGCGCTTCAGAACGCCCCCGATTTCGCCACTGCGGGTGCGCTGGTCTACGAGGCTCACCGCTGCGGTGAGTGCCACGCAGTCAACGGCGTTGGCGAAGACGCCGGCCCCACGCTCAACGGACTCTCAAGCCGCCGAAGCCGGAGTTGGGTGGTGCAACACTTCGCCGACCCGAACAAACTGTCGCCGGGTACAAAAATGAAGCCTTACCGGATTCCGCCCAAGGATATGGAGAATCTGACGGCCTATCTGTTCTCCCTTCCGGAGCCGTAGTCCGGGCTGGGCGCGCGCCGCCCTCCAGACGCTCAGCCGATCCCCGAATAAGTCGGACCTGTCGAACTGAGGAGTGGGGAGATCTGTCGACCGCATGCGGAAGGTGGCGGCCTTCCGAGAAGTCTCCAGCGTCGAGATGAAAGCTCGTGGCCAGCGGCGGCGCCCCTGGCAAAGAAAGGGCGCTTCTGAAAAAGAAAGGGCATCTTATGAAAACGCGATGGATTGCAGTAGTCGCCGTTGTGCTTTCGCTCGGCGGGGCGGCTTCGTTCGCCACCGCGGAGGAGAGCGCTCGAAGGGTCTCGTTGATCGCCAGCCACCAGTTCATCCTTGCGGGCGGGCAGAAGGGGCCGCTCGTGCTGAAGGCCGGCGAGAGAGTCACGTTCAAGGTGACTTCCTCGTCCATGGGCCCGAAGGCGAACGACGGCGCGGTCCACAGCTTCGTGGTCCGCAAGCTGCGTGCGCAGGGCTGGGACATCCGGCTGAAGGAAGGCGTCCAGGAGTTCACTCTGACAGCGCCGCCACCTGGTGAGTACATGATCGAGTGCACGGTCTTTTGCGGAGACGGGCACGACGACATGAAGCTCAAGATGGTGGTCCAGTAACGGCTTCTCACGGACGCCGCCCAAGCGTTCCTGCTCCCCACCTCAATACCTCCCTGGCACCGCCGCTAGCTTCAGCCGCCAAACGGCGACAATGAAGTTCACGGCGGTTCTCGTGCGCCATCTCGACTTTTTCTGGAACCTTTCCCACCGCTCGCGCGAATGCTATATGAAGGCTTGATGCAAGAGGACAGCGCCAGCGACGGGGAGTTGCTCGAGCGGATGGTGAGCGGCGACCGCGAAGCTTTTGCCGCGCTCTACCGCAGGCGCCAGGCCGGCGTCTATCGCTTCGCTCTCCAAATGAGCGGCTCGGAGGCGCTGGCGGAGGACGTTGTGCAGGAGGTCTTTCTGACGCTCGTGCGCGCCGGGGCGACCTACGATCCCGCCTGCGGGCCGGTGACCGCGTTCCTCTACGGGATTGCGCGGAATCACGTCCGGCGCGGGATCGGCCGCGCCAGGCGGGGAAGCGCGGATAGCGCTCCGGAGCCGCTCGCGGCGGACCAGCCGGAGACGGATCTGGCACGCCGCGAAACGATTGCTTCGGTGCGCGCGGCGGTGCTGGCTCTCCCTGTGCGCTACCGCGAAGTGGTGGTGCTGTGCGAGCTCGAAGAGATGGACTGTCGGGAGGCGGCCGAGGCGCTGGGATGCGCGGTCGGAACCGTCAAATCGCGGCTGCACCGGGCACGCCGGATGCTGGCGGGACGACTGCTGCCGCCCGGAGCAACCCTGGCGGTTTCCCGTGCCATCAGGCCGGCGAGGTGTGTGCCATGAACTGCGGGGAATTCGAAGCCTTGGTAGGGGACCTGGCCCGCGGGCGTGGGCCGGAGGAGTCCGCGCGCCGCGCCGCGACGGCCCATGCTCGCGAATGCGCAGGCTGCTCGTCGCGGCTGGTGGAGGAGCGGGAACTGGAGGGCCTGCTCGGCCTGTTCGCCTCCAGCGTGGCAGGAAAGGCGGCGCCGCCGAAGGTTGAAGCCGCGTTGCTCGATGCGTTCGCGCGGCAGTACGCCTTGCCCTCTGTACGGCGGCACTGGTTGGCGTTTCCGCGGTGGGCTTTTGTCGGGGCGGCAGCGGTGGCGCTCGTCGTTGGCGCGGCGTGGTTCTTGCGGCCGCCGACAGGCGTCGCGCCGCCGTTGGTTGCGAGACGGCCGATCGTGGCGCCGGTGGCCGTCCCGGAGGCACCTGCGGCCCCCGTCGTCCAGCGCGCAGCGCAGCCGCGACTCAAGCGGCCACCTCACCGCCAGGTGGCGGCGACGCAGTTCTATCCGCTCACGCCCGTCGATGCAGGAGCTCAGATTCAGGGCGGAACGATCGTGCGCATCGGGATGCCGCGCAGGGCGTTGGCTTCGTTTGGATTGCCGTTCGATCCGGACGACTCCGGCGGCGCGGTCGAGGCGGAAGTGGTTCTTGATGGCGATACCGGCATGGCCCGGGCGATTCGTTTCGTCGGCCGCCGGCAGTGAAACTGGAGTCATAACTAGGAGAGAACTATGAGAACTCGATTAATGCTGGCAGCGGGCGTAACGGCGTTAACCGCCTTCGCCCAGGTCGCTACGGTGGTTACCCAGAACGGCCCCGGTGCCGGCCCTGGCACGGGCAACGTGATGTTCTATAGCGTCGAGTCGGCGGGTCCCTCGAAGATAGTCAAAGGCGCTCCCTATTCGGCGCAGATCGTTACGGAACACACTCAAACCCTGGCAGACGGGAACACCATCAGCCAGAAACAGACCGGCCTGATGTACCGCGACAGCGAAGGCAGGACGCGGCGTGAGCAGGCGCTCGGTGCCATCGGCCCGGTGCCGGCCGGTCCGAATCCGCCGCAGCTCGTTTTCATCACCGATCCGGTCGCCGGCGTGAGCTATGTGCTCGATGCCAACAACAAGACCGCACATAAGGTCCCACTTGCGCCGGGCGTGGCGCAGGGAGCACCGATGATCGCATCCGGCGTCGGGCAGGCTGGAGGGGTCGTGCTGGGTCCAGGGCCGGAGACGGAGATGCGGATCGAGACGCGCGTGCGCGTCGGTGGCAAGACCGCCGGTCCGCCGCCGGTGCAGGAATCGCTGGGCGGCAGGGAGATCGAGGGCGTTCAGGCCGATGGCACGCGCACGACCATGACGATTCCAGCCGGGCAGATGGGCAACGAGCGTCCGCTCGTGACCACTACGGAGCGTTGGTATTCGGCCCAACTGCAAGCCACAGTCCTGAGCACAACCAAAGACCCTTTGATGGGCGAATCCACCTACCGCCTCGTGAACGTCAGCCTGGCGGAGCCCGCGGCGTCGCTGTTTGAGATCCCGGCCGATTACACGCTGACCGAAGGGCCGATGGTGAAGAAAGAGGTCTACGTCGCGAAGTAACTGTGGGGCAGGCGTCCACGCCTGCAGCGGGTCTCCAGACCCGCCACGTGCCGGGGAGGGCGGGCCGAGGCCCGCCCTTCCTGTACAGCTGCGTGGCGGCACGTCAGTTTATTTCTGAGATCGACGCATCCACCTCTATCTCCGGCCACGAGCCACGTGTCCTTGTGCGAAGATCGTGTCAATGATCAGAGCACTGGCCGCCCTGGCCGCGGCTTCGTTTGGCGCCCACGCCGCCGCCCCGATTCCTGACCTCATGCCCCTGCCGGCGTCGATTGCGTGGGGCGACGGCAGGCTGGCGATCGATTCCACTTTCCGTGTCTCGGTGGCTGGTTGCCAGGACTCGCGGCTCACGGCCGCCGCCGCGCGCCTTCCCGCGCGCCTGACACACCAGACCGGGATCCCGATCCAACCGGCGGCGGGCGAGGCATCCACCGCGACGCTGGCCATCGAGTGCCAGGGGCCGGGCGAAAAGGTGCAATCGCCGCGCGAAGACGAATCCTACGGGCTCGATGTCACTCCCCAACAGGCGCGCATCGCGGCCCACACTCCCGTCGGCGCCCTGCACGGGATCGAAACATTTCTCCAACTCGTCGGTCCAGGACAGGGCGGGTTCGGCGTGCCTGCCGTGCGCATCGACGATAAACCACGGTTCGCCTGGCGAGGTCTGATGATTGATGTCTCGCGCCACTTCATGCCGGTGGCCGTGATCGAGCGCAACCTGGATGGAATGGCGGCGGTGAAGCTCAACGTGCTCCATTGGCATCTCTCCGACGACCAGGGCTTTCGCGTCGAGAGCCGCCGCTTCCCCAAGCTGCAGCAACTGGCCTCCGACGGCCTCTACTATACGCAGGATCAGATCCGCCACATCGTCGCCTACGCCCGGGCCCGCGGCATCCGCATGGTGCCCGAGTTCGATATGCCGGGCCATTCCACGGCCTGGTTCGCGGCCTACCCGGAGCTGGCCAGCGCGCCGGGGCCGTACAAGATTGAACGCGGATTCGGCGTGTTCGACCCCTGCATGGACCCCAGCCGCGAAGAGGTCTTCCATTTCCTCGACGGCTTGATCGGTGAAATGGCGGCCCTGTTTCCCGACGAGTACTTTCACACCGGCGGCGACGAGGTCAACGGCAAGGACTGGGACCGCACCCCGCGCATCCGGAGGTTCAAGCGCGCCCAGGGATTCAAGACCAACGAAGCTCTGCAGGCGTATTTCAGCAAGCGCGTCCACGCCATTGTGATCGCGCACGGGAAGAAGGTCATCGGCTGGGACGAAATCCTCGACCCCGCGCTGCCCAAAGGGTCCGTGGTGCAGGCCTGGCGCAGCGGGCGCATACTGGCCGACGCGGCGCGGCGCGGGTACCCTGTGATCCTGTCAAACGACTATTATCTGGACCTCATGCATTCGGCATCCTTCCACTACGGCGTCGATCCGCTGGGCGGCGAGGCGGCAGGACTCAGCGCCGCCGACAAAGCCCGCGTGCTGGGCGGAGAGGCATGCGAATGGGCTGAGCTGATCACAAGCGAGAACGCCGATTTCCGCATCTGGCCGCGGATGGCCGCCATCGCGGAGCGATTCTGGTCCGCGGCCGATGTTACGGACGTAGCGTCGATGTACCAGCGCCTGGAGTCGGCCAGCGTGCGACTCGAGTACCTCGGTCTCACTCATCGTTCGGTCCAGGGGCCGATGCTGGACCGCATCGCGGGGGACCGGCCCGCAGGGGCGCTCCGGAAACTGGCGGGCGCTCTCGAGCCCGTGAAGGGCTACGGGCGGAATGCCTCGCGGAACTATAAATCTTCGAGGCCGTTAAACCGTATGGTGGACGCGACGCCAGCCGAAAGCGACGCGGCGCGCGAGTTCTCGGCAGCGGTGGATGCCCTGCTGGCGGGCGACCAGGCCCAACGCGAACGCGTCCGGACGCGCCTGGTTCAGTGGCGCGACCAATACGACGCGCTCAAGCCGGTCTTTGCGGCGTCGTCGCTGGCAGCCGAGCTCGAACCGGTCTCGCGAGACGTGGCGGCGCTGGCCGCAGCCGGATTGGAAGCCCTCGATGCGCAGACGCCGGGACGGACGTCACCCCCCGGCTGGGACGAGCTTCTGCAACGCGCGAAGACGCACCGCGCCGAACTGTTGATCGTGATCCTCGACCCGATCCGGAAGCTGGTGCAGCCGGCGGCGGCGCCCTAAGCCTTCGACCGTCTGATCCGTTTCGCGCGCGGTTCCGTTCTAGCACTGAGCCGCGACCGCAAGGGAGCGGACCTGGCGGGGGCGCGCCCCAGTAGCTCCTCAGTGAACCAGGATGTCGTAGGTGGTGGTGCCCGGAACCCGGACCTTGTCGTAAATCGCAAACCACTCTTTGCGGCCGGCGCTGTCGGCGTATGCCTTGAGGGCGGCCTCGTCACTGAACTCCATGCAGGCGCCGTACTGGCGTACCGCATCCCCGGCCTTCAACGGCCGCTTTAGTTTGCCGACCCAAACGTGATGGAGGCCCGGAACCTTACCGGGCAGGGCATCCGAGGCCTTGTAGAAGGCGTCCCAGTCGGCGGCCGACGCGGTCTCGATGGCCGTGAAGGCAAAACAGTGCATCAGCTTTCCATCGGCGGCGCTCATCACGCCGGCGAACAGGCATACGGCAAAGACTACGGCAACGATGCGCATCATTCTCTTGTGTCTCCTTGTGGTTCTCCGTTACGGACCAACTGCACTGAACGAAAACCCGACGCGGGCGCCCCAATAGTGTAGTGTTGCGGGCCCGGTCTGAACCTGGTCACGGAACTCGAAGCGGAACGCCACGGTGTCGGCGAACCAATAGTTCAGGCCGCCGCCGAAGTTACCGAGGCTCTTGGCGCCGCGCCGGAACAAGACCGAATAGCCACCGGTCACGAAGGGGTCCCAACGCGCCTGCCGCGAGTGCCGAAAATGATAATAGCCGTTGAGCGAACCCTCTCCCTGCATGCTGTGGATGTAGTCGTGCCACAACGCCACCGCGCCTCCTTCAACTCCGAGCGAGACGCCCTTGGCCAGCGCCAGTTCGCCTCCGCCGCCCATCTGGATGGTCAAAGCGGTGTGGCCCGGGGAGCTCAAGCCTCCCGGAGCGACGTACCAATAACCGAGCGACCGCTGTGCCACGGCCGCGGGCGCCAGGCACGCCATCAGGACAACTGCAGTAAGAGTCAGGTTCATCCTCTTGATGTTCGCACGTGCGGAGGAGAATCGGGAACGGCGCCCCATTCGTGGCGCAGACTCCCAGTCTGCAGCGTCGAGACTCGTCTCGACGCAAGAAGAGCGCCTCGAAACGAGTGTCGAGGTGGCAGGCAAGAGTGTCTGCGCCACAAATGCGGCCCATCGCCATCACGCTCGCGCAGATGACCGCTACTCCGCGTCTAAAACCGTGCGCACGCTTCTGGCCAGGGTCTCTGACGAAAACGGCTTTTCGAGCAGCGCGGCCTTGCCCGCTTCGACGCCGCGCTTGAGAATTACATCGTCGCTATAGCCGGTGACGTACAGAATCTTGATACCGGGGCGGGATTCCGACAGCCGGTCGGCCAGCTCGTGGCCGCTCATCTGGGGCATGACGATATCGGTCAGCAGCAGTTCGATCGAAGGCTCGCTCTCCCAGATCCCCAACGCCTCGACAGGTCCGGCCGCCTCCAGCACCCGATAGCCGAGCCGCGCCAGCATTTCCCGCGCCAGTCTGCGCACGCCCGCGTCATCCTCGACCAACAGGATCGTCTCCGAGCCCCCGCGCGGTTTGGAACGGTCCCTGGCGGCCTTCGTCCGGTGGGCTACTTTGTCCGTCCGCGGCAGGTAGATCTCGAACCGCGCGCCCTTGCCGGGCTCCGAGTCCACCAAGATCTCTCCGCCGCTTTGCTTCACGATTCCGTAGACGGTTGCCAGGCCCAGCCCTGTGCCCTTACCCTTGGCCTTGGTCGTAAAGAACGGTTCGAAAAGATGGCTGCGTGTTTCGGGATCGAGGCCCCGCCCGGTGTCGGCGACCGCCAGCAGTACATACCTCCCCGGAGCCAGCGGCGGCGTTCCAGGCGTGCCGGTCACCTCCCGGTTGTCGGTGACGATCGACAGCATGCCCCCCGTCGGCATGGCATCGCGCGCATTGACGGCCAGGTTGACGACGATCTGCTCGATCTGGCCCGCGTCCGCTTCCACCCGCCACAGGCCGGCCCGTAGCATTAGGCGCAACTCGATGTCCTCGCGCGTCATGCGCTCCAGCATTCGGGCCACCCTGGTCACCAGGCGGTTCAGATCGAGAACGCGCGGCTGCACCACCTGGCGCCGGCTGAAGGTCAGCAGCCGCCGGGTAAGAGCCGAGGCACGTACCGCCGCCTCCACCACGATCTCGATGTCGCGGCGCAGCCCCCCTTGGCTCTTGTCAATGGAATCCAGCGCGATCCGGCCATGGCCGCCGATGATGGTCAAAAGGTTGTTGAAGTCGTGCGCCACTTCACCCGCCAGACGCCCCAGCGCTTCCAGCCGCTGTGACTGGCGGGACTGATCCTCCTGAACCCGGCGCATCGTGATGTCCTGGAAATAGACGGCCAGACCGTCCGCCGACGGGTAGGCGTGGACGTCCAGCCACAGGCTCAGCGGAGCGTAGGGAGCGGAGAACTCGATCGGCCGCTGGGAATCGGTGGCGCGCTCGAGCTCCTGTCGAAAGACGGAGCCGGCCAGCTCGGGAAACTCGTCCCAAAGGCGCTTGCCCTGCACCTCCTCCCGTTTGCGGCCTACGATCTGCTCGGCCCGCCCGTTGAGGTAAGTGAAGCGCCATTCGCGGTCCACCGCAAAGAAGCCATCGGTGATGCTCTCGAGGATGTTGGCAATACGGTGGTCGTCGTCGCCGCGAGCCACAGTCCCTGGCGAGGGTTCGCTCGACGGGCCGCCTGCGTGCGGCACGGCATTCGGCGGCACCTCCGGATTCTCGCGGAAGCAAGTCCGGCCGGCGTCGTCGCGCTCCATGCTTTCGAGTGCGAGGGAGAGATGGCCGGCCGCCAGACCGAGTAATTCGACGGTCTGCGTGTCGAAGAAGCCCGCCTCGGCAGCGTACAGGCCGAGGGCACACGAGAGGCCGTTCTCAACGGGGACGGGGAAGACCGCGCAGGAACGACACCCCAGAGCAGCCGCCTCTTTGGACCAGTCTCCCAGGGCCGCATCCTTTCGCAGGTCGTTCGAAACGAAGCTGCCAAGGCCGGGTGGAACAGGGATGCGCGCGGCCGGCCTCATCACCCGTACCGCCTCATCCGGCTCTCGGAACCAGGCGGCGCGCAGGCCGCCGTCCTCGACGGCGATGCGGCAAACCTCCGCCAGCAGTGAGCCGCGGTCGTGGTCGCGCGTGGCGGACCGTGCCACGCGGTTCAACACGCACCCGATCCGGCCGAGGCGTGCGATTTCCGCCTCGCCCCGCTTGCGGCCGGTGATGTCCAGGACGGAGCCCTCGACTACGTCCGGCTCGTCGTCGGCGAATTGCGCGCTGCCGAGGGCCCAAAGCATCTCACCGCTTGCGTGACGGAGGCGCACCTCCATGGCATCGACGCGGCGGTCCCGCACCAGACGTTCGACCAGCTCGTCGCGCTCGGCCGGAGACCAATAGAACTCGGCGGCGTTGTGGCCGAGCAGGGCAGCGGGGCTCTCCAGTCCGAGCATAGCGGCCAGCGCCTGGTTACAGTCGAGCAGGCGGCCGCCCCGATCGGACCGGAACGACCCCATGCCGGCCCGCTGAAACAACTGCTCCATCCGTTCGTTCATCGCTCGTCGCGTTCCGTGTCCAGCACCAGCCGCACGGAGTGAATCAGCGCGTCGGAGGTGAATGGCTTGTGGAGGAACGTGGATTCCGAGGCGGTGAGTCCGTGCTTCGCCATCACTTCCTCGGGGTATCCGGACATATAGAGCACCTTGAGGCCCGCGCGCTCGGCGATCAACTTGGCGGCAAGCTCCGGGCCGGCCATCGACGGCATGACCACGTCGGTAAGGATCAGGTCGATGGAACTCGCGTGCTGCTTCCAGATGCGGAGCGCCTCGGGTCCCGACGCCGCCTCCAGCACGGCGTAGCCATGGCGGCTCAACATCTCCGCGGCCAGCTTGCGCACTTCGGCGTCGTCCTCGACCACCAGAATGGTTTCGGTTCCGGGCCGCTCGGCCGGCCGGCGGCCACCGGCGCCCGCGGTTTTGACGCGCTCCTCGGCCAGCGGGAAATACATGCGGACCGCGGTGCCGTGCCC
>CAZBQQ010000119.1:0-13077 GCA_964493965.1 uncultured Solibacteraceae bacterium
CGAGGTGGCGGTCCTGTACGAGGTCAAGCAAGTGGCGGCGCAACTGATGGACACCGCCATGAATCGGAGCCTGTTGCACCTGATCATTAATCGAACTCACAGGAACGCCGACATTTCACCGGGGGAGGCCGGCAAGATGGTCAACCTCCCCGTCGACGCGGTCTTGCCGGAGTGCGGCTCCGACCTGGCGGAGGCCTACACGGACGGGAAACTGTTGAACGCCAAGAGCGATCTTCGACGCCAGCTAGGGCGTCTGGCAGAGAAGGTCGCGGGTCTTGAAGCGAAGAAGTCGAAATGATTCGACCTTCCTATTGAAGGCACCATGTCTCAGTGGCCACAGAAGCGCTCGCAAGACCCCAACGAGCGCGGCCTGACGATGTCCACAGCCACCCCGGCGGGTGCCTGCGCGGCCCCGCGTTCATTCTGCGCCCGACCCGCCTGCCGGTCCGAAAGCGGTCCAGTATGAAGGTTGGGGCAAGGAGGCCGTTTCGGGGTCTTGCTGCGTCGGTGCTGTGTCTGCTGGTGGTCGCCGGAAGCTGCGTAGCCGGCCACCCGTACGCAGCGGTGGCGGCGGCCCTGGTAGCGGGGATCGCGCTGGTGAGGCGGCAGAAGGTCGAGTTCCAGTTGGAGCGCCAGGCGATGCGCGCTCAGCTCGACTACCTGAGCCGCTGTTCCGATGAAATCATCCTGCTGCTCGACGCGACAGGCGGGATCGCGGAGGCCAACGACAGAGCCGTTGCCAGTTACGGATACACCGCGGACGAACTGCGGCGGATGAACATTGCCAGTCTTTACATTCCCGAGGAGGCCGCCATTTTCGCCCGGACCTGGACCAAGGTGAAGGAGAAGGGGACCGAGGGACTGGTGTCCCGAGCGGAGCATGTGCGGAAAGATGGCAGCCGCTTTCCCGTGGAAATCAGCTCCCGCAGTTTTGCGATAGCGGGGCGGGAATTCCGGCAGGAGATCGTCCGGGACATCGGCGACCGAAGAGCAGCGGTCGAGGCGCTACGCGAGGCCAACGAATACCTGGAGAGCGTGTTCGACCATGCCAATGTTCCGATGATCGTCTGGGACCCCCGACTCCGCATCAAGCGGTTCAATCACGCCTTCGAGAACCTGACTGGCAAGAGCGCCACTTCCATCCTGGGAGAAGACATCGGGATTCTCTTCCCGCCAGGAGAGAGAGAGCGTTCGATGGAATTGATACGCGGAACCCTGGCGGGGAAACCTCTGGATGTGGTCGAGATTCCCATCGCCGGCACGGGCGGTTCGCTCCGTACCGTGGTGTGGAACTCCGCCGCGATTGCCGGCGGTGACGGCCAGAGTCCCATCGCCGCGATCGCGCAAGGGCAGGACATTACCGAGTGCCGGCAGGCGGAGGAGGCACTCGGGCGGCTCAGCGCCGACCTCGAGGAGCGCGTGCACGACCGCACGATCCAACTGGAAGGGGCCAATGCCGAGCTGGAGTCGTTCTCGTACTCCGTCTCACACGACCTGCGCGCACCGCTACGCGGCATCGATGGGTGGAGCCTGGCGTTGCTGGAGGATTATAGCGACAAACTCGACGACCAGGGCCGCGAATACCTCAGCTACATCCGCACGGACGTCCAACGCATGGGACAGTTGATTGACGATTTGCTGGGGCTTTCCCGGGTAACCCGCGACCGCATGAAACGAACCCTGGTGGATCTGTCGGCCGTCGCGGAAACTGTCGTGGCACGGCTCCGGGAGATGGAGCCGAATCGCCAGGTGGAATTTGAAGTGCAACCGGGACTCACCGCCTTGGCCGATGCGGGACTGATCGAGATTGCCTTGACAAACCTGATCGGCAATGCCTGGAAATTTTCGAGCACGCGCCCCGTGGCCCGCATCGAGTTCGGCCGGACCGAGGTGGACGGCCGTTCCGCTTTCTTCGTCCGGGATAATGGCGTTGGATTTGACATGGCTTACGTGGACAAGCTGTTCGGAGTGTTCCAGCGCCTCCACAAGGCCACCGAGTTCCCGGGAAGCGGCATCGGCTTGGCCATCGTGCAGCGCGTGGTACATCGTCACGGCGGCCGGGTTTGGGCGGAATCGAAGCTCGGTGAAGGCACGACCATCTACTTCACCTTCGGCACGGGCCAGTTGATTGACGACCTGCTCGGGGTTTCCCGCGTGGCCCGCAACAGCATGGAACGGGCGCATGTGGATCTGGGGGCTGTCTCGCAAGCCGTCATGGCCCGGCTTCGGGAGAAAGAGCCGAATCGCCAGGTGGAATTCGAGGCGCAGCCAGGGCTCACTGCCTGGGCGGACGCGGTCCTGATCGAGACTGCCTTGACCAACCTGCTCGATAACGCCTGGAAGTTCTCAAGCATACGCCCGGTGGCCCGCATCGAGTTCGGCCGGACCGAGGTGGAAGGCCGTTTCGCCTTCTTCGTCCGTGACAATGGCGTTGGATTCGATATGACTCACGACAACCTGTTCGGAGGATTCCCACGCCTGCATAAGGCCACCGACGTTCCTGGAACCAGCATCGGTTTAGCGCTCGTGGAGCGCGTGGTGCATCGCCACGGCGGCCGCGTTTGGGCGGAATCCAGTCTGGGCGAGGGCGCGACCTTTTACTTTACCCTTGCGGAGGCAGAATGAACTCCAATTGCATTCTTTTGGTGGAAGACAATCCCAGCGATGTCAGGCTAACCCGGCGGGCCCTGCAGCAAAGCCACATCGCCAACCCCTTGGTAGTGGCGGAGGACGGCAGGGAGGCGCTCGATTACCTGTTTGCCCTGGGAGCGCACGAGGGCCGGGATGTGGCCGACCTTCCGCGGTTGGTCCTGCTGGATCTGAAACTTCCCCGGGTGGACGGCCTGGAGGTCTTGCGGCAGGTGCGCGCCAACGAGCACACCCGGCTGGTGCCGGTGGTGATCCTCACTTCTTCGCAGGAGCAACAGGACATTATGGCCGGCTATGATCTGGGGGCCAACAGTTACGTAAGAAAGCCGGTTGATTTCACTCGCTTCGCCGAGGCTGTCCGCACTCTGGGCTTGTACTGGCTGCTGCTGAACGAGCCTCCCCCGGAGGTTCGGTAATGGGTTCGCGGCGACCACTTGGGGGTCGGGAAATGGATGGTTCGGACGAGCTGATGAACGTCCCTGGACGAGCGGAGGACAAAGTATGGCAGGCGGCACTGATTTACCCGAAAAACCGCTGAGGATACTTCTCATCGAGGACGATCCGGGAGATGCAGGGTTGGTACGGGCGATGCTCTCGGAGGGTCCGGGCGTTCGGTTTACCGTTGAGTGGGTACAGGCCTTGCTGCCAGGCATGGTTCGGCTCGCGCGCGGCGATATCGACATGGTAGTTCTGGACCTCACCCTTCCGGACAGTCAAGGGCTCACGAGCCTGACTGCTCTCCGCTCTTCCGCGCCGAGCCTCCCGGTGGTCATACTGACCGGTCTCAACGACGCGTCTGTCGCCGACGACGCAGTACGGCATGGAGCGCAGGAGTACCTGGTCAAAGGGGGGCTAACCGCCGGCTCGCTGGCGCGAGCCTTGTCCCACGCCATGCTGAGGCACCGAAGTCAAGCGGCTGCTTTCCGGTCGGAGTCGGAAGCGGTAGTGGGCCAGATGGTCGGGTTCATGGGAGCCAAGGGAGGAGTGGGGACCACCACGATCGCTTGTCACTTCAGCCTCGAGTTGAAGCAGCGGACCGGCAGCCGCGTCCTGCTGGCGGACCTGGACGTCGCCGGAGGCTCCGTCTCTTTCCTCATGAAAGCGACCTCGGAACACACTCTGCAGGAGGTCGCCAGCAACCTCGAACGGCTTGACGAGAACTACTGGAACAAGATCGTCGTCGGCGGTCCGGATGGTCTGGATATACTCCTGTCACAGGACTCGTTGCCTTTGGAGGAGCAGGCGAATACCGAAAGAGTCCGGCACGTGTTCGAGTTCGCGCGGACTATCTATCCTTGGATCGTGATGGATCTTGGGCGCTTGAATCCATTTGCCGCGAGCCTGGCTGCGGATCTGAGCGATCTGTACCTGACCGCGACGCTTGAAGTGTCGAACCTGTACGAGGTCAAGCGGCTGGTGTCGCGGCTGGAGGAGGCTGGCCTGAATCGCAGCCGGATGCATCTGATCGTCAATCAGACTCCCCACCATCCTGACATCGCGCCCAAGGAACTCGGCAAGATGGTGGGTCTGGCAGTCGAAGCGGTGTTGCCGGAGTGCCGCTCCGAGCTGTGGGAGGCGTACACGAGGGGGAAGCTGTTGAGCACGCGAAGCAGCTTTCGAGGTCGTCTAGGGCGCCTCGCGGAGAAGGTAGCAGGCCTTGAGGCGAAGAAGTCGAAATAGGCTGAACCGTGGCGCGGACTCTTAGCCTGCAGGCCTCGACACGAGTGTCGAGGCGGCAGGCTTATCTCGGATGCGGACGGCTGGAGTGGGGCGGCTCCCCAGAGCTGCGCCGGATGTCCGGTCCGGCTTCCTCGTTTCAGGAAGTGGGACGGAGGCGGGTCTGGAGACCCGCTGCAGGACTGGAGTCCTGCCCCACGCGTTCAGCAGGGCCGGAAGCGCGCGCTGAAGTGCCGCAGGAACGGCGGCTCGGAGACGATCTCGAGGCCTCGTAGCTTCTCCTTGCGCGCGTTCACCTCCAGAATCGCCTCCACCACGTAGTCGATGTGGCTCTGCGTGTAGACACGCCTGGGGATCGCCAGGCGCAGCAGTTCGTGTTGCGCCTTGTCGCCGAACATCAGCGAGCCGATTTCAACCGAGCGGATCCCCGCGTGCCGGTACAGTTCGACCGCCAGCGCCTGCCCTGGAAACCGGCGGCCCGGGATGTGCGGCAGCATTCGGCCGGCATCGATGTAGATGGCGTGTCCGCCCGGCGGCTCGACGATGGGAACGCCGGCATCGGCGATGTGACGGCCCAGGTATTCGGTCGAAACGATGCGGTAGCGCAGGTAGTCGGGATCGAGCACTTCCTCGAGGCCCACCGCAATCGCTTCCAGGTCGCGTCCGGCCAAGCCACCATAGGTCGGGAAGCCCTCGGTCAGGATCAGCAGGTCTTTCTCCAGCGCCGCCAGGCGGTCGTCATTGGTGCACAGGAGACCGCCGATGTTGGCGAAGGCGTCCTTCTTGGCGGAGAAGGTACAGCCATCCGCCAGCCGGAACATCTTTTGAGCGATCTGCTTGGGCGTCCAATCCTTGTACGCGGCCTCGCGCTGCCCGATGAACCAGGCGTTCTCGGCGAACCGGCAGGCGTCGAGATACATGGGGATGCCGTGCCGGGACGCGACCGTCTTGACCGCTTCGATATTCTCGAGCGAGACGGGCTGCCCGCCGCCGGAGTTGTTGGTGACCGTGATCATCACCAGCGGGATACTCGCGGCGCCCTCGGCCTCGATCAGCCTTTCGAGCGCGGCCACGTCCATGTTGCCCTTGAACGGGTACAGAGCCTGGGTGTCCGCCGCCTCGGGGCATGGCAGATCGACCGCCCGCGCGCCGTTCGATTCCACGTTCGCGCGCGTGGTATCGAAATGCGTGTTGTTCGGAACGACCTTCCCGGGGCCGCAGGTGACGTGAAACAGGATGCGCTCGGCGGCCCGGCCCTGGTGCGCTGGAATGACGTGGCGGAAACCGGTGAGGTCCTGAACCACGCGCTTGAGCCGGTAGAAGCTCTCGCTGCCGGCATACGATTCATCGCCGCGCATCATGGCGGCCCACTGCCCGGTGGACATGGCGCTGGTGCCGGAGTCGGTGAGCAGGTCGATGAGGATGTCCTTGGCGTCGATGAGGAACAGGTTGTAGCCCGCCTCTTCGAGCAGGCGCTCGCGCTCCTCGCGGGTGTTGTAGTGCAGCGGCTCGACGCTCTTGATGCGGAACGGCTCGATGATAGTCTTCACAAACGGGAGTGTATCAGTTGTGGGGGGCCAGAGCGTGGCGCAGACCCCCAACTCGACGCCAAAGCTGGCCTCGACACGAGTGTCGAGGCGGCAGGCAAAAACTTCGCTATCCCGGATGCGGACGGCCGGAGTGGGGCGGCTCTCCAGAGTTGCGCCGGACGTCCACGTCCGGCTTGCTTCGTTTCAGGAAGTTGGACGGAGGCGGGTCTGGAGACCCGCTGCAGGACTGGAGTCCTGCCCCACAACAAATGCGACTCACGTATGGCGATGCAGGACGTGCTTGGCGATGTCCGGCCAGAACTCGCGAAAGACGTTGGTCAGGGCATCGCGTTCCACCTGACCGCATCAAAAGGGACCGCCGGCGCGCTGGCGGTGAAGGTCGCCTACTAGGCCTGGGTTTCGTGCGGGGGCGGAAGTTCGGTGAGCGGCACCTCGCACTCGCAACAGTCGCTGCAGCGCTGGCACTTGCTGCAGATGTGGTTAGGGCAGGCGTCCTTCGTGCACCAGACGCAGATCTCGGTCGAGGGATCGCCGCAGATGCTGCACGTGAACGTACGCGGTTCGCTCAATGGTGTTCCTCCTGGCGGGCGTCGGTCTTGGCCGCTGGCTTTGCCCCGTGCGAAAGCGCGGCCCGGCAGCGCTGGGCTTCCTGATCCATCACCCGGAATTGCTGTTCGCGGTCGGCGGCGAGGTCAACCAGATACTGGCGCAGCTTGTCCCGGTCGGTGCTGGTATCGGCGATCAGGCCGGCGAGCAACTCCGCCACGGCCGGGTTCTGATACTTGCGGATGCCGGCGACTACCGAGCGCAGCATCGCATCCACGGATTCCATGCGGAAGAACGTGTCGAGCACCGCGGTCATCCGCTCCGGATGGGCGGCCAGATCTTTGGTGGAGCCGACGAGGTAGCCGATCTGGGCGCGCGTGCTCGCGAGCTGGGTTACGTAAGCCGGGGGCGCGCCCTTCTTCACCCATTCCTCGGCGTGGATCTGGTCGAGCACTGGACCGAAGCGCTGAACGTGCTCCGCCAGCTCGGTCATCTGTTTCTTTACTTCCCACTCGGGCGGGATGCCGCTGGATTGTGCGGCCAGGCAGCCGGCAGAGAGGGCGCAGAGCGTCGCGGCACCGAGAAATGTGGATCGCATGGCCTCGAATTTCAGTTTCGCACGCTGGGTCTCTGACCGCTGAAGGCGGGTTAACAACCCGCCGCAGGCTGCCAGCCTAATGCCGCATAGTTTGGACGGAGGCGGGTCTGGAGACCCGCTGCAGGACTGGAGTCCTGCCCCACGGGCCAAGAGGCAACCGTTTCTCAGTCGCCTCGAATCGAACTTTATTTCTTGCCTCGAAACAACAGGTTGGCGCTGGAAGATTCGGAGTGGAGCCGGTGGCGGGACTAAGCTCGTGGCCGGAAGAGAGAGTGCGGTCCAGCCTTTATTCCCACTTACGAAGCCATCCAGAATCCCCTTGGTTCCTGCCAAAATCCGCAAAGAGTCCGGGCTCTCTCTTCTGATTCTGACTGCAAGGCGTCGCCGTGCGAGAGTCTTACTTGCGGGCGCCGCGCTGCGGGTTTCTCACGCGCGATTGCCGCAGTTTGGCCTTCTTGCGCTTCGGTTTGCTGATGAGGAACGTGCCGCTGCCCACGTAGGTGGACTTGTAGATCTTGTCTTCTGCCAATTCGGATCTCCTGTAAGAGCCCATTTTAGCGCACCTCGGATTATCCTGAAGGTTGGAAGCGCCGTTACCTCCCTCCGAACTACTCCCCGGAACCGAGCCTGCGCCCGGCGCCGGCGGCTGGCGCGTTGGCTTTCGCGCGCTACGGCATCGCAATTTCCGGCTGTTTATCGGCGGCCAGCTCGTATCGCTGGTGGGCACGTTCATGCAGACGGCGGCGCAGGGCTGGCTGGTCTGGGGGATGGCGCACTCGGAGTGGCTCCTGGGCGCGGTCTGGTTCTGCTCGCAGATTCCGGTGTTCGTTCTGGCGCCCATCGGAGGCCTCGTGGCGGACCGCTATTCCCGGCACCGCGTCGTCATCGCCACCCAGACGCTGCTGATGCTGCAGGCGTTTGCCCTGGCCGCGCTTAGCCTGACGGGCCGGGTCCAGGTCTGGCATGTCTTCGTGCTGGCCACGTTTCTCGGCGTTGTGAACGCGTTCGACATGCCCGGCCGCCAGTCGCTCCTCATCCAGATGACCGGCAAGGAGGACCTGCTGAGCGCCATCTCCCTCAACTCGGCCATGTTCAACTCGGCGCGCGTGGTGGGGCCGTCGGTAGCGGGCCTGGTGGTCGCGGCGGTGGGTGAAGGGCGCTGCTTTCTGTTCAACGGGATCAGCTTCCTGGCGGTGATCGGGGCGCTGGCGGCCATGCGCCTGCCACGCTTCGTGCGCGGCCCGATCGCTCCGCCATGGCAGCACCTGGTGGACGGTTTCCGCTACGTTCGACGGGCGGCCGAGATCCGGACTCTGCTCCTGATGGTGGGCACCAGCGCCATCTGCACCATGCCAGCGATGGTGCTGATGCCCGTTTTCGCCGACGCCGTGTTCCATCGCGGACCGCGGGGCCTGGGGTTCCTCATGGGCGCCATGGGGATCGGAGCCGTGGTGGGCACGCTGGCGCTGGCTCGCCGTAGCAAGACCGCCGGTCTGACGGATGTGATCTTTTGGGGCGCCATTATTCTGGGCGCGGCGTTCATCGCGTTCGCGTCCTCCACGTCGTTCTACCTGGCGCTGGCGGTGATGACGGCCGCGGGCTTCGCCGTGATGCGGCAGAACGCCGCCGCGAACACCCTGATTCAGACGCTCGTCCCGGACGATTATAGGGGGAGGATCATGGCTCTCTACGCGATGACGGTGGTGGGCGTGGGGCCCTTCGGCAGCCTGGCGGCGGGCGCGTTGGCGGGCCGCATCGGCGCGCGCTGGACGCTGGCGGTGAGCGGCATGTTGATCCTGATCATAGCGGCCGTGTTCCGGAACCGGGTGCGGCGACTGGCGGGCTCCTTCCAATGAGAAGACTCCTTGCTTGGCCACTCCTGGCGGCGCTGTGGATCTCGGCACCGGCCGCGACCCAGGCACCGGGCCAGGGCGATCTGTTCAGCCAGATCGACGGTATCGTCGCGAAGCTGGGAGAGATCTCCGGCCTCGAGCCGAGGGCGAAGATCCGGTACGACCAGATCTCGCGAGGGTCCATGAAGGAATTCCTCGAACAGCGCATTCGCGAGGAAGTGAAGCCGAAGGAGATCGAAGCCGAGGAGGCGGTGCTCAAGAAACTCGGCTTCGCTCCGCCCGATTTCGACCTCAAAAAGACGACCATCGATCTGCTGACCGAGCAGGCCGCGGCGTTCTACGACTTCCACAAGAAGAAGCTGTTCGTCGTGGATTCGAGCGACGGTCTCGCCGAGCGCTCCGCGCTGGTGCACGAACTGGCGCACGCCCTCGCCGACCAGCACTTTCACCTGGCCCGGTTCATCGCACGCGCCAGCCAGAACGACGACAGCGGACTGGCGCGGATGGCGGTCATGGAGGGACAGGCGACGTGGCTGATGTCCGAATACCTGGCGCGGCAGAGCGGCAAGTCTCTGGTGAACTCGCCCGAGCTGGTCAAGCTGATGAGCGATATGAACGGGGCGTCGTCGGGGCAGTTTCCGGTCTTCGACCGCGCGCCGCGCTACCTTCAGGAGACGCTGCTGTTCCCCTATACCCAGGGCATGCTGTTCCAGCAGGCGGTGGTTGAGAAGATGGGCAAGGCTGCCTTCTCCGAAGTGTTTCTCCGGCCGCCCGAGACCACCCAGGAGATTCTTCATCCGGAGCGGTATTTCGAGCACGCTAAACGGGTGCGGCTGACGATCCCGGCGTTCCCATCGCAGCGAAACTACCACGCCTTCACGGATGGCGAACTGGGCGAGTTGGACAACTCCATCCTTTTGCGCCAGTACGCGAGCGACCGGGAAGCGGAGGCCGTCGCGGCGGAGTGGAGGGGTGGAATCTTCCGCCTTTTCGCGCCTAAGCACCACCCGGCGGACTGGCGGAAGATGGTGCTCGCGTATGTTTCGGAATGGAGCGGCCCGGGGCAGGCCCGGAAATATTTCGAGCTGTACCAGAAGGTGCTGGCCGGGAAGTGGAAGACCTTCGAGGTGACGTCGCGCTCCGCGGAGGCCGTGGCGGGGCGCGGCGACGACGGCTACTTCCTGCTGCGGCTCGACGGCGCGCGCGTCACTAGCCTGGAGGGATTGGCGGAGACGGGTGCGCCAGCACAGAACCGCGCACGTGAGTAAGGGGAGACGGCTGGTGCGCGGGAGTCCGCTCCCTCACGGTCGCGGTTCGGTGCTGGTGCGGTGCGGCCTTTATCGTTTAAACTGAAGACGATGACTGCTCGTTCGATCGCACTTGGCCTGGGAACCCTGCTTGTTTGCGTGGGCCTGTTCAAGGTCTATCAAGCGCGGCAAGCCCCTCCGACGCAACCGGTGGTGGCGCCCGTTGCCGCCGCAACTCCCGCTCCTGAAAACCCGGCCGCCACGGCGTCGGCGCCAGAGCCGTCCGTCAAATTGGCAGCCCTTCAGTCGGGGGACATTCCCCGAAAAGCTCCTGAACTGGCGGTGCAGATGACCGACGGGCAGCAGCTTCTGTTGAGCCAGTTTCGCGGCAAGGTCGTGATGATCGATTTCGTGCACACGACCTGCCCACACTGCCAGAATGCATCCTCGATGGTGGAGAGGCTGTACAAGGAGTACGGGCCGCGCGGGTTCCAGCCCCTGGGCGTCGCGTTCAACGATAACGCCTCGTTGCTGGTCCCGGAGTTCGTGAAGATGCTGTCGCTCACGTACCCGGTGGGCGTCGCATCGCGCGACACCGTGCTCGAGTACCTTCAGCATTCCCTGGCGGAGCCGCTCTATGTTCCCCAGATGGTCTTCGTCGATCGGGCGGGCGAGATTCGCGCCCAGCACGGCGGCATCAGCGACGACTTCCTGAAAGGCGACCTGGAGAAGCATGTGCGCGAGCAGATCGAGGCGCTGCTGAAAGAGCCCGCACCCGGCCCGCACAAGAAGGGACAGGCTTCCCAGCAGCGTGTTAGACTACCCCAGAAGAGTTAGGCGATTCGGCGCAGGCGACCTCCAGAATGAACGGTTGAGATGAGCGAACCCTTCCGGTTCGATCCCGCGGCCACGGCTGCGGAAATCGTGCGGGCGCTCCACCCGCACCGGGTTTCGTGTGCCGGCCCAGGCGCGGACGAGCTAGCCGCCGCCCTAAGCGCTCTCGGTGTCGAGGTGGTGTCAGGGGGAGCGGTCGATTTGGCCGTTTCAACTGGTGCTGTCGACGCTGCAGCCGCGGCCAGCCTGGCTTCCCGCACCACCGCGATTCTGTTCCACGGCGCGGATCTGCCCCTGGCGGCGTTGCGCCTGCTCAGTGGCCTCGGGTTTTTGCCGCAGCCGGATTTCGACGCAGGCTCCGCCGGCTGTCTGCTGTTCCGCAGGACGGATGCCGCGACCTCGGAACTGGCTGCCGTCGCCGACGCGCTCGAGAGCCAGTGGTCCGCGCTGAGCGACGTGGACGCGAACGCAGCGCTAGCCCAGCGGGGCGTCGAAGACATCCTGCGCAGCCGCATCTGGCGCACCCTGCAAGCCTGCGCGCTTCCCCTGGTCATTCCCCTGGTCAGGGCCGCCGCGCTGGCACGCCGCGTGAGTCCGTGGCCCGCCCCGCGTGAAACGAGTTCCGCCCCGGCGGAGTACGCGGAGTGGATCCGGCTGTTCGAGCGCCGCGACGATTCGCTGATGCAACTCAAGTTTCGGGCGTTCGCGCAGCGCCCGCTCGTGAGCGTCCTGGTCCCGGTCTACCGGCCGGCGCCGGCCGACCTGAAGCGCGCCATCGCATCCGTCCACGCCCAAAGCTACGCGAACTGGGAACTGTGCCTGGCGGACGACGGCTCGGGCTCGCAGGAAACCTCGGCGATGCTGGCTCAGGCCGCGGCGGACGACGCGCGCGTGCGCGTGACCGAGTTGGCTACATCGGGTGGAATCTCCGCCGCATCGAACGCCGCCCTGGCGCTCGGCCGCGGCGAGTACGTGGCGCTGCTCGACCAGGACGACGAACTGTCTCCGGACGCCCTCTTCTGCGCCGTCGATGCGATCAACCACCATCCCCGCGCCGGCTTCCTGTATTCGGACGAAGACAAGATCGACGCGGCGGGCAAGCGCTACGACCCGTTCTTCAAACCGGACTGGTCGCCCGAGTTGCTGCTCTCGGAAAACTACTGTTCGCACCTGCTGGTGGCCCGCCGCGACCTGGTCGAGCAGGCGGGCGGATTCCGGACGGAGTACGACGGATCTCAGGACTACGACCTGATTCTGCGGATGTCCGCGCTCACGCCGGAGGTGGCGCACATTCCCAGGGTGCTCTACCACTGGCGCGCGGCGGGGGGGTCGGCCGCGGCAAGTCCGGAGGCGAAGCCCTACGCTGCCGAAGCGGGACGGCGGGCGGTGGAGGACCACATGCGCCGCCTTGGAACGGGCGCTACGGTGGTGGCGGGCTGCGGACCGGGGCGGCTGCGGGTGCGCTACCCGATCGCGCCGGGGTCGAAGGCCGGCATTCTCATCCCCTCGGGCGGGAACGAGAGTGCGCTCCGTGCCTGCCTTGCGTCGCTGGCGAAGACAGCCTACGCGGACTGGGAAGTGCTGGTGATCGACAATTCGCGGGGCGAGCGGATCGAGCGGCTGGTGCGGTCCTGGGAGTGCGCACACGCCGTCGGCTATCTGGATTGGCGCGGCCGGCCATTCAACTACTCCGCGATAAACAACGCCGCGGTGCGCGAGTGCAGCGCCCCGCTGTTGGTGTTCCTCAACGACGACGTCGAGGTGATGGAGCCGGGGTGGCTCGAAGCGATGATCGAGCTGGGGAGCCGTCCCGAGATCGGCGCGGTGGGGGCCAAGCTGCTCTATCCGGACGGCCGCATACAGCACGCAGGCGTGGCGCTGGGCATTCTGGATAGCGGCGGGCACGTGTTTCGCGGCTTTGACGGCCACGCTCATCACTACTTCGATTTCCCGGACGTGATTCGCAATGTCAGCGCCGTGACGGGGGCCTGCATGCTGGTGCGCGCCTCCGCCTTCGAGCAGGTTGGCGGTTTCGACGAAGCCCTCTTCCCGATTTCGTTCAACGATATCGACCTGTGCCTGCGGCTCGGCAGGCGGGGACTGAGGAACGTCTACACGCCCCA
>CAZBQQ010000119.1:13177-17413 GCA_964493965.1 uncultured Solibacteraceae bacterium
GTTGCGGGTCTCGGAGCCGAGCCAGAGGCGGCGGGCTAGAGAAGGGTCGGGAGGGGCATCGAGCAGGACCGGCCTTAGCAGCAGGATCACGTCGGTCTTGATGCGGTTGCGCTCGTTGTCCCTCATCGCCCTGCCGATGAGCGGAAGCTGCGAGAGCACCGGAATGCCGGTGATCGAGCGGGCGTCTGAGTCGCTCATCAGGCCGGCCATGATCGCCCACTCGCCGTCGCGGAGCCGCACCTTGGACTCGAGTTTGCGGGTCCCGATCACGGGAATTCCGTTCGCGGAATTGCCGGTGAGGGTCTTGAATTCGGCGGACACATCGAGCGAGACCTCCTCGGTTCCGTGAATGTGCGGCGTCACCTTCATCACCAATCCCAGATCCTCGAAGCTGAAGGAGGGAATGCTTTGGTAGGCGTTGGCGGCCGTGCCCGTGGTTGCGGTGTTGGCCTGCAGCTGGGCGGTCAGGATGGGGTACTTGCTCCCAACGTGGAAATCGGCGGTCTCGCCATCGAGCGATCGCACGGAAGCGTCCAGCAGGGTCTTGGCGGACGACTTGGTCATGGTGGCGAACATCTGCGAGTTGGCGATCCCCAGGCCGAACATGATGGGATTCAGGTGGGCCACCGCGGACAACGGGATGGCGTTACCGAGGACCGCGGCCAAGCCGGCCAGTTGCAGGTTCGTGGGATCGAGCGCGGCCAGGCCCGCGGCGCCGAGAAACGTGATCGGGAAGTTGCTGGGCAGGAGGAGGCCGTAGGATAGCAGGCTCGAACGATCCACCTCGATAAACTGCATCTCGATCATGATCTGCGCGCGGCTATGCGAGAGCTGTTCGAACAACTCCTGGGCAGGCCGGACTCGCGAAATGCGATCGCGGATGAGCACCATCCTGCGTTCGGTATCGATCGAAAGATGGGCGATGTCGAGCGTCTGCTGCACGGCGCGGCCGACTTCCTGCGCGTCCTGGGGAGTGAGCGTGTCGGGGATGGGGATCGTCACCGCGATGGTGGGCTCGAGCGCGACGCGCTTCGGCTGTGTGTCTTTGGCCACCATGACGAGGCGCTGGCCGATGGGGAAGACAAAGGAACCGGTGGCCGCTTCGACCGCGTGCAACGCTTCGCGGTAGGTGACGTTGTCGAGATGCAGGCTGCGCTGCGGGCCGGCCTCATACTCCGGGTCGAAGGCGACGCCGAGACCGAAGGCGGAGGCGGCCTGCGAGAACAGCGCCTTGGCATCGCCCTTCAGGTCGAGGGTCTTGACGTCCGGAGATGCCTTCAATTGCGGCGGCGGCCTCATCCGATCCAGGTCGGCCAGTTCCTTCTCCGCAATAGCGGTCGAAAAACCGGGCGGGTCGATGACTTCGGGCGGCTCCAAGACGGTGTTGCCCGAGGCGTCCCGGGAGGGCATGGCGTGGGCTTTGAGAGCAGCGCGGATCTGGAGGGCTTGCGCGCGAACGACATACTCCGGGTGCGACGGATCTTTCGCGGCAGCTTCGGTATAGAGGAGATAGGCCTGGACGACTTCTCCGGCGCGCTCGGCCTTGCGGCCCTTGCGGTAGAGATCGGAGGCGCTGGGCTCCTCCGCGAGCAGCACCGCGGCCGCAGCCAGACACAGAAGCACACTTCGAGGCCAGGACACTCGATTTGATGACGAGCGGGCGGGGCGAAGCGTGCAGGGGGAAAAGTGGCGGGTCTGGAGACCCGCTGCAGGTCTGGAGACCTGCCCCACGCGGGGTATGATGGGGAATTCATATGGCACAGGCAGATTTCGAGCATCGACGGGCGGAACTACTTCGGGCGCATGAGGATTTGATCCGGCGGCCGAACGCTCCGGTTCCCGAGTCGAACGGTTGGTTCCAACGCTACCGGCATCCGGTTCTGACCGGGGCGCACGCGCCCGTGTTCTGGCGTTATGATCTGGACCCGGCCACGAATCCGCTGCTCATGGAACGGCTGGGCATCAACGCCGCGTTCAACGTGGGCGCCATGGAGTGGAACGGCAAAGTGGTCCTGATGGCGCGTGTAGAAGGCGCCGACCGCAAGTCGTTCTTCGCCGTCGCCGAGAGCGCCAGCGGCGTGGACGGATTCCGCTTCTGGGACTATCCGGTTACGATGCCCGAAGGCGCGGAGCCGGAGACCAACGTCTACGACATGCGGCTGACGGCCCACGAGGACGGCTGGATCTACGGCCTGTTCTGCGCGGAGCGGAAGGATCCCGCGGCGGCGCCCGGCGACCTGTCGTCGGCAGTGGCGCAGTGCGGCGTTGCGCGCACGCGGGACCTGAAGACATGGGAGCGCCTGGAGGACTTGCGGACGCCATCGGCGCAACAGCGCAATTGCGTGCTGCACCCCGAGTTCGTCGAGGGCCAATACGCTTTCTACACGCGGCCGCAGGACAGCTTTATCGAGGCCGGCAGCGGCGGCGGAATCGGGTGGGGACTTGCGAAGAACATGGAGCACGCGGTGATCGAGCAGGAGACGATTCTCGACCGCCGCGAGTACCACACCATCAACGAGGTGAAGAACGGCCTGGGCCCGGCGCCCATCAAAACGGAGAAGGGCTGGCTGCACCTGGCGCACGGGGTCCGCAATACGGCGGCGGGATTGCGCTACGTCCTGTACTGCTTCTTGTGCGACCTCGCGGTTCCCTACAAGGTGATTGCGAAGCCCGGCGGATATTTCCTGGCGCCCGAGGGCGAGGAACGCGTGGGCGATGTCTCGAACGTGACGTTCTCGAACGGTTGGGTGCGGCGCGGCGAGCAGGTTCTCATTTACTACGGCGCGTCCGATACACGCACCAATGTTGCCACGACCACTGTGGAGCGGCTGCTCGACTACGTCCTGAACACGCCGCCGGACCCGTTGCGCAGCGCGGCCTGCGTGCGGCAGCGCATCGCGCTGATCGAGAAGAACCTGCGCCTGGCTGGAGGGAAAGCGTGATGCAGGCGGCGCAGTTCAGGAAAGAGTTGACGGAGAACATCCTGCCGTTCTGGATGCGCCACACGGTGGACCGCGAACACGGCGGCTTCTACGGAGCGGTTTCCTGCGATCTGAAGGTAGACAAAGAAGCGCCTCGGGCGGCGGTGATCAACGGGCGGATCCTGTGGACATTCTCGGCGGCGTACCGGCTGCTGGGCAATCCCGAATACCGCGAGATGGCGGACCATGCGTACGCCTACATCCTGGACAAGTTCTGGGACAAGCAGTACGGCGGCGTGTACTGGCTGCTGGATGGCCTGGGCAACCCGATTTCGGACCGCAAACAGATATACGCGCAGGCGTTCGCGATCTATGGCCTCGCGGAATACTACCGCGCGACGGGCAAGGCCGAAAGCCTGGAGCGGGCGCAGCAGCTCTTCCGGCTGATCGAGGCAAAGAGCCGCGACAAGGTCTACGGCGGGTATCTGGAGGCGTGTGGCCGCGATTGGGGCGCGCTCGACGACCTGCGGCTGAGCGCGAAGGATCTGAACTGCCCCAAGTCCATGAACACGCACCTGCACGTGATGGAGGCCTATACCAACCTGCTGCGCGTGTGGAAGGATCCGGAGCTGGCGGCGCGGCAGAAGGCGCTGCTCGAGGTGACGATGGACCACATCGTGGACGGCTCGACGGGGCACTTCCGGATGTTTTTCGACCAGCAGTGGAACTCGCTCACCGATCACATTTCGTTCGGGCACGACATTGAAGGAAGCTGGCTTATCTTCGAAGCGGCCGAGGTGCTGGGGGACCCGGAACTCTTCGCTCGCGCGCGAAGGCTGGCTGTCGAGATGGCCTTCGCCGTTTATGAGCAAGGGCTGGACAAAGACGGCAGCCTGTTCTACGAGGCCAATTCCAAGGGCGTGTTCATCGACCCCAACAAGCACTGGTGGGCGCAGGCGGAGGCGGTGGTGGGTTTCTACAACGCCTGGCAGCTTTCGCGCGATGTGCGGTTTCTGGAGGCGTCGCGGCGGGCGTGGGAGTACATCGAAGAGAAGGTGGTCGATAAGGTGCACGGCGAGTGGCACGCCAAGCTGACGCCGCAGGGCGTGCCGTTTACGGAGAAGGAAGACCCGAGCGATGCGTGCCTGGTGGGGCCGTGGAAGTGCCCGTATCACAATAGCCGGGTGTGCTTCGAGATGATGGAGCGGCTGGAGAAGAGCGGGGCTTAAGCCCCGCACGGGCTTGAAGGCCGCTCCCCCGGCGATGTGCTAAGGTCGTCAGCATGGCACACAAGAAATTCGTATCGCGGCGGTCG
>CAZBQQ010000120.1:0-17340 GCA_964493965.1 uncultured Solibacteraceae bacterium
TCGTCAGCTGGCGGTTTTCTCGTAGACCCTTTTCGCATATCTTAGTCTTCCAGCGGAATCCGCGCTCCTGGGAGTTCATCCGCGGCACCAACTGATTGTTTCACGTGTTCCAATCTTTTGTTGATCTCGTCCAAGCGGAGGCGAAGGCACAGCGAGCGTGGAGGTGCCGTATGAATCGATCTTCCTGGAGTGCGTCAATGGGGCTCCGGATTAGAAATGAGAAGTCGGCCAGCATCCCGGATGTCCTCCTGTTCCGGAACTCGTTTGGGCCCTACGAAATGGGAATACGTCGCCTCCCAAAGCGTGGACGCCGCGGATTCCGGTGTTCCTCGACCACTTGGGCGCAGGGCAACCGCTCCCTTGCGGTCGCGGCTCGGTTCCGGACGGTGCGCGGCAGGCGCACTAGCGGCCGTTGCGAAAGATTGTGCCGTCCTTCATCACGAAGATTACGTCGCTGGTCGCTTTGATATTGGCCACCGGATCGCCCGCTACCGCTACAATGTCCGCCAGCATTCCGGGCTTGAGCGCGCCCACTTTGTCGTCGAGGCCCAGAAGCTCGGCGGCCACCGAGGTCCCGGCCTTGAGCGATTGGACGGGCGTCATGCCGTCGGCTGCCATTAAGGCGAATTCCGTGGCGTTCTGGCCGTGCGGGTAGACCGCTGCATCGGTGCCCAGCGCGATGCGGACTCCCAGCGCCAGCGCGCGCCGCACCATGATGTCTTGCTGCGCCACGGCCCGCTCGGCTTTGGCTTGTACCAGCGGTGGGAATTTCGTGCTCCTCAGACCGACGCGCGTGGTGAGGGTCGGCACCAGGAATACGCCGCGATCGTGCATCATGCGCAGGGCCTCGTCGTCCAGGAAGGTGCCGTGTTCGATGGAGTCGATGCCGGCTCGAATCGCCCGTTTGGCCGACTCGGCGCCGTGCGCGTGGGCCGCGGCCTTCCGCCTCAGCGCGTGTGCTTCTTCGACGAGGGCATTGAGCTCGGCCTGCGTCAACTGGGGGACATCGACGTCGTCGGTAGGCGATAGCACGCCGCCGCTGGCGCAGGTTTTGATCACGTCCGCGCCGTACTTGATGTTGAATCGCACCGCATAGCGCGCCTCGTCCGCGGAATTGATGACACCCTGTTCCGGCCCCGTGCGGCGGAAGAGGTCGGAACGGAAACCGTCGGTTTCGTCGCAGTGGCCTCCGGTGGAACCGAGCCCGTGGATCGCAACCAACATGCGCGGACCGGGCACCACCCCGGCATTGATGGCATTGCGCAGGCCCACATCGAGGAAATCGCTCGAGCCCACGTCGCGGACCGTGGTGAATCCGGCCAGCAGCGTGATGCGCGCATTGGAGGTGGCGCGGATCGCCTGTTCGGTGACGGGGCGGCGCAGCGCGTCGAGGATGTGGGCGTTGTAATCGGGGTTGAACTCCATGGAGAGATGCGTGTGGGCATCGATGAAGCCGGGGAGCAGCGTCGCATCGCCGAGGTCGATTGTCGTCGCCCCGGCGGGCACGGCGCCGCCCACGGATTCGATTTTGCCCTTCGAGACGACCACGAGGCCCGGCTCCATCAGCCGGTCATTGACGCCATCGAACAGCCGGGCGGCCTTGATCGCATAAACGCGGTCCTGGCCATAGAGGGCTGCCAGAAAGGAGAGCAAGCAGCAGACAAGCGGCGTGGTCTTCATGTTCGAAAGCGTAGCAGAACGGGCGCTGTGCGGTCGGGCCGAAGGCGATCGGTTCGCGGGAATGCAGTCAGCGCGCGCCGTAGCAGGCGAACGTAACAAAATAGCTCAAACACCGCTCCCTTGCGGTCGCGGCTCGGCCCGGCGTACGCGACGGACCCGATTGGAAGCGCTGTGGAAGGATGAGGATGTAAGGCAGGCTGGCCGGTACGGTATCGAGAAGCAGGGCGAGCCCATGGCGCTATTTGCCCTGGTAGGGCTTTGAGCCGGGGCAGGGTCCGCTCCGTTGCGGTCGCGGCTCGGTAACGAACGGCACAGCGAATCCTGCCCCACGGGCCCTCTCCCTAAACCGGTATATTGAGATTCGCAACAGTGCAATTAAACGCACCCTGGGCGTTATCACCCAACCCCGAATGCGATTTCCCCCAGACTGGGGCACTCGTTCTAAAGGAAGGCAAGGGCCCCCGAACCGGGGAGTCCGCGCCAATCGACAGGGCGCGCCAGGCGGCGCCGTTTGGCCAGACGCCTGCATGACCGGATCGGGTTTCTTCATTTGAGGAGAGTTGAACTTATGCGTTTCGCAGGGGTACCTCGCTCGTTTCGCATGGCGATCCGAGTGGTATTGGCGCTCACCGTGGTGGTGGGCTCGGCGCTGCTGTTCAGCAGCTCGGATTTTCCCATCTATCCCGCGGGCCTGAAGGCGCACTACGCCTCGGCCGCGGTCATCAATTTCGTCCGTCCCGGTCTGGTGCTGAAGATCGAGGCGGCGAACATTGCCAATGACGGCACCATCACCGTCAAGTTCACGGTGGCCGATCCCATGACGCTGCCGCTCGACATCGCCGGCATTACGACTCCGGGCCCGATCTCGACCCGGTTTGTGATCGGCTCGATACCGCAGGGACAGACGCAGTACGTCTCGTACATCTCGAGAACCGTGACCGGAACCAACGGCGTGAAGGCCACCCAGGCGACGTCCGATTCGGGTGGGACCTACCAGCAGGTGAACCCCGGGGAATATATCTACACCTTCGGGTACAAGATTCCGATGGCGAAGAGCGCCATCCGTACGATCAGCGGCCGCGGCCTGCGCCAGCCTATGGACGCGGACCGTTCCGGGAACGTCGTCGCTCCCCGCGCCATGGGTCTCCGCGAGATGGCGGAAGCGGAAGCGGGGCCGGTGCTCCAGTCCGAAGCCGCCACGGCGGCGGCCGGGTCCTTCGATGCGCACGCCACCCACACCATCGGGATGTGGGCGGCCCGCGATCTGAGCTCGTTCAACCTGACCTCGATCATCGACCAGACTTCGTCGGTTTACAGTTGGGTCCCCGATGGCAGCGCCGTCACGACCACGCGCGACGTGATCCGCGACCAGACGTGCGCCAAGTGCCACGATCCGCTTTCGGCCCACGACGAGCGCAAGGGGATCGTGCTTTGCGACATCTGCCACAATCCGGGGACCAGCGATCCCAGCACGGGCAACACCCTCGACATGAAGGTGTTCATCCACAAGATCCACATGGGCTCCCAGTTGCCGAGCGTCGCAGCCGGCACCCCGTATCAGATCGTCGGATACAAGAACGCGATTTCGGACTTCTCGACGGTGGTCTTCCCGGCGGATCCCCGGCGATGCACCTTCTGCCACGAGCAGAACACCGGCGCCGCCCAGGCCATGGCCTACCTGAAGCCCAGCCGCTCGGCCTGCGGCTCCTGCCACGATGACGTCAACTTCGTGACCGGCAAAAACCACGTCAATCTCCCCGAGATCGACGACACCCAGTGCGCCGGTTGCCACATTCCGCAGGGCGAACTGGAGTTCGACGCGTCCATCGCGGGCGCGCACACGGTGCCGGAGCAGTCGACTACCCTGAACGGTTTCGTGTTCAACATCGTCAGCGTCACCAACGGCGCCGCCGGTCAGAAACCGACTGTTACGTTCACGGTCCGGAACAACAAGGGCAACGGTATCGCGATCGCGAAAGCCTCTGTTTCGCTGGTTATGGCGGGACCCACCACGGACTATCCCAGCTATGTATCGGAGAAGGTGGTCACGGCGCCGGGCACTGCGGACGGCACTTACACCTGGAACATGGCTAACGCGATTCCGGCGACCGCCACGGGGACCTTCTCGATCGGCATCGAGGGATACCAAAGCGTCACCCTTCTGCCGGGTACGGATCTGGCCCAGACCATCCGCGAGGCCGGCATCAACAAGGTCTTCAACTTCTCGGTTGACGGCTCGGCGGTCACGCCGCGCCGGAAGGTGGTGGACATCGCCAAGTGCGACAGCTGCCACTCGTTCCTGAGCGTGCACGGCGGCAATCGCAACGAGATCGAGCAGTGCGTGCTGTGCCACAATCCCAACCAGACCGACGCGCCCGTCCGTCCGGCCGCCAATGCGCCGAACCAGACGATCAACTTCGCTTACATGATCCACCGCATCCATACCGGCGCCGACAGCACCAGGGAGTACACGATTTACGGCTTCGGCGGCTCGATCAACGACTTCACGAAGGTCCGCTTCCCGGGCGATCGCAGGAACTGCTCCGAGTGCCACGTCAACGGCTCGGAACAGCTCCCGCTCAGCACGGGACTCCTGAACATCTCCAGTCCGCGCGGGCTGATCAATCCCATGGGCCCGGCGACCGGGGCCTGCACAGGCTGCCACACCGACGTCGACGCGGCGTCGCATGCGCTTTCGAACACGACCACGCAACTCGGCGAAGCATGTGCCGTGTGCCACGGGTCGGACGCCGACTTCTCCGTGCCCTCAGTGCACGCGCGCTAAGGCGTGGCGCTAACCCAAGGGGGCGGCTCGACCGCCCCCTCAACTCCGGGGGCCAAACCGGAGCAGCACCGAACCGCGCGCAAGCGAGCGGGCAGCTTCGCGAAACGCCGCTCCCTTCCCCGCCCCCCCTCAACCTGCGCGGCCTCGGACTTCGGCCGCGTGTTTCGGGTAACATAAACATTGTGTCTACTCAGAGGCGCGAGCTCATCCTCACGGTTGCGACGGCCGTTGCTCTAACTGCGTCGCTCGCCTCGGCCCAGGACAAGCCGGCCGGCTATGTCGGCTCGGATACCTGTCAAACCTGCCACGACGATCTCTCCAAGGCGTTCGAGCGGAATCCGCATCATGTGGTCGAGGGCCAGGAATCGCGGGGCGGGAAAGGCATGGCCTGCGAGTCATGCCACGGGCCGGGCGCGAAACACGCGGAGACTACCTCCGCGGACGACATCCTCAATCCCGCCAAGCTGGCGGCCGTCAGAACCGACCAGATCTGCCTGAAGTGCCACCTGAATCAGGCCACGCAAGTGGGCCGCATCCAGGGCAGCCACATGAAGAACCAGGTCTCCTGTACGGAGTGCCACGCGGTTCACAAAGGTGCGCAAGCCCTGCGGCCGACCGAGGCAAAGGTCATCAACCAGAAATGCGCCAGTTGCCACAAGTCGGTTTGGGCGAAGTTCCAGAAGCCTTACAAACACCGGCTGCCGGAGGGCGCCATGTCGTGCGTCGATTGCCACAACCCGCACGGCAGCATCCTGCCCTTCCAGATCCGGACCGTGGCCGCGGACGAGCCGTCGTGCTTCCGCTGCCACGCCGACAAGCGCGGGCCGTTCGCCTTCGAGCACCCGCCCATGAAGACCGATGGATGCGGGGCGTGCCATGAACCTCACGGCTCGGCCAACCCGCGCATGTTGATCCGGCACGAGGTGCGCCTCGTATGCCTGGAATGCCACGCCAACATCGGCGTGCAGAACACGGTCGCCGGGGTGCCCCCGGCCTTCCACGATCTGCGTTCGGCGCGCTTCCAGAACTGCAACGTGTGCCATACCAAGATCCACGGATCGTACGTGGACGCCGCACTGGAGCGCTAATCATGAGAAACCTGCTGCTTCTCGCTTTTGCGCTTCCGCTGATGGCCCAGGAGCCGGCCGCGACGCCCACGCCCACTCCGACCCCGCCCCCCGCTGCGGCCGCCGCGCCGGCAGCCACGCCCACGCCAGCGCCCGCGCCGCCTCCCGCCGCGCCCGGGAGCGGCTGGCTCACCGGCACGCTCGACGCCGGCTATCGCTTCACCACCGGCGTCGCCGGCGACTTCAACACCTACCGCAGCGTGGTCAATCTCGGCCGCGGCCCCAAGCTGTTCGGCGCCAACTTCACCATCCAGCCGGCGAAGAACAAGTGGGTGGACCGCATCGACGTCTCGGCGAATTCCTGGGGCGGCGACCCCTACAACACGGCGCGCGTGGACGCACGCAAGGAAGGCCTGTACGAGTTCACCTTCGATTACCGGAACATCGCGTACTTCAACTTCCTGCCGTCGTTCGCCAATCCCGGAACCGTGAATAATGCCCTGCCCTTCCTCGACCAGTACGGTTTCGACATCACGCGGCGCTCGAGCGACTTCCGGCTGGACCTGTTCCCCGGCCACCACATCGTCCCCTACGTCGCTTTCAGCCGCAACGGCGGGCGCGGCGACGGGACCATCAACTACGTTCTTCAGTCGGACGAATACACCGTCCCGACCAACTACAGCGACTACACCAACGAGTACCGCGCCGGAGTCCGCTTCGAGTTCAACCGCTGGCACCTGACGCTCGAGCAGGGAGGCTACACCTCCCAGAACAACCAGAGCCTTCACGACGCCGGGCCCAACCAGGGGAACGTGCTGACGCCGTTCCTGGGCCAGCAGTTGTTCCTCACTGCCGGCGCCGAGTTCTACGCGGTGCGGGGCGACGGTCTCTTCAGCCGGGCGCTGTTCACCGCAAACCCGGTTTCCTGGGCGGATATCTCGGCGCAGTTTCTCTACAGCCAGCCGCACATGACGGCGAACTTCGGCCAGTCGAACGTGGGCAACTTCATCGATCTCGCGATCCCGGCGTTCTTCGGCTCGGAGTCGAGCGTGATCGATGCGCTCGCCAAGCAGCCGCACCCGGCCGGCAGCGCCAGTATCGAGTTGAAGCCCTTCCACGGCCGCCTGCGCATTCTGGAATCGTTTATGACGGACCGGCTGCACGACGCCGGCTCGGCGCTGTTGACGGACCAGTTGCTCCTCACCAAACAGGGCGCCACAGGAGGCACTCCGCTCACCCTCACCGCCCTCGACATGGAGCGGTTCGTGGCCACCTACAATCAGCAGGAAACCGACCTGCTGTTCGACATCACGCCCATGATCACGCTGCGCGGCGGGTACCGCTACGTTTGGGGAGACGCGCTCGAGCCGGCTTCGATTACGGTCCAGGGCTCGACCGGCGCCGATACCGAGAGCGGCAAGCTGCGCCGGAGCGTGGGAATCGGAGGGTTGAGCTTCCGCTCCAAGGCGAAGTTCCGGGGGACAGTCGATTTCGAAGCCTCGCCCGGCGACCGCAGCTACTTCCGCACAAGCCTCAACGATTATCAGCGGGCCAGGATCATGGGCCGCTACACTCCCGTGGCGGGCCTGGAGTTCACGGCGCGATTCAGCGTGCTGAACAACACGAACCCGGACCCGGCCATCAAGTACAGCCTGCTCAGCCGCGACAACACGCTGGCGGTGGCCTGGACCCCGGAGAAGTGGAAGGGTTTCTCGCTGAACGGGGACTACACCCGCAGCACCATCCACTCCAACATCACGTATCTGGTGCCGAACACCTTCACCGGCGCGATTTCGGACTACCGCGAGAACGCGCACACGGCGACGCTTCTGGCGGACCTGCCGTCGCCGCACGGGAAGTTCGCCCCCAAGATCTCGTTCGGCGGGTCGCTGTTCCAATCCGCGGGGAGCCGCCCGGCGCGCTACTACCAGCCGCTGGCGCGGGTGGCGTTCCCGCTGGGCGAGCACATGCAGTTCTACAGCGAGTGGCGGTGGTACTCGCTCAATCAGCCGTTCTACCTATACGAAGGGTTCCGAACACACCAGTTCGTGACAGCAATTCGCTGGACCATGTAGGGCGAACAGCCAAAACAGTACTGGCCACGAATGAACACGAATGCACGCGAATAAGCTTTTTGGTTCTCATTCGTGTTGATTCGTGTTCATTCGTGGCCCAAATTGTTTTCGCTAAAGATCCCCCGCGGCGGGTCGATTTGAAGTACAGGGGCCAGCGGGGCTCCCAAACCGAATGGCCTGCAAACTGCCTCCTTTGATCCTGCACCCGTTTGCGGACGCGAACGGGCCGGGGAAACTCGTGGATGCGTCCCGCGCGAGCCTGATGATTCATGGCTTGCTGCCAGCCGACGCGGATGCGCCGAACCGGCTGGAAGAGCGCCTGTTGATTGGGCGCTACTGCGAGATCACGATGCTGTACTACCTGGGCAAAGACCTGCTGCGCTGGGTGATGCAATGCATGGATTTCGCCGAGCGGAACGACGAACTGCTACAAACCGGCGTAAGGCCGGAGAGCTTTGTCGTGCTGCTGGTCGAGGACACCCCTCCGGAGGTTCGCGAGAAGCTGCGGGCGTGGGGCGTTCACGAATACAACTCGATCTTCGCCCGCGCACTAGGGCTGCACGCGATCTTCGAGTCGCTGCCTTCGCGCGATGCGCTGGCGCCCGATTTCATGCGCCACTACCACCACTTCGCCGACGGCCTGTTCGCCTGCCGCCAGCAGCTGTTCCGCTTCCCGCGCATCCCGGCGCAGAGTTTCGACTTCCAGCTCTACGCCTCAGGCGAATACGCCCGCATGCTCGAACAGCAGTGGGGCACCGCGTAGCTTCTCCAGCGGAGCTTAAGCTCCACGCGGGATGAATCCCGCCCTCCAAGGACCTCACACGTCGAACTGTATCCCCTGCGCCAGCGGCAAATCCGCAGACCAGTTGATGGTGACGGTCTGGCGCCGCATGTAGGCCTTCCAAGAATCGCTGCCGGCTTCGCGCCCGCCGCCCGTTTCCTTCTCGCCGCCGAACGCGCCCCCGATTTCCGCGCCGCTGGTGCCGATGTTGATGTTGGCGATCCCGCAGTCGCTGCCGCGCGCGCTCAGGAACGTCTCGGCCGAGATCAGGTTGGTGGTGAACATGGCCGACGAGAGTCCCTGCGGCACGTCGTTGTGCCACGCCAGCGCCTCCTCGATGCCATCGAATTCCACCAGGTACAGGACCGGCGCGAATAGTTCATCCTTCAATGAAGGCAGATCGGGCCGCGCCCGCACGATCGCCGGTTGGACGTAGCATCCACCCGGAAGATCGAGCCGGCCGCCACCGCACAGGACCTCGCCGCCCTGCTCACGGATGTGCTCGAGCCCCTGCATCATATCGGTCACCGCGGATTGGCTGACCAGCGGCCCCATCACCGTGGTCGCATCGAGCGGGTTGCCGATTCGGATCTGCCGCCATGCCGCCACTAGCGACTCCGTCATGCGCTTGGCGATGCCGCGTTGCAGGAACAGCCGGCGGATGGTGGTGCAGCGCTGGCCGGCCGTGCCCACCGCGCCGAACAGCACCGCGCGAAGGGCCAGGTCGAGATTGGCGTCGTCCATGACAATCACGCCGTTGTTGCCGCCGAGTTCGAGGATGCTGCGGGCAACCCGCCGCGCGACTTTCTCGGCCACGCGGTAGCCCATCTGGCAGGAACCGGTGGCGCTGATGAGCGGCAGCCGCCGGTCCTCCAGCATCATTTCGCCGACCACCGAGCCGCGCCCGATCACCAGGCTGAAGACTCCGCTCCACCCGTGGCGCGCCATGACACGGTCGCAGATCTTCTGAACGGCGATGGCCGTGAGCGGCGTCTCCGAAGACGGCTTCCAGAGAGTGCAGTCGCCGCAGACGGCCGCGATGAGCGCATTCCAGGACCACACCGCCACCGGGAAATTGAACGCCGAGATGACTCCGGCCACCCCCAGCGGGTGCCACTGTTCGTACATGCGGTGGGTGGGCCGCTCGCTGTGCATGGTGAGGCCGTAGAGCTGGCGCGAAAGGCCGGCCGCGAAGCCGGCGATATCGATCATCTCCTGCACCTCGCCCTTGCCTTCAGCGAGGATCTTGCCCATCTCCAGGCTCACCAGCGTGCCGAGGTCGTCCTTGTGGCGCCGCAGCTCGTCGCCGATCTCGCGCACGATCTCGCCGCGCTGGGGCGCCGGGCACAGCCGCCACTTGAGGAAGGCGTCGGTGGTGTGGCGCATGACCTGCTCGTAGTCGTCCGCGCCCGCCATGCGGACCTTGGCGATCGGGGACCCGTCGCCGGGGCTGATCGAAACCAGCTCTCCGCCCGAAGGCTTCTCGATCCACTCCCCCCAGCCCGCGCCGGAATTGATCTCCTCGATCCCCAGCCGCCCGAGCACCTCGGCAACGCCGCTCGCAGTTTCAGATTGCATGTTCGCCTCCCGGCACGCCTCTATTGTAGGCACGTGGGAGGGACTTTAGGCGTGCCGCAGCATCTCGGTCCGATACTTCGGGGCCAGTGCTTCAGCCTTGGCCCTGAACGCCGCTTGCGCTGCCTGGTCCAACTTCGGCGGCGCGGTCGTCCGAGTCGCGACCGGAACGCCCACCTCTGCGAAGAACTCCTCCTGCCCTGAAGGAGCGCAGATACACAATAGGCGTGCGGCCCGGCTGCTCGTGTTCTGAAACTGGTGAGGCGCGTTGGCCGGGATGTGGACCGTCTCGCCCTCCCTGACAACCGACTTTGCGCCCCGAAAGGTAGCCTCGATCTCACCCTCCAGGAGGATGAACGACTCCTCGAAGTCGTGCCGGTGAGGAGGTGGGCCGCCGCCCGGTGGGATGTGCATGTCGATCACGCAGAAGCGTCCAGCCGTCTCTTTCCCTGCCAGAAGGATCGTGTACGTGTCTCCAACTAGTCCGATATGAGGTAAGCTCGGGTCGGCTGATCGTACATGAGCGAGATGTCGTCCTAGATCATCGCTTGGAATGCCGTTTGTCATACTCCTCCCGGATCTCCCGCCGCTACGCGTGCCCGTGCGACTGGTAGTGCTGGCGGAGCAGGTCCTTTCCGTAATCGTTCCCGTTGGGAGTCCGCACCACGCAGTGAATGTGCTGCCTGGTCGGCAGCAGGGGGTCTTTGGCGAATTGCCTTAGGTTCGCGGGGCGCTGGTGGTCGAATTCGATCAGGATCACCGGGCTGTGGATGCGATAGTAGTAGACCGCCGAGGAATCCGAGCCGCCAACCCAGGCGAACGAGGTGCGGTCGATGTGGCGGCTCACCTCGTCCATCTTGACGCGGGCGTGCCCTTCGTCCATGTTGCCAACGTAGAGTTCGACCAGATCCAGAAGCTGTTTGCGCTGCGTCCCGGAGAAACCGGCGGCCGGCACGCCAGCGTAATCGAGCACCACATTGTCCTTGAACGCTTCCGTCAGGTTGTAGTTCCCGGTCTTGTCTGGGTTGAGAATCGCCTTCCCGCGCTGGCCGTTGTCGAGCGCGAGCAACATGTCGAGACCGCGGCTCTGCTCCTCCTGAAGAATGGAGAGGCCCTTGTACTTGCCGGATGTGGCGGTGACCGGCTCCGAGCCGGCGAAGTACGGCGTCATCACCACCTGGTCGCCCAGCACGAAATAGTTGACGATCGCGTGGTGCCCGTCGAGCTGGAAACCCCACGGCTCGGTGGCCGAGGGTTTTCCCATTACGGTGATGAAGTAGAGCCATTCGCCGAGAAACTGGTGGTCATTGCTCAGCTCGGCGAGGGTCTCGTTGAGACGCATGATGTCGCGCGTCAGCTGCAGGCCGCGCGCGCTCAGCGATGCTCCCAGCAGGCCAAAGGCGGCGCTGCGTTGACGCTCGGTCATCTCCTGGAAGCTGACGCCCTGGCGCACGTAGAAGTGCTGATTCATCCACTTGCGCCATTCCGGATCGTCCACCGCGAACATGGTGCGGTCGCGCTGCTCCTGGGAGAGGCTCGCCAGAAAGCGCTCGGCGGCGGTGCGGACGGGCGCGGTCGAAACACCGGTTGAGTGAAGGCCGAACAGGCCGGGCTCGACGGTGCCGTTCGCGGTGATGCCTTTGAACGGTTCGGCCAGGCCCTTGCGCTCGTAATCGGCCGACATCTGCCGGAAGCGCTCGGCTGTGTCGGAAGCGCTCTGAGGGAAAGCGTAGGGGGCGAGCAGTGCGCCCGGGATCAGGGTCGAGAACAACGCCCGGCGAGTCACACGCGGGGCGTCGTGATGGTGTTGGTGGGTTTTCATTTTGGAGCCCAGATGTCTTCAAGTGTACACCTCGCAGCCTCCCCGCCCCTCACGGCAGCCGCCAGGAACAGCGCGATCAGGAAGCTTTGCATCCGGCCCTGCTGATATCATCGGGGTTGCGCGGCGCGGCGCAAGGAGAGGGGAACCCGAGAATGACATCCGAGCCGATTCGTGTTTTCGTCACCGGCGGGACGTTCGACAAGGAGTACAACGAGCTGAACGGCCAACTGTTCTTTCAGGACACGCACGTGCCCGAAATGCTGCGCCTGGGACGGTGCCTGCTCGCGACCGAGGTCCGCACGCTGATGATGATCGACAGCCTGCACATGACCGAGGACGACCGGCAGGCTATCGTGGCCCAGTGCCGCAACGCCCGCGAAACCCGGATCGTCGTCACGCACGGCACCGACACAATGGTCGAGACCGCCGCGCACCTGGGCCGCGAGATCCAGGACAAGACCATCGTGCTCACCGGAGCGATGATCCCCTACAAGTTCGGAAGCTCGGATGGGTTGTTCAACCTGGGCAGCGCGCTGGCTTTCGTGCAAACCCTGCCTCACGGCGTCTACATCGCGATGAACGGCCGCTGGTTCGCCTGGGACCGCGTCCGCAAGAACCGGGAGAAGGGGATCTTCGAAGCACTCTGAGGTGTACCTATTGACACTCTATAGGAGATACGTATAGACTTTCGATAGGAGCACAACACGAATGCCGTTCCTGAGCCGTCTGGACAGTCTTCGGCGCAATCTCTTCACGCGCCGACGCCTCGAGCGGGACCTCGACGACGAGTTGCGCGCCTACGTGGATCAACTGGCAGAGCAGAACCGCGCCGCCGGCATGGACGCCGCGGAGGCGTTGCGTGCGGCGCGCATCGAACTGGGCGGCATGGAGCAGGTCAAGGAAGAGGTCCGGCACGCGAGGGCCGGTCGTCTGGTCGAGGAACTTGTCCGCGATGTCCGCTACGGCGCCCGCGCGCTGCGCAAGAATCCAGCGTTCACCTCGGTCGCCGTTCTGGCCCTGGCCTTGGGCATTGGCGCCAATACCGCCATGTTCAGCGTGGCCTACGGCATCCTGGTGCGGCCCCTGCCCTATGCCGATGCCGATCGAGTCGCAGTCGTCTCGATGCGCTACTTCCCGCGCGATTTTCAGTTTGGAACGCTGTCGATCCGCGACTACCTGATGTGGCGCGAGAACAACCGCGCGTTCGAAGATCCCGCCCTGTTCCGCGGCCTGCGATTGGACATCGGCGGAAAGGAAGGCGTCCCGGAGCAGGTGCAGGGCGCCTCGGTCACCGCCGGGTTCTTCTCCACGCTGGGAGTGCGGCCCCTGATCGGCCGTGCTTTCGCGGCCGGCGACGACAAACCCGCAACCACCTCGCTGGCCGTGCTCAGCGAGTCGATCTGGCGCAGACGCTTCGCCGCGAATCCGGCGGTATTGGGCGGAACGATCCTGGTGAACGGCGCGCCCGTTACCGTGATTGGCGTCATGCCATCCGCGGTCGCTTTCCCGCGGCGGGGCACGGAGGTCTGGACCAACCTCAGGCTCGACCCGCCCGCGCGGTACGGCCCCTGGTTCTATCGCGGCGTCGCGCGTCTGAAGCCCGGCGTGACAATGGAGCAGGCGCAGGCCGAGACCAACAACATCGCGCAGCGGATGATGCAGCAGAACCCCGACTATAAGCGCATGACGCTTCCGATCCGCGACCTCCGCAGCGCGCTTGTGGGCACCACGCTCAAGCCCGCCATCCTGGTGCTGGCCGGCGCCGTGGGGATGGTGCTGCTGATCGCGGTGGTCAACGTGGCCAACCTGATGCTGGTGCGCGCCACGGTCCGCCAGCGCGAGATGGCGCTGCGGCTCAGCCTCGGCGCAGGCCGCGGCCGCCTGGTGCGGCAGTTGCTCACCGAGAGCGTGCTGCTGGCGGTCGCAGGTGGCATGGCGGGTCTGGCCCTGGCCTGGGGCGGCATCGAACTGATCCGCGTCGTGAATCCCGGCGACCTCCCGCTCATCGATTCGGTCCGCCTGGATGGGCGCGCCCTCGGCTTCATGGTTCTGGTTTCCGCGCTCACCGGCATTCTGTTCGGGATCGTGCCGGCGCTCCAGAGCGCACGCACGGACCTGAACACGGCGATCAAGGAGGGAGGACGCGGCGGCGCAAGCCGTGCCAGCGGGCGCACCCGCACGGCGCTGGTTGTCTGCGAGGTCGCGATCTCGCTCACGCTCCTGGTGGGCGCGGGATTGCTGCTGAGGAGCTTCGCGAATCTCGAGTGCCAGAACGGCGGATTCTTTCAGCCCCCGCAACGCATCCTGACGATGTTGATCTCGCCCGGAAACCGGAAGTACAAAGACGACCACGCCGGTCTCGCCTTCTATGACGAAGTGCTCCGCCGCGCCCGCGGCGTGCCGGGAGTGGAAGCCGCCGCGCTCTCCGACTCGCTGCCGCCCGACAACCAGGGAGACGCCGACAGCTTTGCGATCGAGGGCCAACCGGTTGTCCCGGGCGTGATCAACCCCATCGTTTCGGACGTCACCGTGGGGCTTGATTTCTTTCGGACCCTCGGCGTCCCGCTGCTCAAGGGCCGCGACTTCACCGCACACGACAATCGGGATTCGACCCCCGTGGCGATCGTGAGCGAAGGCTTCGTGCGCCGCTTTCTGTCCCACCGCGAACCCCTCGGCACGCGCATCCTGCAAAGCGGGCCGGGTTTCGGCGACAAGTGGATGCAGATCGTGGGCGTGACGGGCAACGTGAAGTACCTGGGATTGACCGTGGACACCGACCCCGCCTACTACATGCCATTCGCCCAAACATACGGCCCTCGGATGTACCTGGTGGTCCGCACGCGAGGCGATGCCGCGCGGCAGGCCGAGACGCTGCGCCGCGAGATTCAGTCCATCGATCCGGAGGTGACGCTAGCGGAAATCGGGACCCTCCAAGAGGCCATGGCGCAATCGGTTTCGCAGCCTCGCTTCGACACCATGCTGCTTGCGCTGTTTGCGGGAATCGCGCTGCTGCTGGCCGCGGTGGGAATCTACGGCCTGATCGCATACTCGGTGGCGCAGCGCACGCAGGAGATCGGCGTACGCATGGCCCTGGGCGCGGCTAGGGCCGACGTCGTGGCAATGGTGGTCCGGCAGGGCGCCTTGCTCGCGGCGGCTGGAATCGCGATCGGGTTGGCCGGTGCCTTGGTCCTGACCCGCCTGCTGAAGACGATGCTGTTTGGCATCGACGCCACCGACGCCCTGACCTTCGCCGCGGCGCCATCGGGATTGATGCTCGTCGCCGTGGTGGCCACCTTCCTCCCGGCGCTCCGGGCGACCAGGGTTTCGCCCGTGGTAGCTCTGCGCCACGAGTAGGCGTAGTGGGGCACGCGTCCACGCCTGCGCGGGACGTCCATGTCCCGCGCGGCGACCAGTGATGTGCGACTCTGTGCTTATACTCAGGTCGGTTCATCGATGAATGTTTCTATCGTCATTGCCGCGCACAACGAAGAGCACTTCCTGCCTCGTTGCCTCGACTCTGTGCGCAAGGCGAGCGATGTTTTCGGTGAGAGCGTCGAGATCATCGTGGTGTGCAATCGCTGTTCAGACCGGACCGAACCGATAGCACGGAGCTATGGCTGTGAGACGCTTGACGATGATTCGCGCTGCCTGGCACACATTCGAAATCGAGGAGTAGCAAGAGCTACCGGCGAGATCATCCTTACGATCGACGCGGATAGTTGGATGACTCCAGGGCTGATTCGCGAGGTAGTCGCGAAGCTCCGACAAGGGCGATATGTCGGCGGAGGCGCCTGGATCTATCCGGAGCGAATCTCTTTGGGCATCGTCTGTTCGCTGCTCGTCGTAGCGCCGTTTGTTGCGTTTCGGGGCGTCTCGGCCGGGCTGTTTTGGTTCCGCAAACGCGACTTCGACATCCTCGGCGGTTTTGATGAGTCGCTTGTCAGCGCTGAGGATCTGGACTTCGCGCTCAGGCTGAAGACCCTCGGCAAGAGGACCGGGCGGCGTTACGGCACAGCACGTCGCAACCATATCTGGACATCCTGTCGAAAGTTCGACGGCTTCGGTGATTGGTATCTTGCCCGCAACCCGCGCCTGGTGGCCGCGATCTTCTCGGGGCGCAACCGCTCTGCCGCGGATCATTTCTACTACGATGCCAGGGACACAAAGTCCTGAGGAATCGCCGGATGGCGGCGGCCTCAGCCTTGCGCCTCCGCCCCGATGGCCGCGCACTCCGCGCACGGGCAGATGCGGCGGAAGTGCTCGTAGGAGTAGATGCCGCTGCGGTGGCCGTCGCTCCAGTTGAGCCGGATGGCGTAGTTGCCCACCGTCTCTACCTCGTCGATCTTCAGCGTCGCCTGGAACATCTGGAATGGGTTCGCGGCCACGGCGGGCGCGGGTCCGTGCGTGCCGGCGCACGTCGCGCAAGGGCAGTGGTCACGCAGGTATCGCAGCGTGTAGTCGCTACGGTGTCCGTCCTTCCACTCGATCCGGATCCCCTTCGACTTCGAAATGGCGATGCGCTCCGCCTCAATCTCACATGCGTTCGACATCGATGATCCCCGAGAGGCGGCGCATGGCCGCGACGATGCGCTCGAGCTGCTTTTTGTCGCGCACGTCCACCGTCATGTCCACCACCGCGCCCTCCTTTTCGTTCTGCTTCGCCTCCAGGCTGCGGATGTTGCTGTTCTCGTGGAACAGCACCGAGGTCAGTTCGCTGAGCATTCCGGGCCGGTCGTTGGTGTAGACCACGATCTTCACCGGGAAGGATTCAGAAGTCGCGCGCGTCCATTCGACGTCGATGCGGCGCTCCGCCTCGTACATCAAGTTCGTGACATTGGAGCAGTTGGTCGAATGCACCGCCACGCCCTTGCCCCGCGTCACGTAGCCGACGATCGCCTCGCCGCGGATCGGGTTGCAGCACTTGGCGCGATAGACGAGCAGGTCGTCCATGCCCTTGACCTTGATGACCAGGTCTCCCGTGTCGGGCATGCCGCCCGGAACTCCGGGGAGCGCGGTCTGAGCGGGAGCCTTCTTCTCCTCTTCGTCCTCGAGGCCCACGGTATCGGGCGCGAGTTTCTGGAGGATCTTCCGCGGCGAGAACTTCCCGTAGCCGAGCGCGGCGTACAGGTCGTCCATCTTCGCGAAGCCATACTCGGAGGCGACCCGTTCGACATCCACCTTGGCGATCCGGTTCAGTTGCACGCCCACGCGGCGCGCTTCCTTCTCCAGGTACTTCTGGCCGATCTCGATGGATTTCGCCCGCTCGGTGGCGTTGATGACGGTGCGGATCTTGTTGCGTGCCCGCGGGGTCCGCACGAGCGCCAGCCAGTCCTTGCTCGGCATGTGGCCCGGCTGGGTGAGGATCTCGATCACGTCGCCGTTGCGCAGCGCGTATTTGAGCGGGACGATGCGGCCGTTCACCTTGGCCCCCACGCAGGTGTGGCCGACCGCGGTGTGGATGGAGTAGGCGAAATCGACCGGCGTGGAATCGCGCGGCAGCACGATCACCTTGCCGCGCGGCGTGAAGGTGTAGACCTCCTCGCGGTACAGGTCCA